>NZ_CP117883.1:6932462-7237099 GCF_028736215.1 Mucilaginibacter sp. KACC 22773
GCCATGGCAGTTGCAGCCTGTGGGCCGGCGTTCACTATTTTTAAAATAACATCGCCGGTTTCGCTGTTTTGCACGCATGATGCAGCCAGGGTCGAGTCGGCACGGGCGCCGGGCCGGTTAAGTGATATAATACCGGGAATGTATACATCGCCCTGGTTAACCGCAAATAATTGCTGGACATAGTAATTTACCGTAGGCACCAGGGTTTTGTTATCAAAGTAGATGAGGTTGGGATTCCATGAGGTATGCTTAAGATTGGCCAGCAGCGGCGCGTAAGACGCCATTTGCACAATATCGCCGTTACGCTCAAGGCTGGTCATAAAAGCGGCTTCCGAAAGCGCGTTAATGAGGGTGTTGCCCCATGATGCATATTCACCAATGTACACCTTTGATTTTGGACGGCGGTAGCTGTCATACCGGCTACTGTTTTTCAGGAACCATTCGGGCTTTTCGTAAAAATGTTCGTCAACAACAGGTACCGATAGCTGGTCGGCAAACTTCCAGCCAAGGTCATAATCTTCACCCGATGGCGCGGGGCCTACTGTGCCTACGATAGTAATTTCGGGATGTTTTGCGCGTACGGCATCATATATCATTTTAAAGCGGTCCCTGAAATCGTTGGTTTGTTTGTCCTCATTACCAATACCCACATATTGCAGGCCAAAAGGTTTTGGATGGCCTGCGGCAGCCCGTTTAGCGCCCCAAACCGATGTAGTGGGCCCATTGGCGTATTCTATCAGGTCCAACACATCCTGAATATAGCCTTTCATTGCGGCCAGGGAGAGTCCTTTTTGCCCGGTTCCGCCAATCTTCCAGGTTCCGCCCGAATTTTGGCAGCTTACCCCGGCCGCCAATACCGGCAGTGGTTTGGCGTCAATATCCTCGCAAAACCTAAAATATTCATAAAAGCCAAGGCCTGTACTTTGATGGTAATTCCAGATGTTGCGCTGTTGAACCCGTTGCTCGACAGGGCCGATGGTGTTTTTCCAGCGGTATATGTTATTAATGCCATCGCCGTGTACCAGGCAGCCACCCGGAAAACGGAGAAACTTGGGCTGAAGATTGGCTATGGCCTGGGCAAGATCGGCCCGCAGCCCGTTGGTTTCATTTTTAAAAGTATTATGCGGAAAAAGAGAAACTTCATCGATAGCTAAAACCGAACGCTGCCTGGCAAGTATCGTAAGCCTTGCCGAATCGGAGCTTGCTGTGGCAGTAATGGTTCCCGTGTATTTTTTCCACGCCCCAGCCTGGGTTTGGAATGAAAATGTACCGCATACTGCGCCATTGTCTCCGCGCAGCTCCACCTGCATGGCCACAGGTTTGGCCGAAATTTGCCTTACGTATACAGAGAAGTCATATTTTTGGCCAGCTTTGATACAGATACCATCATACCCGGCATTGGTAATGCCAACGCCTTGCTGGCCGGCGTCGTCGATATTTAGCAACACATAGTGCGGATTATTGAAGTGCAGGGGTTTTGCCGTTTCTACAGATATTGTGCCGTAACCAAATCCTTCGGTGGTGTACTCCCAGGCTGTTAGGGGGTTCCATGTTTTCCTGTCGCTCGCGCTGTACTCGAATGATCTGTTCTGTATCAGTTCGGCGTAAAGTCCGCCATCGGCCGCGTAACTCAGGTCTTCAAAAAAAACGCCAAAAAGATCTTTGCTGATTGGCTTACCAAGTTTCGCATTTGCAGCTAAGGTTTGGGCTTTTTTTACACTCAATACGGGGGCTCCCTGGCCATGGGCCAAATGGGCAACAAACAACAGTGCCAGGCATATTGCAGGCAAAATACGCTTAAAAAACATCAGGTTTAATTTTTGAGGTTGATAATTAATAATTGTTTTTTTAACAATTATTAACAAATATATATCTTTTTAGGATAAATAAAAATTTGATGCATTTATAACATATAAAACTACAATAACAGCAACGCTTCCCCGCTCTTTTATGATTGTTGTTTAAACAATTATAAAAATGTTATTTCATTTGCCGTGTTGAACAGCTAACTATCCCTGCCAGGTGCCGGGTTTAAAGTTATTTGGATAAACTCCGCACCATTTCAATATGCTCAATACCATCTTCGTCATACACCTCGCCTTCCGAAACAAAGCCGAGCGACTGGTAGAACGAAAGGGCGTAAGTTTGCGCGCCAATGCGGATAGCTGCCGGGCCAAACACATCATAGCAGCTTTGAATAGCAAGTTCCATAATTTTCCTGCCAAGACCGGTTCCCCTGAAAGCCGGCGAAGTAACAACCCGCCCTATAGAAACTTCAGGGTATGATATGCCAGCAGGAACCAGCCGGCTGTAAGCTGCCAGCTTGCCGTCGGCGTACAATAAAAGATGATAGCATTGCTGGTCTTTATTATCCTGGTCCAAAAACACGCAGTTTTGTTCTACCACAAACACTTCGCTGCGCAGGCGGAGTAGTTGGTATAGTTCATTAACATTAAGGTGGCTGAAAAGCCTTATTTGATAAGTTAAGTTCATGGGTCAGATATGGATAAGGCAAAGTTAATTGTTTGGTTGAACGGCCTAACTAACTTTATGAGAAAAATTCGTTTAACTATGAAAGAACATTGCTAACAATTCAATAGCTATGCCAATAGTTCTAAGCGATTTAAAATGGCAAAAACAGGGTTTTAACGATTTTGGTTTCCGTTTTCTGGAAAACAAAGCATTTTTGGGCCTTGTTTCCCGATAAGTTCAATTACTTTTCAACTTGTTGAGTATATCCCGGGGCTGGCTTTTGAGCTTATTTTGCACTAATAGCTGCAGATATTACCGCTTTTGAATGCTAACCTATTCAACCTTAAGCGGGGGGCCGAGCAACTGCATTTCGTGATCGGAAAAAATTTTTGCAAGCTCGGTGTCCGATGGTTCATGATCAAGCGATTGCATGGCCACAAAAAACTCTTCAAGCTTACCGGCTGGTTGCAAAGTTACCGTCATCCTTCCTTTGTCGCTTACCTGGGTCCAGGCATGCGGCACATTCTTTGGCAAAAAGATGCTTTCGCCAGTAGTTAAATGAAATTTATCCTCGCCTACCTTAAAAAAATACGATCCTTCCAATACATAAAATATTTCATCCTGTGTAGGGTGGATATGCAATGGCGTTCCTCTGCCCTGCGACAAGCTGGTTTGCTCAAAAATAGCCAATTCGCCATCGGTATCTTTCCCGGATATCTTCACATCCAAAATATTTGAGTTTACCCCTTTTAATTTAATATGCCCATGTATCCGGCCTTCGCCGGCCTGTATTTTAAAGCCCTTGTTAACGCGGATTAAGCTTTTCTTTGAGATAATGGCCGCAAACGGTGCAAACGGAACCGCGGCAAATGTCAAAACAGCGGCAATGAATTTATTCCTTTTCATAAGTAGATTTTAAATTTACAGGCTGATATAAAGTTAGTTATAAAAACAAACAGGAACATCATCAACCCCAATGATTAAATCTACAAGCGCTTCACTAAATTAAGCCAGGTTCGTAACCGCATACAATGCAGTAACAGAAATGATAACCCATAGGGCGACACCCTGAAGTAGCGGCCTGAAGCCAACAGAAGCAAGTACTTTTCCGGATAATCCGGCGCCGATAAGGAATAACGTGAGTGTTAAGCCGGCTTTGGCAATCGTAATTATATACGGACGAACCTGCTTTATAACCGGGATATAAGTATTAGCGACCATTGCCAGTACAAATAAGGCAATGAAATAAGGAATGCTAACTTTTTTTGACTTGTTTTTAAAAATAAAGGCCGACATAAAAGCAACCGGTATAATCCATAAAGCCCTTGTAAGTTTTACCGTGGTGGCCACTTCCACCGCATGGCTACCATATTTACCCGCAGCGCCAACCACCGAGCTGGTGTCATGTATCGCAATAGCGCACCATAAGCCAAATTGCGTTTGAGTAAGGTTAAAGTGATGCCCTATTGCCGGAAAAACAAACAGGGCTACCGAATTGAGGATAAATACACAACCAAGGGCAACGGATATTTGCTTCTCTTCGGCCTTAATCACGGGCGATATAGCTGCAATAGCGCTTCCGCCGCATATGGCGGTACCTGAAGATATAAGATAAGATGTTTTCTTTTCAATGTTTAACCATTTTCCTATAAAATGGCCAAATATAAATGTACATGTGATAGAAGCTATAGAGAATAATATGCCCTCGTTCCCAGCCTGTAAGGCGCTATGTACATTCATGCCAAAACCTAAACCCACTACAGAAATTTGTAAGAGCAGGTGTGTGGCCTTATGATTTATGTGTAAATAAGGGTGCCCGGTGAACTGGGCAACAGCCAGGCCCATAACCAACGCTAAGGCCGGGCTAATATAAGGTGTAATACAAAGGAGGATGCAGGTTATAAAAATGACTCTCCGGATATTTTCACTGGTGTTCAAAATGAACCCTGTTGGCGAGATTAATGACGGTTGTATGTTCATGTTTCTTCTTTTTGACATGGCAAAACTCCATAATCAAATGCCCGAATTTTCATCACATTATGCAATGTCCGATAACTAAAAGTTATTTAACCGATGGATTGTACGTGCCAAATGAAAAAGCTGCAAACAGGAAAAGCAGCAACGGCGGTGAAGCCAGATTTCCAGCAAATTATATAGACAAGACTTGTTGGTTACACCCCAACCAACCCCGCCATCTCATTCAAAAACACCAGCGCCTGGTCAATACTATGCACACCTTCAACACTTAACCTTAGTGTGTTTTTAACTTCTTTTAAATTAGTACGCCTTGGGTTGGCCTGTACAAAAGCCAGCACATTGTGGAATGCTTCGGTTTCAAAGTAGGATGATTGCTGATTGGTGATAAAGTACCCGCGCAGCACATTCTTTTTTAACGAAATTTTTTCAAAACCGATAGCCTTGCCCATCCATTGCAGGCGCATGGTATTCAGCAGGTCATGTACCTGTGGCGGTATAGGCCCAAAACGGTCATGCAATTGCTGCTGAAAGGCCGATAGTTCAACTTCCCGCTCCAGTTTGGATAGCTCGGTGTATAAATTATAACGCTCGGACAAATTGGTAACATATTCATCCGGGATCAGGATCTCCTGGTCGGTATCTATCTGGGTGAAGGAAATATATGGGCGTGGCTTATCATCCGGGAATACGCCTTTAAATTCATCGTCCTTTAATTCCTGGATGGCTTCGTCCAAAATTTTATGGTACATCTCGAAGCCTATTTCGGCAATAAAGCCGCTTTGCTCTGCCCCTAAAAGATTTCCGCTGCCGCGGATGTCCAAATCGCGCATGGCTACGTTAAAACCGCTGCCCAGGTCGCTAAACTCCTCAATGGCGCTAAGGCGCTTGCGGGCCTCGCTGGTGAGGGTTGACAGTGGCGGGCTTAGCAGGTAGCAATAAGCTTTTTTGTTGCTCCTGCCTACGCGGCCGCGCATCTGGTGCAAATCGCTCAGGCCAAACATATGGGCGTAGTTGATGATAATAGTATTGGCGTTCGGGATATCCAGGCCGGCCTCAATAATGGTAGTAGCCACTAACACATCGTACTCGTGGTTCACAAATTTCAGCATCACATCCTCAAGCGCATCGCCCTCCAACTGGCCGTGGGCAATACCTATCCGGGCTTTAGGTACCAGTTTGTGAATCATGCCACCTAATTGCGGCAAATCGGCAACGCGATTATGGATAAAGAAAACCTGGCCGTCGCGCTCAATTTCAAACTCAACAGCTTCTTTTATCAGTTTATCGTTAAATACATGCAACTCGGTAACTACCGGCTGCCTGTTGGGTGGTGGTGTTGATATAATGGATAAATCCCTTGCGCCCATTAGCGAAAAATGCAGGGTGCGTGGTATCGGTGTAGCCGTAAGCGTAAGTGTATCTACATTGGCTCGCATTTGCTTCAGCTTCTCTTTGGTGCTTACACCAAACTTTTGCTCCTCGTCAATAATCATCAGCCCCAGGTCTTTAAACTTTACATCCTTGCTTACCAGGCGGTGGGTACCTATAATGATATCTACCTTGCCGTCCTTGAGCTTCTCTAAAGTATCTTTAATCTGCTTGCTGGTTTTAAACCTGTTAATGTAATCTATATTGGCCGGGAATCCTTTTAGCCTATCGGTAAATGTTTTGTAGTGCTGGGCCGCTAAAATGGTGGTAGGTACCAATATGGCCACCTGCTTGCTATCGGCAACAGCTTTAAAGGCAGCACGAACGGCTACTTCAGTTTTGCCAAAGCCCACATCGCCACAAATCAGCCTGTCCATAGGATGCGGCGATTCCATATCTTTTTTAAAGTCGGCGGTGGCTTTTTCCTGGTCGGGAGTATCCTCGTACAAAAAGGAGGCTTCCAGTTCGGTTTGCAGGTAGCTATCGGGCGAAAAGGCATTGCCATGTTGGGCTTTGCGCAGGGCGTAAAGCTTAATCAGGTCGCGGGCTATATCTTTAACTTTTTTTTTTGTTGTTTTCTTCAGGCGCTCCCAGGTATCGGTTCCCAGCTTGTTCATGCGTGGAACGGTGCCTTCCTTCCCACTGTATTTGCTAATTCGGTTTAGCGAATTGATGTTTACATATAATAGATCGTTATCGGCATAAATCAGGCGGATCATTTCCTGTTGCTTGCCGTTTACCTCCACTTTTTCCAGCCCGGCATATTTGCCTATGCCGTGATCAATATGGGTAACGTAATCGCCTGGCTTCAGGTCGCGCAGTTCCTTTAGGGTGATGGCCTGCGAGCGCTGATAGCCTTTTTTGAGCTTGTATTTATAATAACGATCAAAAATCTGGTGATCTGTGTAGCATGCCAGCTTTTGCTCGTGGTCAACAAAACCTTCGCGGATTGAGATACTTATTGGGGTAAATTTTACCGTTTTATCCAAATCATCCAGTATGGCATATAAACGCTCAACCTGGCGCGATGAATCGGTGAGGATAAAATTTTCAATCTTTTCCGCTTCGTTATTTTTAAAGTTATGGATCAGCAGCGTAAAATCTTTATTGAATGACGGCTGCGGGCGCATGTCAAAATTGATTGATGCGCTTGGCTGATAAAAAAACTGTTTCCCAAACTCCACAACCGGGAAATCAAACAGCTGGTCGGCAATCAGTTTCTCGTCGGTGAAGCCAAATTTAGGATCAATCCAATCCGGGTTTTGGTTTTTTTCGTCTGCAGATAATGCTTTCCACAAATTGGTAGCCTTTTTAAAGCCACTTTGAATGATATCCAATGTAAACTGTACATCCTTAATCCAAACCTGGGTGCCCGGCTCTACATATTCCAACAGCGAGATATTGCTCTCGGTTAAAAATTTAGATTGTACATTGGGCACAATGGTAATAGTTTTTACCTGCTCTACAGACAGCTGGCTTTCAATCTCGAACGTGCGGATAGATTCAATAAAATCGCCAAAAAACTCCACCCGGTAAGGCAGGTTGTGCGAGAATGAAAAGATATCTACAATGCCGCCACGCACAGAAAACTGCCCCGGCTCGTACACAAATTCAACGCGCTCAAAATCGTACTCAATTAAAAACTCGTTGATGAACTCGATACTGAGTTTATTGCTTACTGCAATTTCAAGGGTGTTTTTTTCGAGGGATGCCCGGTCAATCACCTTTTCGGCCAGGGCCTCGGGGTAGGTAACTATCAGCTGGCCAAATTCCGAAGCATGGTTAAGTTCGTTGAGTACTTCGGCACGTGCCAGTACATTGCTGCTGTCGGGCTGGGTAAATTCAAATGGTTTGCGGTATGATGAGGGGAAAAGCAATACTTCTTTCCCTGTAAGGTTTTCCAGGTCGGCCTGAAAATACCCGGCTTCCTCGCGCTCGGGCAACACAAACACCATGTGCTTGTGCTGCAAAAAATATAATGCTACCGCCATGGCCGCATCACTCGATCCGACTAAACCACGCAGCTGTACCCTTGGATTTTTTGACGCATTAAGCGCAAGCGCTAATGCTTTAATCCGGTCATCAGCTTTATACCTATCTAATATATCACGGATGTTCAAACTGCTGCAAATGTAAGCAAAAAAGCCTTTTTAAATAAACAGCTATAAATAGTATAAAACAATGCAAACAATATGATGGCTTATTTACTTTTTAATGATAAATTAGGGTATTATTTCTCCCGTAGCTCAACCTAAATTTTTTAAACCAAAATTTATATATCATGAAGAATGCAATTATTTGGGGCGTTATTATTGGCATATTAAGCGGAATCTGGATGTATGTTATGCACGCCTCGGGAATTACACCAACCGGCGACAAAGTAGCCACGCTTGAATACTTTTCGTTTATTATCCCGGCCATTGGCTTATTAATTGGCATTTATAGTTATCGCCAAAATGATTGTAACGGCCAGATGGGATTTTTTGAAGCGCTGATACAAAGCTTTAAAATATTGATTGCCGGCGGTATTGTAACCGTTTTTGCCACGATTTTATATGTTAGCTACAGTGGTGTATCCATGAATGATATCCTTAAGGAATCATCCGGCCGCATCTTTGGTGCTTTGTTAGTTGGCGTTTTATTGGCGTTTGCGGTATCTTTACTGTTTACCAATAAATCAAACAAGGTTGATTAAACGGCTTTTTCGCAACTATTTTGAACTCATTTTCTGGATTACCGCAATGCTGTGCCTGGCGTTTACCTCGCCACAGGCCACATCGCACTTTACATTGTGCCCTTTAAAATTGATGGGGATAACCTGGTGCCCCGGCTGCGGTTTGGGGCATTCCATTATCTACCTGTTTCACGGGCAAATTTCCAATTCATTTCATGCGCATTGGCTGGGCATACCGGCCGTGCTGGTGATATTTCATAGGATATATGTTTTGGCAAGGCCTCACCCAACCCTCCCCAAAGGAGAGGGCTTTTGACTTGCAAAGGAAACCAATCTGCTTTTTAAAGTCCTCTCCTTTGGAGAGGATTTAGGTGAGGCTCTTTTTCACCGCTAAAACCTACGGTTTCACCGACTTGTTAGCCCTGCTAACCTATATCCCGTAGGTGTTTTTTATGTACTGATGTACCTTTATATCATCAAAACAAACACAAACTTTAATCATTACTAAAATGAGCACTTACCCAAATTCATATATGATGTTCGACGGAATGACTCCTGAAGAATTTTCTTTTGTACAACAGGCCACCGCCGCTTTAACCGAAAACCAGCAACGTTATTTTATGGGTGTTTACGCCAGCAAACGCCGCAACCCCCAGGATATTTTGTTAGCTACACTTGCGGGTTTCCTTGGTGTATCAGGTATTCAACGTTTTATGACCGACCAGATTGGAATGGGCATTGTATACTTTTTTACCGCAGGCTTTTGTTTTATCGGTACCATCGTCGACCTGATTAATTATAAAGGCATTGCCAACGAATACAATCAAAAAATGGCCTTCGAGAGCTTCAATATCGCTAAAATGACCAACTAAGTTTCCCGGTTACGGGCAAAGTTTCAACATATATATATCAAAAAAATCCACCTTCTGTTACGGGGTGGATTTTTTCGTAAGCTGAAAGCGCAAAGCCGAAGGCCTAAAGCCGGAGCGCCCAGGCGGAATTTGCTTATTTTTTTTCTGCCTTTCGCTTCTGCCTTCGGCTTTGCGCTTTTAGCCTTCGGCTTTCAGCTCTCCTCCCCCAAATACTTGTTGTCAATTTTTTTATCGGCTTTTGCGCCCAGCTTTTTGATTTTTTCGGCTGTGGTGGTCAGGTTTCCGCGGCCGTCTGATAGTTTATTTACCGCGCTGTTATAGGCATTTTGGGTATAGGTAATGTTTTTGCCAATGTTATCCATATCGCCTAAAAAGCCCACAAATTTATCGTACATATCGCCGCTAAGGCGGGCTATCTCCAATACGTTACGGTTTTGGCGCTCCTGTTTCCACATGCTGGCAATAGTGCGCAGGGTAGCCAGCAGGGTAGATGGGCTTACTATCACCACTTTTTTATCCCAGGCATAGTTAAACAGCTCGCCATCCAGCTGCACAGCTATACTGAACGACGATTCTATCGGCACAAAAAGCAGTACAAAATCGGGCGAGTTTATTTTATACAGGTCGTGATATTTTTTGGCCGATAAACCACCGATATGGTTTTTAATTGATTCTACATGCGCTTTGGCAAATAGCTTACGGTCTTCTTCGGTTTCGGCGCTTATCAGCCTTTCGTAAGCTATCAGCGAAACCTTAGAGTCGATAACCAGGTGTTTTTCATCCGGCAGGTCGATAATTACATCGGGCTGATAGCGGGTGCCGTCATTGGCCTGCATGGCAGCCTGTATGCGGTACTCCTGGTCTTTCACCAGGCCCGACCTCTCCAGCACCCGCTCCAGAATCACTTCGCCCCAGTTGCCCTGCTTTTTGTTGTCGCCTTTAAGCGCCCTGGTTAAATTCTGCGCCTCGTCACTTATCTGTTTGTTCAGGTCCATTAGTTGAGTTATTACGCCTTTCAGGGTATTGCGCTCGGCGGCTTCCATATTGTAAACTTTCTCTACCTTATCTTCAAAAGCTTTCAGGTTTTCTTTAAGCGGATTCAAAATCTGGTCGAGATTGTTGCGGTTTACATCAATAAACTCTTTTGATTTTTCTTTCAGCAGTTTTTCGGCCACATTTTCAAACTCCCGCTGGAACTGCGTGCGGATTTGTTCTATCTCCACTTTTTGCTCCTGCATTTTTTCCTGCTGCGAGGTATAGTACGCGCGGGCGTTCTCCAACGATTTATTGGCAGCGGCTAACTGGGTACGTTCGTATAGTAACTCGTCCAGCAGCCGGTTTTTCTCGTCCTTTAAAAATTGGGTAATGTTTTCTTTTTCGCCCGCCAGGCCGCTGGCTTTTTCTTCGGCTTTGGCCAAAGCAATTTTAAGCTGGTCGCTCTCTGAGCGCAGCCGGTTCAAATCGTCTGCCGAGATCAACTCAATGGCTTTGGGTTTTTTAATAAACAGCAAAACGGCTATCAGCAGTATAACAACCGAGGCAATAATCAGTATCTCTGAATTCATTTTGATAAAAATATTAGCAAATTTAGGTTAATATTTTTAGTAATGCCATAGATAATAGCGATCTGCTTGAACCGGACGGACTTCGGCCAACAAAGTGTGGGAAGTTCATCTTGTTACTTCCTAAAGTATTTTGAAAACGAACTTTTTGTCATCCTGAGTTGCGAATTTTTGCGAAATTTTGAAGGGGGAATGACGTTTATTGCATGGTGGCGAGCCGACTGTACAATGTGTTTATTTCCCCTTCGACGCCGATAGATAATAACGCCATAGATAATAGCGATCTGCTTGAACCGGACGGACTTCGGCCAACAAAGTGTGGGAAGTTCATCTTGTTACTCCTAAAGTATTTTGAAAACGATCTTTTTGTAATCCTGAGTTGCGAATTTTTAAAAATTCTGAAGGGGGATGACGTTTATTGCATGGTGGCGAGCCGACTGTACAATGTGTTTATTTCCCCTTCGACGCCGATAGATAATAATGCCATAACAACATGCTTGCCACGGTTTTATATGGCGCCCATCGTTCGGCCACGGCAAGCACTTCTTCCCTGGTCGCATCTTTTGGCAGTTTTTTTACCCGCTTTAAGGCATTCACCGCGGCAAGGTCGCCAATGGGGAATACATTGGCGTGCTGCAGCACAAACATCAGGTATACATCGGCTGTCCAGTTACCGATGCCTTTCAGGGCGGTTAGTTTAGCGCGGATAACGTCGTCAGGTAATTGTTCAAGGGCTACTAAATCCATCTGGCCACTGATGATAGCTTCGGCCAGGTATTTGGTATAGCTGGTTTTTTGCCGGCTAAAGTAACATGCTTTAAATTCCTCGTCGGTAAGTAATAGCACCCTCGCCGGGGTAATCTTCTGTACCCGCTCTCGCATTTTGTTTAATGCGGATAGCGCCGAGGCCAGCGAAACCTGTTGCTCCAGGATAATATGCACCAGGGTTTCGAACGTGTTGGGCCGCGACCAAAGCGGCGGATAGCCGTATGCGCTAATGACATCAGCCAGATCAGGATCGGCTAAAGCAAGCTCATCACAAATTTGGTGATAGTTGGTATGGTTAATCCGGTCGAACATGGGTTTATTCGGCTTGCTTTACAATGATCTTATCCAGGTTATGTAAATACCTCCGGCCGGTTTTAAAATCGGCAGCCGAGCTCATTTGCAGGCTTTCGGGCATCTTATCGGCTTTTATACCATTCTTTTCTGTAAGTATAAAAACATGATTGCCTACTTCGGTATTGTATAGCTCGTTCCATGAGTAAACCACTTTGTAGCCATCGATACCCTGGCAAACAAAATAAAAAGTACTCAGCAGCTTGGGGCCGGTGGTTTTAAATGCAGTGTGGCTTAAAATATCTTTCAGTAAAACGCCTTTCAGCTGTTCGTCCTTGTGTTTAAATTCACCTAAGTGATTGGTCACATTCATTTCGCCAATATCCTGCACTTTGTATTGCATAATGGAATCAATAGTGATAACTGATTCTTTTACAACCAGCCCGGTAATGCTAAACTTTTGCGTTTGATTAAGCTTTTCCTGGGCAAACACTGTCGTACTATATAGTAATGCAATTAGTAGTAGTAGTTTTTTCATGGTTTGGTAAATATAGGGAGCCTTATTGAAATTTAAACAAGACTCCCCGATTACACCAGGGTCAACGTGACTCGTCCTGAAATAACTATACACTAAAAGAAAGTGTATGAAAGAAGAATCGGAACAAAAAGCGAGTCAGATTCGCCTTACTAAGCGATGTCACTTTGAAAGCAGCCTACGGAATGAGATCATAAAATTGATAGAATCAGGGACTCCGCGGAGCGTGATAGCCTATCAGTATGGCATGTCGCGGGCATCTCTGAGTAAATGGATGCGCGACCGCGGCTCGAAAGAGTACCAGGAAAAACAGCGGGGATATCATTTAAGCGACATAGAAAAAAGATCCGTCGTCCGCCAGGTTGAGCAAGGCATTCTGAAACCTTATGCAGCGAGGAAGTCATACGGACTAAGTGGAGAAACGTTAAATAAATGGCTTAAGGCCTCGTTGAAAGAAAATGCCGAACTTGCGGTTCATGAAAAGTTTGAGATGAAGGATAAAGCTGAAGGGCAGTCTGGTGTGCCGGACCCGGAAACGGAAGCTTTAAAAAAGGCTTTGGAATATGCACAGCTAAAGATCAGTGCCTTAAATACCCTTATTGATGTAGCAGAGGATCAGTTTAAGATCAAGATCAGAAAAAAAGCTGGGGCCAGGCAGTCATGATAATGAAGCAGGATTACGCGCATTTAAGCTGGGCGTTTCTATGCGGACTGTTTGGCAAAACCCGCCATGCGCACTATGATCACTTATGGAGAAACCAGGATGACTCTATCAAAGAGGAAATTATCCTGCAGCTTGTTCATGAAATAAGGAAGCCTTTACCCCGGTTAGGGACAAGAAAGATGCTTTATCTGCTTAAGCCGCAACTGGCTTCTCATCATATAGAAATCGGCAGGGACTACCTGTTTGACTTGCTTGACGCTCATAAGCTGCTGATCAGGCAGCGTAAACGAAAAGCAATCACCACCGATTCCCGGCACTGGATGCATAAGTACGCCAACCTGGTAAAGGAAATGCATATTATACGGCCGGAGGAACTTTGGGTAAGCGATATAACTTACATTCGGGTGCAAAACCAATGGGGCTACCTGTCACTGATAACAGATGCATTTTCACGTAAGATCATGGGTTATTGTTTCCGCCTGGATATGCTGGCGCTGGGGCCTATAGCGGCCTTACAGATGGCCCTGGATGTCCGCAGTTACAGCGGGCAAACCCTTACCCATCACTCTGACAGAGGGTCCCAATACTGCTCTAAGGATTATGTGGAATTGCTTGGGAACGAAACTATTTCCATCAGTATGACTGAACGGGGTGACCCGTATGAGAATGCACTGGCCGAACGAATGAATGGCATCATCAAGGGGGAGTTCGACCTGTACATCAGCCCGGTTAACTTTGAGCAGACTTATAAAAAGATCGATAGCAGTATTAAGGCATACAACGAATTGAGGCCCCATGGAAGCTGTGACTACCTGACGCCTTGCCAGGCGCATGAACAAGGTGATGTACTGAAAAAACGCTGGAAGGAATACCCGGGCAAATGGGAGAAGGAAAAGCCGCTGGCCATACCCGCCTGACAGATGAGTTATCAACAAAAAGAGGAGGTTCAGCAAAAAGAAAAAAAGAAGCAAAAAAAGAAAAACGTGTTGAAATATGGAAAACTGAAGGAGTTTCCCACATTCCAACACAACAAACAAACAACAAGTTATTTAACTTTATCTTTAAAAAAAGAACCTGTATAGTGTTTACAGGATTAACTCACAAATCTGTATAGTTATTTCAGGACGGGTCAAACGCATCTAATTGGGTTAACATAACTTAACATATTTCAGATAAAATATTTATAAATATTTGATAGTCAATATTTTATATTTAATCATGGTTAACACTAAACTGAGCGCGTAATTTAGGCGCATCCAAATATTTGTGCCTGTTTATACCAGATAAAAGGGGCCCTTCGGCATCTGGATCGGGCGTCATTTTATGCTTTTATCTTCCCGGCGCCATAAGCTCATTTTATAAGCCATTAGATACGTTTACTGTCTATCCATGACCTGCCAATCAGCGTTGCCATTACAAAGCCCGCATAATATCGCTTATTGATGCCCGCCTGGTATAATCCTTATTAAAATGTACAAAAGCAATTTTTCCCGATTGATTAATTACATAGGTAGCAGGCACCGGCAGTACATGGTCGGTATTGCCGTTACTTACATTTAAATCAAGGCCAAAGCCTTTGTATTTAGCTACGGTGGCATCATCAAGTACATAATTAACCTTATAATCTTTCATAATGGTGTACCCTTTATCCTGCACTATCGAAAATGACGCAAGTGTTTTTTGGACGGTTTTGCCAATCCCTTCCTTAGTTTCGGGAGTTACCGCAATTACGTAGGCTCCCCTTGCACTCAGCAGTTGTAAAGAATCCTGCAATTGGGCAATGTGTTTATTACAATAAGGGCACCATTCGCCACGATAAAAAAACAACACCACAGATTTATGCGCCTTTAATAAAGCTTTCAAATCAACGGCTTTGCCCGCATTATCGGTAGTGCTAAAAACGGGGGCGTCGTCCCCTTTATTAAGCCCTGTTTGCGCCCGAAGTTGTAAGCCCGCAAAAGCAAGCACTAACATTAAAATGTATTTTTTCATCATTGAATTAATTAAGAATTATAAAATAGGATTAAAAAACAAGAGGGAGCATCACCTCCCTCTAAACGATCAACAAACCAAAACCAGGTTACATTTTACCTGCTGTGTCTTTTTTCATTTTATCCATCTTCATCTTGCTTTTTTCCATTTTGGCCATTTTTTTCTTTTCCATTTTAGCCATTTTCATTTTGCCCTTGGCCATTTTGCCGGTATCGCTTACTGCGGTAACCGGTGCTTTTAAATTTGCCGGAGTTAATGATTTAGCCTGCACGTTAAGGGTTAAACATAGTGCAACTACTGTTGCTGCCAATGCGCCTGAAATAATTGTTTTCATACTTTGATTTTTAGTTTTCATGTTGTTTTATACCAACATTTCAACCTTAGTCGGGCGGCTTAATGATACCTTACAAAGTATTTCAATTTTTATTCAGTTCCTCGTCAATACGGTGTTGCAGGTCTTTTTTAAAACCCTCATCAAGATGTGCCCCTTCGTTTTTCATCGAGTCATGAAAAAGCTGCTGCACCATTTGGTTAATAACTCGGCTTTGCTTGTTATACAATGTACAAACCGAGCATCCCGCCAGGTGGATGCGCAGCTCGATAAATTCGCGGAAGCTTAATTTTTTGTATTGTTTTTTTTCAATCAAAAATGTAGCCTGCCTGCAATTGTATATAATATGTTTTAGTGGACTCATATAGCTAATTTTTTAAACCCAGTTTTTTTGAAGGCAGGCACGCAGGTTCAATTTGGCCCTGTGGATAATTACCCAAAAGTTGGCCTGTGTAACTTTAAGCTCGCTGCAAATAATATCTGTATTGGCATCATCAATATGTTTCATGGTAAAAACAGCCATCCAAAGAGAGGGGAGTTTTTGCATGCACTTTTGTAATATGCTGTTAAACTCCTTGCCTGCCAATGGGTCATGGTCTTCAATACCAAAAGGCTTTGGCTGGTAGGCCTTATTCCAATGCCCGTTGTCTTCGTCAAAAAAATCCTGCTGTTCCTCTTCGGCCTGTTTAACATCGGTGTTTTTTAAGCCCGATGATTTTTTCCGGTAAACATCAATGATTTTGTTTTTAAGGATAGCTGTTAGCCAGGTACGTTCGGAGCTTTTGCCTTCAAACTTATCGGCCCTTTGTAAAGCGGCCAAAAAAGTTTCCTGCACCAGGTCTTTAGCCAGTTCTTCGTCGTTCAATCGCGACAGCGTATAGCCATACAGATAATCGGCATGGGTTTCAACCCAAAGCCTGGGGTTTAAAAGTTGGTTATCAGCAGCCATTAAATAAGTATTTTCATAAAACCTTTATTCTATTAGTCGTTTATGCCGTCCAATCCTTACAATAAAATATTGCTTTTTTTACTTGCCCGAAACCGGTTTATAATTGCTTAAATTTACATATATCCTGTTGATTATATTTCAATTACGCATTTATTTGCCTGCAATAGGGCCTGCCAAATAAAAAATAATTTTTTGTAAGGATATCCAAAACAAGCCGACTAAGCCATAAAAACGTATATCAAACTGATAAAGATTATGAAACGATTTAAAATATTGGCTATCGCTGCCGGCCTTACAGTAACGGTTTTGGCAACGTTGGCATTTACTATCTCCGATAGCGCAGCAAACAAAAGACATCGGGAAATTACAGGCAACGGATTTGCAGTAATTGAGCTTTTTACATCCGAGGGTTGCTCCAGCTGCCCGCCGGCCGATGAGCTGGTGGCGCGGATACAGAAGGAAGACGCTGATAAGCCGGTTTACATTTTGGCTTTCCACGTTGACTATTGGAACCGCCTGGGCTGGAAAGATCCTTTTAGCAGTGCCGATTACTCGAAACGCCAAAACCAATATGCTAACTGGCTAAACCTGCAATCGGTTTATACGCCACAGGTAGTGGTTAACGGGCATAAGGAATTTGTAGGATCGGAAGAAGGTACTTTGCGTAATGCTATTAGCGCCGGCTTACGTGCCGCCCCGGCGGGCGGCCTAACGCTTAACGCGCAAAATAACGCTGGCCATATTGCCGTGCAGTACAAGGCCGAAGGTGCAGGCAAGAACACCACATTACTATTGGCCCTGGTGCAAAAAAACGGGCAAACCAAAGTGCAGCGTGGCGAAAACGGCGGCCGCACATTATCGCACGTGCAAATAGTACGTAACCTACAAAGCGTACCATTAAACACAGCTGGCGCCGGCACAGCAAATATTGCTTTGCCAAATGGTTTTAGCGCTGCCGGCTATGAGGTTATTGGCTTTGTACAAAACACCGGCAACGGTGCTATATTGGCTGCGGCAAAATCGGGCTTTGATATGGGTGCGAGTAAATAATTAAAAAGAAAGCTTTGTTGTTCACAAACGGGTTGTGGATTACAAACAAGGAATTTCAGAAAGTTTTTTTTATTCCCTCCCAATGGGAGTGGTGCGGCTGACAATGAGCGCAAAGGCAGGGAGGGGTTATACGAGCGACAAGCAGAATGGTGCTGAACGCCTGATTTAACCCCTGCCTCCTCCTTCCCCAAGGAAGGAATCGCACAAGCCGACACTCATTTGAACATTCAACACTTTAATTTTCCAAAGTCAAACATAATACTCAATGAAAACAATAAAAGAAAAACACCCGCTGGTCATGCGCTGGACGCACTGGGTAAATTTTCCCATCCTCACCATTATGATATGGAGCGGGATGCTTATTTACTGGGCCAATGATGAGTACAGCATCACCCTGTTTGGGCATACTTTTTTCAGCTTTTTTCCGCAGGGGTTTTACCATGCCTTTAATATAACCCACCGGTTATCTGAGGGGATGGCCTTCCATTTCCTGTTTATGTGGGCTTTTGCGCTTAACGGCCTGGTTTACGTACTGTACACCATCATATCGGGCGAGTGGCGCGAACTGGTGCCGCAAAAAAAATCATTTAAAGAAGCCTGGCTGGTGCTGCTGCATGATCTGCACATCCGCAAAATGGCGCCGCCTCAAAACAAATATAATGCCGCGCAGCGCATTGCGTACACTGCAATTATTGTAATGGGTTTTGGCTCGCTGATAACAGGGCTGGCTATTTACAAACCGGTGCAGTTTTATTATTTAACCTGGCTTTGCGGCGGCTATCATTTTGCCCGCATACTTCACTTTGCCCTAACTATTGGCTATGTATTTTTCTTCCTGATCCATATAATACAGGTGATACTTGCCGGCTGGAATAATTTCCGCTCGGTAATATCCGGCTTTGAAGTTATCACCGTGAAAGATCCTGAACCAATTACCGAAACCCCAACCCCACAAACCGATGAAAACCCCGTTCAATAAAAAAAATAAAGGCCCTAAAAAACCCCTTACGGTTGAGCAAAAAATAAGCCGCCGTAATTTTATATCATTTGGCACCTTTTTTATAGCAGCCGGAGCAGCGTATGGTGGGTGGAAATGGCTATATAATTCGCCCGAAGAAACGGCAACCGTAACCGCGGGGGCGCGGGCCCCTTTACGTAGGGCTTTAAACAAAACCGAGCTTGCCTTCCGCAGGGTATTCAGCAATAATAACCTGGTAAAAACTTACCCCAAAGAAATGGCCGCCAAAAACGTACGCCATAATGAAGATATTGGCAGCGAAGGCAAAATAGATATAGCCGCCTGGCGGTTGCAGGTAAAAAAACACTCGGGCGAGGTGCTGAACATCTCTATTGACGATATTAAAGCCCTGCCAAAAACCGATATTGTTTATGATTTTAAATGCGTTGAGGGCTGGGACCAGATATCGCATTGGGGTGGCGTAAAATTCAGTGATTTTATCAGTCACTTTAAATTAGACGACCAGGCAAAACTACAATATGTAGGCCTGGCAACGCCCGATAAAGGATATTACGTGGGTATTGATATGCCGAGCGCCATGCACCCGCAAACCCTGCTGGCTTACGAGGTAAATGAACAGCCGCTGCCGCCAAAACACGGCGCGCCCTTAAGGCTCATCATCCCGGTTAAATATGGCATCAAAAACCTGAAACGCATAGGCACCATGACTTTTAGCGATAGCCGCCCGCCCGATTACTGGGCCGAGCAAGGCTACGATTATTATTCGGGACTGTAAGGAGGTTGAAGGTGAAAGGGTAAAGGTGAAAGGGTAAAGGTGAAAGGGTAAAGGCGAAAGTGTCTTGTCCTGAAATAGGTTGACAGTATAGTTAACTTAAATAATCAGGAAAAATGACAAAAAGTAAGCGAAAAGTAATTCGGTACAGTATTAGCTTTAAACAAAAAGTAGTCAATGAGATTGAACAGGAGGGTCTGCAGATCTCAGAAGCAAATCGTCGTTATGGCATAGGTGGGGCAGAGACGATAAACAAATGGCTTAAAGAATTAGGGAAACAACATTTATTAAATACGGTAATTAGAGTGGAAACGAAAGATGAGAAAGACCGGCTGTTGGAGTTAGAGAAAGAGGTCAAGAAGTTAAAATTAGCTTTGGCAGATGCCTATTTGTCAAGAGATTGCGCAGAGGAAGTGATCAGGCAGGCAGGTAAACTATACGGGACAGATTTAAAAAAAAAGTTTGGCACAGCAGCATCGGATTCCTCCGGAAGCGATACGCGCTAAGTGAGCTATGTAGCTATTTCGAAGTAAGCAGGAGTGGTTATTATAAAGCCGTAGAGTCAGCGGATAAGAAACTGTTAAATGAGCAGTTGGTATTGTCGCTTATACATGATGTACGTAGGCGTCACCCGCGTATAGGAGGCAAGAAGTTGTACTCCGTTTTAAAGGGTGATCTGAAGCAAGCGGGAATAAAGCTTGGCCGGGATAAGTTCTTTGAGTTGTTGGCGCGGAACGGTTTATTGGTAAAGAGGCGTCGTAAATATATCTCAACGACAGATTCTTACCATCGTTTTAGGGTATACAGGAACTTGTTGAAAGATAAACTGCTGCATAAGGCGCACCAGGGTTGGGTTTCGGATATTACCTATATCCGAACAAAGGATGACTTTGTGTATCTGTTCCTGATCACAGATGCCTACTCACGGAAGATCGTGGGCTGGCATTTATCGGATAGTTTAAAGATAAAAGGAGCTATTAATGCTTTGAAAATGGCCATCAGGCAATGCCCGGATACCAAAGACCTGATTCATCATTCAGATCGCGGAATTCAGTATTGCAGTAAGGATTATGTAAAGCTGCTGAAGAAGGCCAAAATAAAGATCAGCATGACTGAGGCGAACCATTGTTATGAAAATGCTACAGCCGAGCGGATAAACGGCATTCTAAAGCAGGAATATGGCTTAGATGAAGCTTTTACATCTGAGGGCAATGCGGTAAAGGCAGTAAAAGAAGCGATATGGTCGTATAATACGGACCGGCCACACTGGTCACTGAATTTAGCAACCCCGCAGCAGGTGCATATTGCTGCTTAAGTTATTAACAAGCAACAGGAAATTTTAAAAGAAAAAAAGAAGCAAAAAAAGAAAAGGGTGTTAATAAGTCGAAAACTCTACGAGTTTCCGACTTATTAACACCTCAAGTAACAAACAATAAAGTGTCTACTTTTTTCAGGACATGACAAAGGTAAAAGGCGAAAGGTAAAAGGCGAAAGGTGAGCCTTTATTTAAGCACTACCCTCCGGTAGCTTATCTCCTTCACCCGAAGCTACCTTTTCGGCTTTCACCTTTTATCTGCCCCCTCTCTGCCGCCGAAGCTACCTTTTGCCTTTGACCTTTCGCCTTTTCCCTCCCACCCTTTGCGGCATTGAGTTAATATTTGCATATTGCATACCATGCCGGCAGCTAAACTTCCACTTTCAAAACAACTTGCATATGCCTGCGGGATGATAGGCTGGAGCGTAATGACTAATATCATTATCGTGATGCTGCCTTATTTTTACCTGCCGCCATCCAACTCGGGTTTAATTCCGCTGGTGCCGCAATTGCTGGTGTTTGGGGTGCTCAATATCATGTCAATCATCGTTGCCTCGGGCAGGTTTGTTGATGCTGTTTTTGATCCTTTCATAGGTTCGCTCAGCGACAAAAGTAAAAACCCGGGAGGCCGGCGTATCCCTTTCATGAAATGGGCTATTTTGCCCGCGATCGTGTTTTGCGCGCTTACCTTTCATCCCGTAATGCGAATGGAAAGCATGAAAAATGCGGCCTGGATCATGTTTACCCTTGTTTGCTTTTTTATGGCTGCCACCAGCTATATTATTCCGTATAACGCGCTGTTACCCGAGATGGCCGATACCGCTGCCGAAAAAGTAGAGCTTTCATCTTTTCAACAGGTGGGTTTTGTTATTGGTATCATCATATCGGCTATGGTAAATAACTTTGCCGACCTGGTGCAGCAAAGTTTCCACGTATTTGACCGCAATTCGGCAGTGCAGTATACCATCTGGGGCTTGTGTGGCTTTGCCGGCCTTATTATGCTGGTACCGGTTTTAACCATCGATGAAAAAAAATACTCCAGTAGTAAGCCTACACATTTACGCTTTTTTCCGGCTATCAAAAAAACTTTCGAGAACCGTAATTTTAAGTACTACCTCATATCCGATTTTTCGTATTACATGTCGCTCAGCATCATATCCAGTGGCTTATTATATTTTTTGACAGTACTGCTGCCCTTGCCCAAATCAATGGGTGGCATATTAATGGGGTCGATGGTGCTTCTTTCCCTGTTGTTTTACCCTGTTGTTAATTACCTGTCAAAAAAAATCGGCAAAAAAACAATTGTGCTTTTTTCATTTGGTTTGTTGAGCCTCATTTTTGTAGCGATATTTTTTTTGGGTAAATTTCCATTTGCGCCCCAGGTACAAATTTATATCCTGGTTTTAAGCGCCTCTTTTCCGCTGGCCTCATTAGGGATCCTCCCGAACGCGATACTTGCCGAGATTGCCCAAAGCGAGGCCTTGCGTACCGGCGAAAACCGTGAGGGGATGTTTTTTGCCGTTAAATACCTGTTTGTAAAATTAGGCCAAACACTGGGTATAGCCCTGTTTGCTTTTTTAACCGTATATGGTAAAGATCCGGGGCATGATTACGGCCTGCGGCTTAATGGTATTTGCGGCGCTGTGCTTTGCCTGTTGGCTATAGTGTTTTTTAGCCGGTTCAGGGAGCCGAAGGTGAGTGGGTGAATGGTTGAAATGCCCGACGTGCGCGAAGGAAAAAACAAAATATTTCAGGCGGTTTCGGGATCAGGGGTTAAGAGTAAATAGATAATATTTTTTGCAATGAATTTGAAAAACCTATTCCTGCTAATGCCATGGGCATTAGTTATTGCAGTTACAGCTTGCCGTCAAAATGGCCCTAAAGCTTTGGCAATTCCAAATACAACAGCGAATAAGCTTACTGTTAAAAACATGCAGGCCGATCTTGGCGTACTTTGGGCGGCCATTAAAGAAATGCACCCGGCTTACGGAATTTATACCTCAGCCGATAGTTTACAAAGGGCATATAACCAGGCTTATGGGGCCATCGACAGACCGCTTACCGAAACCGAATTTATCAGTAGTATTTACCCCTTCTTGTGCAGGTTAAAATGCGGACATACGCAGCTAAGGCATTCCGAAGGATACAAAAAAACAGGCGCTGATAAAGAACCTCATTTACCATTTGAAGTATTGGTTCGCGATCATCATGCCTGGGTTACAACCCACCAAACTGATAAATTAAATACCGGCGACGAAATTTTAAGTATGAATAACATCCCGGCAGCACAAATAATTGATCATGGGGCCGATTTGTATTGCGCCGATGGCAAGGGCCAAACATTTAAAGAATTATTTTTAAGCGAATACGATGGCTTTGAAGATGCATGTTATAAATATTACCACTGGAAAGGGCCCTATCACATCAACATTAAAACACAGGCAGGGGTAGTAAAAAACTTAGTGTTGGATACTGCCAGCAACAATACAAGCATCCAGCCGAAACCGGTTGACAATTTTGCGGGCTGGGCCGAGGCAAAAAACACCGGCAACCTTCCCCTGCTTTTTTTAAAAAATAAATCCACCGCGTACTTTAAGGCAACAACATTTCAGTACGACGATACTACGCTTTACAAGGAGGTATTCAAACAAATCCATCAACAGGGCACAAAAAACCAGGTGCTTGATTTAAGGCACAATACCGGCGGCGATATCAGGATAGCTATCCGGCTATTATCATACCTTGCCGATGCCCCTTTTCATATTGTTAAGGAAATGAAATCGAGGATTCCTGACCCGGCTGCAAACAGTTTTGAAAAATACTTTGATACAAGCCGGACCGCAAGTTTTAAAACGGGTTTTGAGCCGGGCAATAAAGAAAGTTCATGGTATCACATTGGTGTTAAACCAATATTCGGCAAGTTATATGGCGCATTGCCGCTTGCAATGGCCAACCATTACAATGGGAATTTATTGGTTTTAATTGATGGCGCTACTTTTTCGTCTGCTGCCCTGTTTACTGCAGCGCTAAAAGCGCAATGTAAAAATGCGACATTTATAGGCCGTGAAACAGCCGGCGCAGAGGAAGGTTGTAATGGGGGCACGCTACAACATTTAACGCTTCCAAATACCCATATAGTTGTTGAGTTTCCGTGGATGCGATTAGATGCTTTTGCAAAAAACCCGCTATATGCAAGGGGTATTATACCAAAGTATGCCGTGCTGTATACCCCGCTGGATGTGGTAACAAAAAACGATCCCGACCTGAAAAAAGCATTAAGCCTGATTGGGAACTAAATAACGCTGAGGCCGGTATTGACGAGCCTGGTAAGGTATTCCTGCTGTTAGCATTATTTTGTGACGGCATTTAAAAAGCGTTCAACAGTATAAGTGGCCAGCTGGCCGCCGGGCCCGTTCAGGTTAAAATCGAAGCCGTGGGTAGCCCAGGGTAACCTGAGATAGAAATGTTTAATGCCGTTTTGTTCCAGCTTAAGGTTCAACCGCCTGCTATGGTCGGGCGATACCAGTACATCGTTTGCTCCATGAATGATCAAAGTAGGTACCGATTGCTTATTCACAAATTCCAGCGGAGAGCAAGCCGCGAATTTTTTTGGTACCTGCTGATACGTTCCGCCAATATAATCGCACATTACCTTTCGCGAATCCATAATAAGGGGGCTTGCCGGTACAGAATATCCCCAAACCATATCGGCCGGGCCATAATAATCAATCACGGCCTTTAAACCCGGCTCGTGCTGGGTATAAGCAGCAAGCAAAACTATCTGCGCCCCGGCCGACCGGCCCAGCAACACAAAATTGTTGGTATCTATATTTAGCGCTGCGGCATGTTTGCGCAGGTAAGCTATAGCGGCATAAACATCTTCAACCGGTGCCGGCGATTGGTATTTGGGCGCCAGGCGATAGGTTATTGCCGCCACATTGTAACCAATGCCGGTCAGGTAGCTGTTCAGTTCAGGTAATTGTTTGTTGTCGCCTTTGTTCCATGATCCTCCATGTACAACCACCACGCATGGCCTGTTGCCCTTTTTTTGCGAGGGAAAATAATCCATAGTTAGGTTTAAATCCGGGTACTTGTTGTAGATATAGGTTTTATAGGCAACATCGTTATTGCCCCTGAACATATTAAAAAAGCTGTAGGGCGGTTGCGTACCGGCGCTATCAACAATAGGGCCGCCCGGGCCAAATGCGGCTATAAAATCCTGATTCAGGCCCGCGGCAATACGGTACGCCCTAATGATAGGCGTTGTAAACAAAATTAATGCTATAAGGCCTGTAATGGTGCCCGCAAGCTGATACCTGGGGGATAAAAAGCCCGATAACAACGCTGCCAAAGTAAGCAGCATAAACACCCAGCAAAACTCTGTGGCTATGATAGACACCATCCACATCGAGTATTCAAAGGCCTTAAAAATGGTGAGCAGGGATATCAGCAATAAAACAATACAAATAGCAAAACGGACCATGCGGCTTTTATAAAATAAATAGTGAATACAATTCATTGGTTCGGGTTATGATAGCCAGGCAGGCCGGACCAGTTAAGTAAATAAATGCCGCTGAACCGCCTCAAACAACCAGGTGTACCCGCGGTTAAAATTAATAGCATTGCCCACGTCTTCATCGTTAAAGCGCCGCTTTAATAGCCTACAGATTTAAGGGTTTAAAAAGCTCATCAAGCCTCATAGTAGTCACCACCGCCTCCTGCCGCCGCTGCAGAACGCTAAATTAATTGCAATTATCTAAAAAATAATCAATCTGTTTTAAATAAGTAGCAGGCTTAAGTTCGACCATCATAAATAACTTATAAACAACAGATTACAGAATAAAAAATCGGTTATGCGCCGGATAAATCACCAGGTGTAAAACAGATTTTCCGAAAAACATTTATGGGACACTGTAACGTAACGGATATTTTACACGTCAATGGCATCACATACGGCAAACGGAGGCGCCCCGGCTGCCGGTTTAACAAATAAATATTTACCATAAAAATGACCGGAAAACGGTCACGAATTAATTTACGAAAATGAAAAGGACACTTTTAACCTTAACCACCCTGCTAATTTTATTTTTTGGTGCCTGCAAAAAAGACAACAGCAATACTCCCGGCGGTAACACCGGTAACGATACATATCAACCGCTAAGTGCCGGCTCAACCTGGAAATACCGCACCACAACCGTATCTCCAATACCCGGCGATAATACCGAAACACTTGATACTACCGAAAATACGATGACCGCCGAAATCAAAAAAATAGGCACAAAAAATTATCATGTATTAAAATCGGTTGATAACGATGGTACTACCAAAACTTATCTCAATTTTGAAGATCATGTATACAGCACCATCCAGCTCGACGATGAAAGCGACAAACAGTTTGACCTTCCTTACCTTAACGACAATGTTGCCGCCGGCACAAGCTGGACAACCGCCCTTGATTTAAGCGACGCCGAAAACCAAATTGACGCCCGTTTAAAAACCACCATCGCCGAAAAAGGCATCTCGCGCGTTATCCTGGGAAAAAGCTATACAAACCTAATTCACAGCAACGTGGAGTTGCAGGTTAAAATTAACGGCACATACACAACACAGTATACCCAGGAGTTTTACGTAGCCAAGGGTATAGGTGTAGTTGCAATTTATGCCAATACCGGCGGCAAGGTGATTTTAAAATCAGAGATTTTTAGCTACAAAATAAAATAGTTAAACCACTGTGCCTTGTTAAGGTACGTTTGCAGATTTCCATTTTACCTGCGAAAATCATTTCTCAACGTTAAACTTAACATCCGAGGGTGGCCTGCATAAAGCAACGCCACCCTCTTTTATTCGGCATCCGGGTTTCGTTTTAAAGCCCCATTTATATACCAGCCCGTTTATCTAAAAACCAAACAAAATCGCGCTTAACATGCGCATTTTCAAAATGATAAGTTTATATTAGCAATCACTAATTAATGCCCTAAATTGATTTCACTTATTTGCAGGTTTGCCCTTGCGCTACTTTTTCTTATCCTAACCACAACTGCCATTCGCGCGCAAACCAGGATGAGTTTAGAGGATTCGTTAAAAACCCAAAGTGACGCCAATGGTCTTTTAAACTCCTTTTTCAGCAGTAAAAAACCGGCTACCGCAGATACCAGCCTCCAGGAAAAAGACTTTTTTTGGGCGGTATTACCCTCCGCCGCCTACAACCCAAGTGTGGGCTTTGCCATAGGCGCAACATCGGCCGCCGGCAAATATTTTGGCGATAGGCGCAATACCATATTATCAGTCATGAATGCAGGGGCTTATATATCCACAAACGGCCTTTCCACGCTTGAATTTAAACATAACGCCTTTACTTCAAAAAATATCTGGAACCTGCAGGGCACCCTTCAGGTAGGCAAAACCATAGCCAAAGATAATGGCCTGGGCACCGGGCGGCGTAGTGTGGGCGACGGCCCTTTTCATATGGGCGATCAGCACTTTGGCGATAACCCTAACGAGTTCCCTGTCAGGTATACTTACTTAAAAATAAACGAACGCATTTACCGGAAAATAACCGACCATATTTATGTGGGCGCCGGCCTTAGCTTTAACCTTTATAACAACATCGACGACAACCGCAAAAACATCCCGGTTGAAGAAACGCACAACTACAGGTATAGCATCCGCAAAGGGTACTACCCGTTTAAATACAATGCCAATGGTGTACTGTTAAATTTTCAGTATAACAGCCGCGATCAGCCCAACCGGGCGTTTAAAGGTGTTTATGCCGATATAATTTTGCGTACCAACCAGGGCTGGCTGGGCAGCAACCATAATGCAGTGCAACTAAAAACCGAGTTCAGGAAATACTGGAGCCTGAGCGATACCGACCCAGAAAACGTGCTGGCTTTTTGGCACTGGGCCAACTACCTTCTGAGCGGATCGTTACCTTACCTTGAATTGCCCGGCACTGCAAGCGATGCCTACGGCCGCATTGGCCGGGCTTTTATAATAGGGCGGTTCAAAGGGCCTTCCTTTGTTTACAACGAGGCCGAATATCGTTTCCCGCTAACTAAAAACAAACTGCTAAGCGGCGTTACTTTTGTAAATATCGAATCGGCCAATAACCAGCGGGATATCAAATTATTCAGGTATTGGGAACCCGGCGCGGGTTTTGGGTTAAGGTTGCTGTTTAACAAATACACCCGATCAAACATGTGTTTTGATTATGCCCGCGGCAGCTATGGTTCCAATGGCTTTTTTTTAGGGCTTAACGAAGTGTTTTAAATACTTTATCTACACATAAACCAGCTCTGTTAACTATAAATAACAAATGGTTTCATTTTTGCGAGGGTAACGCGAACAGTTTTAACCTTAAAAAAATGCGCGTTCCATTTACACCCGAGCTGCTTGGTAACCTGATAGAAAAAGGATATGGTTATCTTTTAGTAAATATTAACAGTCAGCTTACCGATGAAGCTGTTACCATTACCATGATGCCGGTAAAACAAAAACCGGCGTTAAACAACCTGCCCGATGGTTACGAAACCTTTTATAAAATTACCCGCGAACCAATGCAATTGGCCTGTGGCGTAGATAGCAGCAACATTTTTATTGAATATCATACTATTGATAATACAATTACCCAGGACGAATTATTTGACGACCGTTATTTTAGGATGAGCGAAGATTTTTTCAGGCAGGTATTGGAAAGCCTGGAAGATTACGCAGTAATTACTACCGATAGCAATGGCGACATTAACAGCTGGAATACCGGCGCCGAAAAGGTTTTAGGCTATAAAGAACAGGAGATTTTAGGCAAATGCGCCGATGTGTTTTTTACCCCCGAAGACGTGGCAGCCGGCGTACCGGAACAGGAATTAAAAACAGCACTGAAAGATGGCCGCGCCATTGACGAACGCTATCATATGCGTAAAAATGGCACCCGTTTTTGGGGCAGCGGACTGGTATTTCCGTTATATGATGATCAGCATAAGCATCGCGGATATACCAAAATCATGCGCAACCTGCGCGAAAGGGAACAAGCACAGGAACAAAAAGTTCCCGAATAAAAAAGGGGCACAAGTTGTGCCCCTTTTTTAATATCTTATGATATATCTAACCAGGATTACAATGAATCGGTTGAAGTGAGACCGCCTTGTTGTAAGGTGTGCTCTTTATTAAGTAGCGGAGAACCCTTGGTAAAGATACCCATGATGAACAATGCGCCTCCAAAAAGCACTTGCGGAATCCAGATTGTTGAATGAAAATCATACACCCATGGCGAGCACATTAAAAACGAACCCATAATTACGTCGTTTACATTATGCATGCTCATCGGGAACACCTTTAAAAACCCCAGTTTGTTATTAGCAAAAATAGCCATGATCAATTGTAACCATCCTATAATTAATGGCAAAAATAAAGCCGCGCCACCAATGTGCAAGGTATCAAATGTCCACAGTGTCGAAATTAGTAAAAGGGCAATTACATAATTTAAAACTGCATAAGTAGTTGTAGGAATGAAGCTTTTCATTGTTGTAGCTATTGTTGTGTTGTAATTATATTAATGTACGTATGTTAAAAACCGTTTCAAAGTTAAACATTTATGCAGTTTTTTGATATTTAAAATCTGCTGTAACGTTTTATATTACTTAAAACAAGTACCTTTAATTAATTGCTTTAGTAATTCGATTCAAAGATAAGCGTTTTAAAAAATAAAGCAATTCCTTTTCTTCCTTTAATGGCGGGGCAAAAGAAACTCCCGGCTAAATACCATTTCCAATACAAATTAAACCAGGCTGCCAAATTTGCTGGCCTAATATTAACATCTATAAAACAGAATCATCATGAGCAAGGACAGACAAGCCGTAAAAGAAAAAAAGAAACCTGCCGCCGAAGGCAGCAAAAAAGCACCATCTGATTATCAATCGGGCAAAGCCAATGTGGTAAAACCCATTAATGCCGATAAGAAAAAGTAGTTTTTAGCGGGCAAAGATTTTGGGATGACATGCCTCCGAAGGTTTAAAAAAAAGCGCGGAGGGTCCCGGAAAAATTTACCTGCCACCGTTATATTATGTCATTGCGAGCGATAGCGTGGCAATCCCGTCGCATGCATAGTTCGCGATTGCTTCGTTCCTCGCAATGACATAATTTATTTTTCTTTTCCGTATCTGTTGGGTCAATCCCCGGAGCCAACTTTTACTTCCGCTCCCCCTGCAATGTTGCCGCCATTTGCAATGCTTTATAGGCGTTTACAATGCCGCCGGTTTTGCTTAGGGTTGTAAAATCAACCTTATCTGTTTTGCTGCCGGGTTTGTAAACCATAGTGCCGGTAAGCGGGGTGGCTGATGCCAGGATCACCTGTTTTAGTTGTTTGGCACTCAGACTAGGATAATACTCCAGCAAAAGAGCTGCGATGCCTGATGTTATAGGTGCCGAAAAACTGGTGCCGTCCTCGGTGTTAAACTCCGCATCGGTATCAACAGTGGTAACCTTTACACCGGGGGCAAAAACATCTACCATTTTTTTGCCGTAGTTGCTAAAGTCGCCGGCCAGGTGATCGCCCAATTTTGCTGATGAAGCGCCTACGTTGATCAGGTTATCTGCATCTGTTGATGAACCATCGGCAAATAAATCATTCGGGTAATCGGGGTTCTTATCCATATCGTCGTTATCATTTCCGGCAGCCAGTACCAGCAACACATCTTTAGAGGCAGCGTACTTAAACGCGTCATCAACCCATTGTTTATGAGGAGATAGTTTTTTACCAAAGCTCATGTTAATGATTTTGGCCCCGTTATCAACCGCGTAGCGGATGGCGTTGGCAACATCTTTATCGTATTCATCGCCGTTAGGCACAGTTTTAACGGCCATAATGCGCACATTATCGGCTACGCCATTGATTCCGTAACCGTTATTACGTACCGCGCCAATAAGCCCGGCCACGCCTGTACCGTGCGATGCATCGGCAAATTTTAACAGGTTATTACCGTAAGGCTTATGGTCCATGCTATCCACATTGTCGCCAACAATTCGTTTACGGGCTTCCAGGTCGGGCGCAAGGTCATTGTTCAGTTTGGCCAGGTATTCGCTCAAATCTTTAATAATTTCGGCATTGGTTTTATTACCGCCTTCCTGTGAAAATATGGTTGTCCAAACATATTTACTTTGGCTCAAAGTATCGTTGGCGGTTTTCATGTTCACCAAATCCGCTTCCCTAAAAGTGCCGCTTGCCCCTATTTTAAGCGCCTGTTTAATATATCCACTTGTTGCCATCAGCGCGTTCATAATAGGCTGTAGCTGCGCGGTTTCGGTAGTGGCTTTGTTTAGGGTTGTATCATAAACAGTTTTAACGCGCTGCCAATAAGCAAATTCCTTTTTGTTGGTAGCGGTGCTATCGGCAACATTTGCGTACCTGCCTTTAAGCTTATTGTACTCGCGCACCTCCTCGGTAGTTTCGTTAAAGTCGGCCTTACCGCCGGCGCCGCCCAAAAAGTTCCAGCCATGTATATCATCTACATAACCGTTATGGTCATCATCAATGCCATTGCCCGGAATTTCTTTTTTATTTACCCATAAAATACTTTTAAGGTCTTTTTGCAGGGTGTCAATACCACTATCTAATGTAGCCACCACCACTGTTTTACTTTGCTTGCCTTTTACAAAAAGATAAGCTTGTTTTAAGCTGACGCCAAAGTAGCCATCAGTTTTAAGATCCATCAGGTGCCAGAACTTTGGCGGTTCGGGATCGGACTTTTTCACGGCCTCCTGGGCCGATACCGATACGGTTATTGTTAGTGACGAAAATAAAAGACCGCTTAAAATAAATGAACGAAAGTTGAACATGTACAAGTATTAGAAAATAATAAAAATTAGAGGTCGAATTTGATCCCCTGGGCTAAAGGCAACGTTTTTGAATAATTAATAGTATTGGTTTGCCTCCTCATGTAAACTTTCCATGCATCAGATCCCGATTCGCGGCCGCCGCCGGTTTCTTTTTCGCCGCCAAAGGCGCCGCCAATTTCGGCACCCGATGTACCAATGTTTACGTTGGCAATTCCACAATCAGAACCAGCATAGGATAAAAATTGTTCTGCCTCGCGTAAATTATTGGTCATAATGGCCGATGATAAGCCTTGCGGCACCCCATTTTGCAATTCAACAGCCTCCTCGATGGTTGAATATTTAATCAGGTATAATATTGGGGCAAAGGTTTCGTGCTGTACAATTTTATAGTGGTTTTCTACCTCGGCAATACAAGGCTTTACGTAACAGCCCGAAGCATAGGCATCGCCCTCCAGCCTGCCGCCTTCTACCACAAAGTTTCCGCCTTCGGCTTTACATTTCTCAATCGAATCAAGGTAAAGCGCTACCGCATCGGTATCAATAAGCGGCCCCATATGGTTATGCTCATCCAGCGGGTTGCCAATACGTATCTGGCCATAAGCGCTTACCAGTTTTTGTTTAAAGGCATCGTAAACACTTTCGTGGATGATGAGCCTTCGGGTACTGGTACAACGCTGCCCGGCGGTGCCAACCGCGCCAAATACTGCACCAATTAATGACATATCCAGGTCGGCATTTTCGGTAATGATGATGGAGTTATTACCACCAAGTTCCAGCAGGCTTTTGCCCAGCCGCGCGCCAACTGCCGCGCCAACAGCTTTACCCATGCGGGTTGATCCGGTGGCCGATACCAGCGGTATCCGGGTATCATTGGCCATCAGTTCGCCAATGTTGCGGTCGCCGTTAATTAAATTCAAAACGCCATCGGCTATGTTGTTCCTTTTTAAAACCTCCTGCGCTATGTGCTGGCAGGCAATAGCGGTTAAAGGTGTTTTTTCAGATGGCTTCCATATACTTACATCGCCGCAAACCATTGCCAGCAGTGAGTTCCAGCTCCAAACGGCTACCGGGAAGTTAAAGGCCGATATAATGCCTACAATTCCCAGCGGGTGGTACTGCTCATACATGCGGTGTTCAGGCCTTTCGCTGTGCATGGTTAAGCCGTACAGCTGGCGGCTCAGGCCTACGGCAAAATCGGCAATATCAATCATTTCCTGCACTTCGCCCAGGCCCTCCTGTAGGCTTTTACCCATCTCGTAAGATACCAGGGTACCCAGGTCCTGTTTATTGGCGCGCAGGGCCTCGCCTATCTGGCGCACAATCTCGCCGCGTTTGGGCGCCGGCATTGTACGCCATGTTTTAAACGCAGCGGCAGCTTGCTCAACTACCTGGTTATAATCGGCTTCGGTAGCAAATTTAACCGAAGCTATTTTTTGGCCGTCAACCGGCGATGTAATATTTTTTATTGCTGCACCGGCGCTGCTGCCCCAGTTACTGCCTGTACTAAAAGCATCATTTACATCGTTTATATGTAAACGTTTTAGAATGTCTGTTATATCAAGGCCCATAATTGTTACTTTTGCCAAAGGTAGAAATCTTTGAAGCAATTTTTTGAATTGCGGGTTTATAATGATTACTGTTAATTATCAATGCTTTGTAATTAACGGTTGTTAACAATGTTTGAATGTTGAAAACTTATTTGCAAATTGGTTGCTTACTTATTTGTATTTTGACTTCAATAAGTCTTTACAAGACAATTACAATTGTTAACCTAAAGCGGATGTTCTGCAAACAAAATTGAATGGAAGAAGAATTTGAATTTGGTTTTACTGAAGATCCCAAATTTTCGGTAGAACGGTACGAGGAAATGATTCGAAATCAAGACCAGTACTTTTTTGATGCCCAGGCGTTTGAGAACATTATCGACTATTACATCGAAAAGAATGATCCGGCCAGGGCGCTACAGGTAGCAGAGTATGCGCGCAATCAGCACCCTTTTGCAGCAGTATTTTTAATTAAGCAGGCCCAGTTGCTGGTAGTAGGCAATAAGGTGCCCGAAGCTTTTGCCGCGCTTGAAAAAGCAGCCATGCTGGAGGCCTCGGATGCCGATATTTACATCATTCGCGGTAACCTGTACGAGAGTATGGAGCGCTTTAGCGAGGCCCTGGAAAATTACGAAAAAGCCCTTGGCCTGGCCGAAGAAACCGACGAGATACTGCTGCACATAGCCTACGTTTACCAAAACATGGGCGATTACGATACTGCCATAAGTTATCTTAAGCTCTGCCTTAAGCAAAATATGGAAAACCAGGATGCCCTTTATGAACTGGCTTTTTGCTACGACGTTATGGACAACCAGCAGGAAAGCGTACAGTTTTACCAGCAATACATCGATAACGAGCCTTATAGCTATGCGGCCTGGTACAACCTGGGCAACGCTTATACTAAATTGAGTTTGTTTGAAAAAGCAATTGACGCGTATGACTACGCCATCCTGATTAAAGACAGCTTTGCATCGGCCTACTTTAACAAGGGTAATGCCCTGGTTAACCTGGAAAAATATGCCGAAGCTATTGAAGTGTACCGCCACACCTTTGAGTATGAGCAACCCAATGCCGATACTTATTGCGCCATAGGCGAGTGCTACGAAAAGCTGGAGCAAATGGATGATGCACGGGCTTTTTATAAAAAGTCGGTGAAAATGGACCCTAAACTGGCAGATGCCTGGTTTGGTATCGGGGTTACGCTTGACTTTGAAGAACGCTATTTTGAAGCACTGCACTTTTACAAAAAAGCCCTTGATTTGGATATTGCCAATGCCGACTACTGGTTTGCCATTGCCGATGCCGAATACAAACTGGGCCACATGACCGAAGCCGAACAAGCTTATGAAAAGGTGGTTGAACTAAATCCGCTGGATATTGACGCCTGGCTGGATTACTCATCTATATTGTATGAGCAGCAGCGATTGGTTGGCGCTATCGAGATTATATCGCAAGCTATAAAAAACAACCCCGAAGCTGCAGAATTATACTACAGGATGGTTGCCTACCTGTTTGCCAAAGGCGAATACAATGAGGCGCTAAACCACCTGGAAATGGCCCTGACCAGCGACCCGGAAAAACACTATATTTTATTTGATTACCTGCCTCAATTACAAAAAAACAAAGTGATTGTTGATATTATTAACAGGTATACGAAGTAGGTGTACAGATATGCGGATTAACTTCGTTGAGGGCTTAGCCGTTTGAGATGTGCAGGTGATTGATGATGTGCCGATTTCGGAACAAAAATCAGCAACGAAAAAAGCGGCGTTGATTAGGTAGCGCGGTTGCAATAACAGGCCAAATCCAATGTCCGAAATTCAAAATCATTTTACACAGTGTTAACACATTTGCCATAAATTGCTGTTAAACTTGCGGATAATTATCCCACATCAATGAAGATCGGAATTGTTTGTTACCCAACCTTTGGCGGAAGCGGAGTTGTTGCTACAGAACTTGGTAAAGCCCTTGCAGACCGGGGACACCAGGTACATTTTGTTACCTATAACCAGCCCGCACGGTTAGACCTTTTTTCCGAAAACCTGTTTTACCACGAGGTATCGGTAAGCAATTATCCGCTGTTTGATTTTCCACCGTATGAGCTGGCGCTGGCCAGTCGTTTGGTTGATGTGGTACGCCACGAGCAACTTGATATACTGCATGTGCACTACGCTATCCCGCATGCATCAGCTGCGTTTATGGCCAAACAAATCCTGGCCACTTATGGCATTTACATACCCGTAGTTACAACACTGCATGGTACCGATATTACGCTGGTTGGCAAAGACCGCACCTTTAAACCGGTGGTTACCTTCTCCATCAACAAGTCTGACGGAGTAACAGCCGTATCGCAAAACCTGAGAGAGGATACTTATCAGTTCTTTGAGATAGAGAATGATATTAAAGTGATCCCAAACTTTATCGACCTAAACCGTTTCAGCCTTAAAGCAAAAGACCACTTCAAAAAAGCTATAGCCCCTTCGGGCGAAAAGATACTGGTGCATACCTCCAACTTCCGCAAGGTAAAGCGCACCGAAGATGTGGTGAAAATATTTGCCCAGGTGGTTAAAACCATCCCCTCAAAATTGCTCATGGTGGGCGATGGTCCCGAACGTTCGGGCTGCGAGCAGTTATGCCGCGATCTGGGTGTTACCGATAATGTACGCTTTTTAGGCAAGCAGGATGCCATTGAGGAAATTCTATCTGTAGCCGATTTATTCCTGATGCCGTCACAATCCGAGAGTTTTGGTTTGGCAGCGCTGGAGGCTATGGCATGTAAGGTGCCGGTTATCAGCAGTAACGCCGGCGGTTTACCGGAGTTGAATGTTGACGGCGAAACCGGCTTTTTGAACAATGTAGGCGACGTAGACGGGATGGCCGAACGGGCGATATACATCCTGGAAGATGAAACCCGCCTGGAAACCTTTAAAAACAATGCCCTTGCCCGCGCCAAACAATTCGATCTGGCTACCATACTACCACTTTATGAAAATTACTACATTGAAGTGGTAGAACGCTGCAAAGATAAGGCGATATAAAGAGCCTCACGCAACCTTCTCCTTTGGAGAGGGCTTAAAATTGCCCCGTTATTAATCAATCATAGCAGCCGGGTATCCCGATCTTTTAAAAATTTGCACATTCAAAACGGCTAAGCTCCAAGAAAGTTAATCTGCACATCTAAAATCTGCACATCCGCAGCTTTGTAACAATCTCACGTCCCTCAAATAATCTGCACATCGGCATATTTGAAATTTGCGCATTTATTGCACCTTTGCAAAAACTACTAATATTCAATATCAATGAAAGAAGGGCTTAAAATTGCCATCGGCGCCGATCATGCCGGTTTTGATTATAAACAAGCTTTATCCGCCGATATTCCGGCTGAGCAGCTAAAAGATTTCGGTACCTATTCCAATACCTCTGTTGATTACCCCGATTTTGCGCACCCCGTAGCGTTGGCAGTTGAAAGTGGAGAGTGCGACCTGGGCGTACTGGTTTGCGGCAGCGCCAACGGCGTAGCCATTACAGCCAACAAACACCAGGGCATCCGAGCCGCCATCTGCTGGAACGAAGAACTTGCTGTGCTGGCCCGTAGCCACAATAACGCCAACATTGTATGTATCCCCGCCCGCTTCATCAGCATTGATGAGGCTAAAAAAATTATTGAAGCATTTTTCACCACCGAATTTGAAGGCGGCCGCCACGCTACCAGGGTAGGGAAAATTTCCTGTTAATTTTAAGCGAAAAGGTAAATTAGGCGAAAGGGTAAAGGTAAAAGGAGAAAGGTAAAAGGTGAAAGGTAACTAATGATTTCACCTGCAGTTGTCTTGATACTTGATACTTACTACTTGATACTAAAAAAGAAACTGACTTAATTAATTATCATACATGAAAAAAGTAACATTACTGGCGTTTTCCGCAGCGATTGCGGTAAGTGCCTGTGCACAGCAAAACCCTACTGCCATGAAGTACGGGAAGCTGATTACGGCCGAGGACGCCAAAAAACACTTAAGTATCCTGGCGTCCGACGAATTTGAAGGCCGGGAAACCGGCAAGCCTGGTGCCGAGAAAGCCGCAAACTACATAGCGGGCGAATTTAAAAAAATAGGATTGCAGGCCCCGGTAAACGGATCGTATTTCTTTAACGTACCCCTGGTACAAAGCGCGTTAAAAGTATCGGCCTTTGCTGTTAATGGCAAACCATTTGTTTTAGGGCAGGATTTTATACCTAACGGCACTGTGCCTGATAAAAATGTAAGCGGCAGCGAAGTAGTATTTGTAGGCTTCGGCACAGAAAGCGAAATTGGATCAACCGATCTTGCAGGCAAAGTTGTGTTGTGGATAAACGAGGACAAACCCGAAGAAGGTAAAACACCAAATGTGGCCGTACGCATGACCACCGCCCGTTTAAAAGTGTTTGCCAACCTGCAAAGCAAAAAACCCGCGATTATTTTGGCCGCCAACGGCGATTTAACTGCCTTACTTAAACGTTTTGGCAGAAGCATCGCAAGCCCGCGTTTAACTATTAAAGAAGACGCAGCCAAAGCCAACGCCGGTGTGCCTGTTTTTCATGTAACTACAGCGATAGCTGATGAATTGGTGAAATCAACAGGAAAAACTTACGGCGATTTAAAAACCGCAGCAGCCACTACACCTGTTGTAACCGCAAAGGCCGATTTTACAGCCAATTTTTCGAATGAGCGCACCGATGTTAAAGCCGTTGACGTTGTAGGGTTTATGCCAGGCACCGATTTAAAAGATGAAGTGCTGGTATTTTCGGCTCATTATGACCACATTGGATTAGAAACTGATCCAAATGCTAAAGACAAGGTAAATAATGGTGCTGATGACGATGGGTCGGGCACTACAGGCATCCTCGAAATTGCAAGGGCGTTTTCGAAAGCTAAAAAGGATGGCCATGGCCCACGCCGCAGTGTTTTATTTTTAGGCAACGTTGGTGAAGAGAAAGGTCTTTTAGGCTCTGAATACTATACCGATCATCCTATTTATCCGTTGGCCAATACCATTACCGATTTAAATGTTGATATGATTGGCCGTGTAGGCGAAGAGTACATCGGCAAACCAGATTCTGCAAATTACGTATATTCTATCGGCTCGGCTATGTTGAGCAAGGAGTTGCACGATATTGGCGAAAAGGCAAACAATACTTACACCCACCTGAAATTGGATTACAAATATGATGACCCTAATGATCCTAACCGTTTTTACTACCGCAGCGATCATTACAACTTTGCAAAACATGGCGTGCCAATCATTTTCTACTTCAACGGCGTACATGCCGATTACCATCAGCCGGGCGATGAAGTAAGCAAAATTAACTTCCCGTTACTGGCCAAACGCGCGCAATTGGTGTTTTACACCGGTTGGGACTTAGCCAATCGTGATAAAAGACCGGTTGTTGATGGGGCTAAATAGTTGATTGAGTTAGATTAGGAGAGTGGTTGATTGAGTTGAAATAGTTAATCTTAAGCTACATAAAATAAAAAACCGTCATTGCCAGGAATGGAATAATGGCGGTTTTTATTTTATCAATTTATTTTTTCAACTTAATCAACCTAATCCAACCACTCACCTAATCAACTTCACCCAAAAATCCCTAAATTCGCATATATGGGAAGCACTGCCGAGGAATTTTTGGTTGCATCTGCGGAGAAGGTATTTGATGCAGACCACCGCCGTATTATCAATAACAGCATTGATAAGTACAACGCGGCTGCAGCAAGCGGCATATCGCGCATAGCAAATCTGGATAACGCCAAGAAAAAAGGTCATGTAATTAAGTGGAAGGTGATGGAAAACCTGGACAAGTTTTTGCCCGAGTTTGAAGCCAATTTCCAGCGCAGGGGCGGCAAAGTTATCTGGGCTAATGATGCCGAAGAGGCCAACCGCGAAATCCTGAACATTATACAAAAAGCGAAAGCCAAAACGGTTGTAAAGTCCAAATCAATGGTAACTGAAGAAATTCATCTGAATGAATTTTTGAAGGAAAACCACATTGAATCATTAGAAACCGACCTTGGTGAATACATTGTACAGCTATTAGGTCAAGCGCCTTACCATATTGTTACCCCGGCAATGCACCTGAGCAAGGAGGATATTGCCAAACTATTCAATCAGCATTTCGGTACACCTTTAGATGCCACGGCCGAAGAGTTAACCCTCAAAGCACGGGAATTACTGCGGGACAAATACCTGCTGGCCGATGTTGGCATAACCGGCGCCAACTTCCTGCTGGCCGATACGGGCAGCGTAGCCATCAGCGAAAATGAAGGAAATGCCCGCTTGTGTACCACTTTCCCGAGAATTCACATCGCGGTGGTGGGTATAGAAAAAGTTATCCCCTCTATAACCGATCTTGACTTATTTTGGCCAATGCTGTCAACGCACGGCACGGGGCAAAACCTTACCGTTTACAATACCATATTAAACGGCCCGCGCCAGGCTAATGAAACCGATGGGCCCGAAGAAATGTACGTGGTACTGCTTGATAACGGCCGCACCAACCTGCTGGCCCAAAAAGAGCAACGACAGGGCTTATATTGCATTCGGTGTGGGGCCTGCCTTAATGTATGCCCGGTTTATCAGAATGTTGGTGGCCACACTTACAATACTACTTACAGTGGCCCTATTGGCGCTATTATAACGCCGCATACCGACGGCATGGAGGAGTTTAAACACTTAAGCTACGCATCAAGCCTTTGCGGCCGTTGCACCGAGGTTTGCCCTGTTAAGATAGATATTCACAAAATGCTGCTGCTTAACCGCCGCGACGCGGTTAACGGGGGCCTGGTAACCGCCAAAGAGCGCTGGGGCTGGGCCATCTGGAAAAAAGGAATGCTGAAACGCAGTATGACAGATTTTTTTGGCGGTAAAATGAAAAACTTTTTCCTTCGTTTTTTCTTCAAAAATACCTGGGGCCATTTAAGGGAAATGCCAGAAGTTGCCGAAAAGTCATTTACCAGGCAATGGCAGGAAAAACACCAGGGCGAAGAATAATCATAAATCCATCCCCCATGCGAAAAGTAATTTTAAACCTGGCCATGAGCCTTGATGGCTACATTGAGGGCCCAAATGGCGAGTACGACTGGTGTTTTGCCGATCAGGATTATGGAATGACGGAATTTTTGAACCAAGCAGACGCCATATTCCTGGGCCGTAAAAGCTATGAAATGTTTATTGACACTGATCCGGGGCTGTTTGCAGCGCTTAAAATGTATGTGTTTACTGATACGCTAACCTCAGTAACAGGCAATGCAGAAATCATTCGGTCGGCAGATTTTGACCGTCGCGTTGACGAAATAAGGCATCAGACAGGGGGAAACATCTGGCTGTTTGGTGGTGCCGAACTGGTGGCAGCATTTGTGGCAAAAAAGCAAATTAATGAGTTTTTACTATCTGTACACCCGGTGATATTGGGCGCAGGCAAGCAACTATTTGATGTTAAAGGCCGTACCGACCTGATGTTCCTGGGCTCCGAAACCTTTTCGAGTGGCCTAGTGCAATTAAGATACACTTTTAAGCCGCAATTTGATCAGGATATGATTGCTTTTTAAAATAGATTACAAAACACCCAACGCCCTCAATTCTTCCGCTAATTCGTCGGCCGATTTAAAATGAATGGTTTTGATGCCCATTTTTTCTGATGCCAAAACGTTACGGTAATTGTCGTCAATAAATACAGCTTCGGCGGGGTTAACGTTATATCTATCGAGCAATATCTGGAAAAACTCTGGTGCCGGCTTACGCATTTTTTCAGTACCGGATACCACTACACCATCAAACCAGTTTAAAAAATCAAACCGGGCCTGTGCAAAAGGAAATGTCTCTGCCGACCAATTGGTGAGCGCATAGATCTTATATTTACTACTCTCCTTTAACTGTTTAAAAATCTCGACGGTGCCATGAAAAGGTTCACCCAGCATTTCTATCCACCGGCCATAAAACGCCCTGATATTGGCCTCATGTTCCGGAAACCGGGCTACCAGCAAATCGGTACCCTCTTGTAACGAGCGGCCGGCATCCTGTTCTTCGTTCCAGTCGGAGGTACAAACATTGGCCAGAAAATCGTGCATTTCCTGCTCGTCATCAAATATGGTTTTGTAAACGTAGTGCGGGTTCCAGTCTATCAAAACTGCGCCAAGGTCGAATATGATGGTGTTGATCATTTCTTATCAGTATGCTCGTAAATTTTTGCATCGGTTACCACTGAATCTTTAAGGGATAGGACAAGCTGTTTAACATAGTGTGGTTTTCCGGGCTTCCTTAGTTCCTCAATTTCGTAAATCATCTGGCTTTTATTGCTTTGCTGCGGGCGGTGCAACAGGTGGATCACCTCCTGGTATTTTAACCCTTTGAGTTTGTAATTTTGCAGTAAATCGTCAACCATACCATCGCGGTAGCTAAATGTAAGGCCATCGCCGTCGTTCCAGTCGTCCCGGTTAAATTTAGAATGACTTTTACAGGCCGCAAACGACAGCGTAATCAAACAAAAAAGAATGATGTTTTTTTTGTTGCGCATTGAAGTAATTTTCACAGATCAAATATAACTACGAATAGTAAAATTGACGAATGAATAACAAGACTTCCGAAGTTTATAGCATCGGAAGTCTAAGCGCTTATTATTTAGCGTTCAGCAAATAGCCTTTAAAATCTTCGAAGTCTTTACTTATCGCTATGGCCAGTTTGGTTTTTGATTCCAATTCTTTTACCTGAGTGGGCACATCAATTTTAGCAGTTATTTCGGCGCTAAAAACATCGGGAAATTTGCATGGGTGAGCGGTTGATAAAAATACGCCTGCGGTATCTGCACTGGCGTGATCATGCTGATAATCTGTCAAGGCCTGCCAGGCAATAGCGGTATGCGGACAAACCACATAATTATAAGTATCAAATACCCAATTGATGGCTTTTATGGTTTCATCGTCGTTGTAAGTGAAGCCAATCACCAATTTCTTCAGCTCATCCATATCTGTTTTAAACAGATCGGCAATGCGCACCCAATTGCTTGGGTTGCCCACGTCCATGGCATTTGACAAGGTTGCCACAGATGGTTTTGGCTGATAGATGCCTGTTTTTAAAAATTCGGGAACGGTATCATTAGCGTTTGTAGCTGCAATAAACTTTTCAACAGGTAAGCCCATTTTCCAGGCTAACAAACCGGCACCGATATTGCCAAAGTTTCCACTGGGTACCGAGAAGATTACTTTTTTAACACCCTGCCTTAGCAACTGCGCGTAAGCGTTAAAGTAGTAAAAGGTTTGCGGTACCAAACGCGCGATATTAATAGAATTGGCGGATGTCAGGCGGAATTTTTCGTTCAATTCGGAATCGGTAAAGGCTTGTTTAACCAAAGCCTGGCAATCATCAAACGTACCGTCAACCTCCAGTGCCCGAATGTTTTGCCCGTTTGTGGTTAATTGCTGCTCCTGTACGCCGCTTACCTTACCTTTAGGATAAAGGATAGTAACCCTGGTATTAGGAACGCCTAAAAAGCCTAAAGCTACGGCACCGCCGGTATCGCCGCTTGTTGCAACTAATACATCCAGCTGTTTTTCGCCTTCCTCTAAAAAGTAGCTCATTACACGGCTCATGAACCGGGCGCCAAAATCTTTAAACGCTAAAGATGGGCCGTGAAAAAGCTCCAGCACGTGCACGTTATCATCCAGCTTTACAACCGGCGCATCAAAGTTTATAGCGTCATCTATCAAAGCTTTTAAATCATCAGCCGGCATCGCATCGCCTAAAAGATTTTTAGCTACTTCAAAGGCAATTTCGGGCAGGGTATATTTATCCAGGTTATTGATAAAATCGTCGCTTAAACGCGGGATGCTAATGGGCATGTATAAACCTTTATCCTGCGGCATGCTGTTAAAAACGGCGTCTTTAAAGGATACTTCTGATTGGATGTTATTGGTACTATAGAGTTTCATTTTGATATACTATCATCTTGTCATTGCGAGGCACGAAGCAATCTCTTTAGGACTGGTTGTATACCAAGCTTATTCGCCCGGCATATCGGGGATTGCTTCGTACCTCGCAATGACGGGTGAGTTTTTTACTTTTGAATTTTTACTTTTGACTTATCCCAGCACCCTCGGCCCGGCATCATTTATAGTTGATACGTAGCCATTAGAGCCTATTTTTAAACCGGTTAAATGATGCTGCAATTTTTGGGTTATCCGATGCGCTGTATCCTCATCTTTTGTGAAGGCAAAAACAGAGGGGCCAGAGCCGGAGATACCAAAGCTAACCGCGCCTAATTCCATCGCCATTTCGCGCATTTTATAAAAATCAGGTATCAGCATGGAACGTACCGGTTCAACCAATACATCCTTCATACTGCGGCCCATCAGGTCAATATCATTCATAAACAAGCCGCTTACCAGCCCTGCAATATTACCCCATTGGGTTACGGCATCCTTCATCTGGATGTTTTTGCGGATTATCTGGCGGGCTTCTCTTGTTGGTACATCTACATCAGGGAACACAATGGCACACCACAAGCCTGCCGGATGCGGCAAACGCACTACATCCAAAGGTTCGTAACTGCGGATAAGTACAAAACCGCCCAACAATGCCGGGGCAACATTATCCGCATGGCCATGGCCGCAAGCCATCTCTTCGCCCTTCATAGCAAATGGCAGCAATTTTGCAGGATCGCTATCATCGCCTAACAAGGTTTTAATAGCAAACAAACCGGCAACCGTACTGGCCGAGCTTGAACCCAACCCGCTACCTATCGGCATTTTTTTATGCAGTTCAATATCCAATCCGACATCGGTACGGCCAACGCTTTGCAAATAATGCTGAACGCTCACACTCACCGTATTTTTAGCGGGATCCATTGGCAAACGCCCCTCATCGCCGGTAATTTTGCTTATAGTGATGCCTGGCTTATTGGTCATCCGCATAATCACTTCGTCACCGGGCTCGTTAACGGCAAAGCCCAGCACATCAAAGCCGCAAACTACGTTGGCAACCGTTGCCGGGGCAAAAACGTGAACGCCCCCCCCGCCCCCTGAAGGGGGTGCCAAAGAGGGTTTAGTTGTTTCGAATGTCTTATTATCTTCCATATAAATTTATCAAACTATAGTTCCCCCTTCAGGGGGTTAGGGGGCTTCTAATTCGCTCCCAAATTTATCAAATCAGCAAATACACCTGCAGCAGTTACTTCCGCACCCGCGCCGGGGCCTTTTACTACCAGCGGGCGTTCTTTGTACCTGTCGGTTGTAAACGATATAATGTTATCGCTGCCCGATAGCATGTAAAACGGATGGTTTTCATCAACCATTTGCAGGGTGATGGTTACTTTACCATTTTCAAGCTTGCCTATGTAACGTAACACCTTGCCGTCTTTTTCGGCCTGGTCTTTAAGTTTTGCAAAGTGGGCGTCTTCTGTTTTAAGGGTAGCATAAAAATCATCTACCGATTTTGCTTCAAGGCTGGCTTTCGGCAATACGCTTTCAATATCAACATCGGCTTCTTCCATTGCATAACCGGCATCGCGGGCCAGGATGAGCATTTTGCGCATAAAATCCTTACCGCTCAAATCGTCGCGCGGATCTGGTTCGGTATAGCCTTTTTCCTGGGCTTCTTTTACCACATCATGGAAATTGGCATCGCCTTTAAAATTATTAAAAATGAAGGATATAGTACCTGATAGGATGGCTTCTATGCGCTGCACCCTATCGCCGCTGTTCATTAGGTTTTTCAATGTGTTGATGATAGGCAGGCCTGCACCAACGTTGGTTTCGTAAAAGAAATCGACCCCATGGCGGCGGGCGGTATCTTTAAATGTGCGGTATTGCGTGTAGCTGCCCGAGTTACCAATTTTATTACAGGTGATTACCGAGATGTTGGCTTTAAAAACATCTTCATAAAACTCAATTGGCTTAGGGCTGGCGGTATTGTCAATAAACACACAGTTGGGCAGGTTCATGGCCTTCATCCTGGCAATAAACTCTTTCAGGTCGGCACTGTATGGTGATGCCTCTATGTCATTTTGCCAGGTATCTAAAGAGATACCATCGCTGTTAAAAGTCATTTTACGGGTATTGCTGATGCCGGCAACTTTTACCTGGATGCCGTTATTACCTTTCAGATAATCGGTATGGGCATTTAGCTGGGCAAACAAGGTTTTACCAATATTGCCGGTGCCTAAACAGAAAGCGTGAAGCGTTTTAGTTAGCTGTACAAAGAAAGCATCATGTACTGCATTGAGGGCCTTTGAAAGATCCTGGGCCGAAATGATAACCGAGATATTATACTCCGACGAACCCTGGGCTATAGCCCTCACGTTAACTCCGTTACGACCCAGTGCATGGAACAACTTGCCCGACATGCCCGGCGTTTGCTTCATGTTTTCGCCAACTACGGCCAGTATGGCCAGTTTTTTTTCAATAACCAGGTGTTCCAGCTTTTTGGCCAACAGCTCCAGTTCAAACTCCTGTTCTATCAGTTGTTTGGCCTTTTCGGTATCCTGTGGTTGTACCGCAAAGGTGATACTGTGCTCTGACGACGATTGGGTAATCAAGATGATATTGATTTGCTCCCGGGCCAACAACGAGAATAAACGACCGCTAAAACCCGATTTACCAACCATGCCGCTACCCTCTAAATTAAGGATACTGATATTGTTTATAGACGAAATGCCCTTGATAGGCAGGCTTGACGCCTTACAATCATGACGGATCACGGTACCTTCAAATTCCGGCTCGAAAGTGTTTTTGATAACAATAGGTATCTTTTTCAGGAAAGCCGGGATCATGGTTGGCGGATAGATCACTTTGGCACCGAAGTAAGAAAGCTCCATGGCTTCGGTATAGGTAAGCTCGGTTAATGAAAATGCTTTTTTAACCATGCGCGGATCAGCGGTCATCATACCGTTTACATCCGTCCATATCTGGATCTCTTTGGCGTTAAGCGCCGCGCCGAAAATAGCAGCTGTGTAATCAGAGCCGCCGCGGCCTAATGTGGTTGTTTGGCCGGCATCGTTGCCTGCAATAAAACCGGTAACAAACAATATTTTGTCTTTATTTTCCTGGTGTAACGTTTTAATAAGCAGCTCTGTCAGCTCTGTATTTACCTTGGCATTGCCAAAAGCGCTGTCGGTTTTAATTACATCTGCAGCGTCAACATACAATACGTCTTTAAAATGCTGGGCGGCAATTTTACTCACCATAATGGTCGAGCAGCGTTCGCCAAAGCTTAATACCTGGTCGCGGGTTTTGGGGGTAAGCTCGCGTAGTGTTAATACGCCCTGCAGTAATTCCTCTAACTGGTTAAAGTGAATTTTTAAACGGGTGAAGGCGGGGTTTTGGTTTTGCACATCGAGCAGTGTTTTTACTACATCAAAGTGACGTCTTTCCAGTTCGGCCAGTTGAGCGGTAAACTCTTTACCATTGGCGGCATCTTCGGCCATCGAGGCCAGCAGGTTGGTTACCCCGCCCATCGCCGATAATACAACAACCGGCTTAACTTCATTTTTCACTTCGCCTTTTAATATGTTTAAAAGCGTTTGGATACTTGCGGCGGAACCTACGGATGTGCCGCCGAATTTTAAAACTTTCATTTTGTGTTTTTAGCAATATAAATAATAAAAAAGCCTTCCTCGTTTTTGGAGGAAGGCTTCATTTGGTTTCTTTTGTTTATGTTTTACACCATACGATTATCTTCCTCCGAGTTTTATGCCGGTGGTAATAATTGTTGTAATAATGGTGTTGTTAATTGTCATACTTATAATGTCGACAAAGTAAATAGATATTTTTATAATAAGCAAGCTTTATTTTACTTTTTTAAAAACTCATGCCTCATTAACAGCATTATGCAGGGCAAACGCAATTAATTGGGTTAACATAACTTAACATATTTCAGGTAAAACACTTACAATAGGTTGACAATCAATGCTTTATACTTTACCATGGTTAACGATAAACTGATTGCGCAATTTAGCCGCGTCCAAATATTTGTGCCTGGTGTTGGCCAATACAAGTCACTTGGGTACCTCTGTCATTTAACCAGGATCGGGCAACAAAAACAAGGTATCGCTTGATTACTCATTTCCCCACACCATAAGCTTATTCTTAAATAACAGCTTTTCGCCGTTAACTATTTAGATGCATTTACCCCGCAGCATTATGGCATTAATGGTGATATAAGCATAGTATTTGTTACTTTTGAACCTTAATTACTATGCAGGGATTACTCATAAAATCAACCGGAAGCTGGTACCAGGTGCAAACACCCGATGGCCAACGGATTGATTGCCGGATAAAAGGAAAATTCAGGATGCAAGGCATCACCACAACCAACCCCGTGGCCGTGGGCGATGTAGTGGAGTTTGAAATGGAACCCGAGCAGGAAAGCGGGGTAATTACCAAACTGCACCAGCGTAAAAACTATATTATCCGCAAGGCTATTAACCTGAGCAAGCAGGCCCAGATCATAGCTGCCAATCTTGACCAGGCGTTGTTGGTAGTTACTTTAGCTTCGCCACGCACTTCATTAGGTTTTATCGACCGTTTTTTGGTTACCGCCGAAGCTTATGATATCCCCGCCCGATTGATATTTAACAAAGTAGATTTGTTTAGCGACGAAGGCCTGGAAATACTGGCCGACCTGAAAGCCGTTTACGAAAAAATTGGATACCCCTGCTTTGAAGTATCGGCATTGGAGGGCACCAATATTGATAAAGTACAGGAACTTTTAAAAGATAAGGTAACGCTGTTTTCCGGCCACTCCGGCGTAGGTAAATCAAGCCTCATCAATGCCCTTTTGCCAAACCTTGACCTGCGTACCCACATGGTATCTGAGTGGAGCGACAAAGGCATGCACACCACAACCTTTGCCGAAATGTTTGAACTGCCACAGGGAGGTTTTATTATCGACACCCCCGGCATCCGTGAATTGGGTGTCATCGACATAGAAAAAAACGAACTAAGTCACTTTTTTCCAGAGATGCGCTCGCGCATGAACCAATGCCGCTTTAACAATTGCCGCCATATTAATGAACCCGGCTGCGCTGTGCTGGAAGCTTTGGAAGAGGGCGATATTGAATTATCGCGCTATGAAAGCTATTTGAGCATTTATAATGGGAATGATACCAGGGCTTAAAGAAGAGTCAAGAGATTAGAATTAAGAAAAAAGCTCACGGGCTTAGTCTTAATCCTTGCTCCAAAATTCTTTATCCTTCCAGCGCCGTCTTAAAATCCTCCACCAAATCATCCAAATCCTCAATCCCCACCGATAGGCGGATCATGCTTTCGGGGATGCCCATTTCGGCACGGCGCTCGGCACCAAGCTCAAAAAATATGGTTTGAGCTACGGGGATAGCCAGGGTACGGGTATCGCCCAGGTTGCTTGATTTTACTACCAGCTGCAATTTATTTAAAAATGCAAGGCAATCAATACTGTCGTCCAGTTCGATGCTCATCAGTCCGCCAAATTTGGCAAATAACTTACCGGCACGCTCATGCTGGGGGTGATTTTCCAGGCCCGGATAAAATACTTTTTTAATTTTTGGATGGCTTTCAAAATAAGTAGCCAGCGCAAATGCATTGTTGCAGGCACGTTCTAACCGGAGAGCCAATGTTTCCGAACCTACAGATATGGAATGCGCGGCTTCGGGCGATAAAGTGCCGCCAGCATCGCGAAGTCCTTTTTTACGAATCTGCGTCATTCCCAAAGCCTCGGGCTTTACCTGGGTTTTAAAGCCCGGGAAAATGTTGGGGTATATGCTCCAGTCAAACAAGCCGGTATCGGTAACACTGCCGCCTAATGCATTGCCGTGACCGCCGATGTATTTGGTTAACGAGTTGATGACCAGGCCTGCCTTTACGTCAATTGGATTAAACAGGTATGGCGACGTCATGGTGTTATCTACCACATATAAAATTCCTTTTTCGCTGCAAAGTGTACCAATGCCCTCCAAATCTGCAATTTGGGTGGCCGGGTTGGCAATGGTTTCAACAAAAACCAGTTTGGTATTTTCTTTTATTTCGGCGCGAACGTTTTCAACATCTGTAGCGTCAACAAAGGTAATATCCAAACCTAAGTCGATATACGTTTGAAAAATACTACGGCTGTTGCCAAATAAAAACGAACTGGCTACTATATGATCTGTATGTTTTATCAATGCCATAATGGTGGCCGAAATAGCCGCCATCCCGGTAGAGAACGCAATAGAAGATAAGCCCTTTTCCATTTGGGTTACTTTATACTCCAATGCGGTAACCGTAGGGTTTCCCTGGCGCGAATAAGCGTAACCTTTCTTTTTGTTCTGAAAAATATCAACCAAATCCTGCACATCCTCGTGCCCGTAAGTAACCGAAGTATGGATTGGTTTATGTAAAGACCCGTGCTCTGGCTTGCCCAGGCGGTCGGCATGTAATAGGGTAGTTGTAAAGCCTCTTTTAGTAGTCATTTTGAACCTATCAGTAAAAAAATAATAGCGGTTGCGAACTTAAGAATTTTTATGCACACGAATTTCACCAATTAAGTCGAATTAACACAAATCCGATAGATAAAGTATTATATAGACAACACCAATCTCCTGAACTGGGTCGAATAGGCACTAATTTGATGAGCGTGGATAAATTAATTCACCTGAATTAGTGAAATTCGATCCAATTCGTGACATTCGTGTGCATATGAGAGCAGTATTACAACGGGTAACCGAAGCAAGTTGCAAAGTTGATGGTGAAATAACCGGGCAAATAGGCGCCGGCTTCCTGGTATTGCTGGGTATTGAAGATGCCGATACTGACGAGGACCTAAACTGGCTGGCCAATAAAATTGCAGGCATGCGTGTTTTTAGCGATGAAAACGGCCTGATGAACAAAGCCCTTGCCGATATCAATGGCAACATATTGCTGATATCGCAATTCACCTTATTTGCCCAAACAAAAAAGGGAAACCGGCCATCATTTATCCGGGCTGCAAAACCCGATAAGGCAATACCGATGTACGAGCAAATGATCAAAACGTTGCAAACAATCACCGGTAAAAAGGTAGCCACGGGCATTTTTGGGGCTGATATGAAGATTAGTTTATTGAACGATGGCCCGGTGACTATTGTGATGGATACCAGGGACAAAGACAATCATTAATTGCACACCAATTTTTCTAATTTTATCGAATTTCACGAATGGAATAAACACGAATTTTCACAGATTTAGGCAAATTTCACGAATTTATTTATCGCTGGGTTAGTGAAAATCATATTCAATTAGTGAAAATCGTGTATAATAATAAATTCGTGTCCATTTCATTTTTATGACTGATATTTTATTCAAAGAGGAATCCTACAAAATAATTGGCGTTTGTTTTGAAGTTCATAAGATATTGGGGCATGGCTTTAAGGAGGTTGTTTATAAAGATGCCCTGGAGTTTGAGTTTAAACGATTAGGTCTTCCATTCGAGAAAGAGAAACCATATTCCCTTTTCTACAAAGAGCAAAAACTCAAACACTTTTTTGTTGCAGATTTTGTATTATATAACACGATCATTCTTGAAATAAAAGCGGGAAATTATATTGGCGATCCCTATATTAAACAAACACTTAACTATTTAAAAGCCTCGGGCCTGAGATTAGGTATTGTAATAAATTTCGGCGCCCCCTCGGTAGAATATCAAAGAGTAATCATATAATTATTCCAATTCGAAAAAATTCACCCAAAAGCATTCGTGGTAATTCGCCACATTCGTGAAATTCGTGTTTCATAACCTTCGCGACAATTCGATTTAATTCGTGAAATTCGTGTTTATTTAAATTCGTGTTATGGAAATTAAAGAAGCGCAGCATCTGGTAGATAAGTGGATAAATACCACGGGCATCCGGTATTTTAATGAGTTAACCAATACTGCCATTTTGATGGAGGAGGTGGGCGAAGTAGCCCGCATTATGGCGAGGCAGTATGGCGAACAATCATTTAAAAAATCGGATACAGAGGTTAACCTGGCAGATGAAATGGCGGATGTGCTTTTTGTGCTGATATGCCTGGCTAACCAAACCGGTATCGACCTCACGGATGCACTGGAAAAGAATATGGAAAAGAAAAGCATCCGTGACGCCGACCGGCATAAGAATAACGAGAAGCTGAAATGACGATTTTTAAAATTATGTGTCGAATTAAATTAAATAACAAAATTTAATTTCGTCAAAAATCAATTTTATATAATTTAATAAGGCACATTTCGTTTATTATCAAAACTAAATTTCCTTATTATGAAAACTTATATTATCACATTTTCCTTATTGCTGACACTTTGCGCCTGCGAAAAGAAAAGCGAACCATCAAAATTGAGGGCTTTGGACGTCACGTTGGCAGCACCGCCAATGGCAGAAGAAAAGAACATTGGCAGTGCAAATTCTTTAGCTAAATCAGCCTCAGATAAAAGTGTAACACCTCAAAAAGAGACAATAGATACTTCAAAAAAAATCATCAAGGAAGGCGAAATCCGTTTCCATACCGGCAACCTTTACGCTGCAAAACAAAAAATAGTAAATTCATTACAAAGCCTTGGCGGTTATGTAGCCGAAGAAACTGAAACCAACGGCGGCGATAACAGCCAGAAAGGGTTTGATTTAAAGGTCCGCGTACCTTCAAAAAATTTCGACAGGTTCCTGGATGCGTTGCAAGCCAGCGGGGATAGTATCGACACTAAAAACATCCGCAGGAAAGATGTTACTTCGGATTTTATTGACATTGCTACACGGCTAAAAAACAAACAGTTACTGGAAAGCAGATACCTGGACCTGCTAAGAAGGGCTACAAAAACAAGCGACTTATTGGAGATAGAGGACAAGATAGCCGAAATACGCACGGATATTGAATCGACCCAGGGGCAACTAAATTATATGACCCGCCAGGTTGCTTTCAGTTCGCTCGATATCACCTTTTACAATAAACATGGCGAACGTACAACTAACGAAAATGGCTTTAGCTACCGGTTTAAGCAGGCAATAACCCAAAGCTGGGATATTGTACAAGACTTGTTTTTTACCGTAATAACACTTTGGCCGGTTTTAGTTATAGTACTAATAGGGTTTTGGTGGTTCAGAAGATGGGCAAGAAAAAGAAAACTGGAGAAGGATGCCGAATAAAAGCGCGCTGATAGCCTGCTAATTTTATTGCTGTAATTTAACCAACTGCTCCCCATCCAAAACCGGGATAGCCGTAGTAATATCTACCTGCAAACAAAAATCGATGTCCTTTTGGATGCCTAATTTTTTTAATCGCTCGCCGTGAGATGTTTTTTTAAGGTAATCGTTAATATCGTGCTTGCCCAACTGGTACAAATCATTGGCGGCCAGCGCGGCATCATCCAAAACATAACCGAAAGTTTTTAACTGATCGATTACGGCACCGGCAAAAAGGGTATCCTCCAGGTTAAAATTGTTTTTCCAGCCCGCACATACCAGCAGCACGTTTTCGTTCTGCGTTTTGAGCCAATCGCTTAACGCAGTAAGGTTTAGGAACGATCCTATCACAATTTTTTTAGCTGCGCGGGATAAATGCAGCGCGTGGGTGCCGTTTGTGGTGGTAAGCACCACTGTTTTACCGGCAACTTTTTCGACGGTGTATGAAAATGGCGAATTCCCAAAATCAAAACCCTCAACTACTTTCCCGTCGCGCTCTGCTGCCAAAAGGTAATCCAGCCCTTTCTCTCTATACGCGGAACACTCCTCAACCTGTGATACCGGGATAATAGCCTCAGCACCGTTTTCAATACCATAACATATAGATGATGTTGCCCTGAAAATATCAATAACCACTACAATGTATTCTTCCACATTAAAAAGTGGCAGCAAAGCGGGTGTAAGGCAAACTTGTAAATTCTTGGTCATTAGTCATTAGTCACTCGTCATTGGTCATAAACGCCGCCGATCAATTAGCAGTTAAACCAACTAATAACCAATGACTAATGACCGATGACTATTTGTAAAAAGGCGGCTTTACAATTTTAGCCTTGATTTTATTATCGCGGATGCTGATGAAAATTTCTGTACCTTCTTTAGCGAAAGCATTGTCAACATAACCCATACCAATGGCTTTTTGTAGCGATGGTGATTGCGTGCCCGATGTTACTTTGCCTATGGTATTGCCATCGGCATCAACAATAGGGTAATCATGGCGGGGGATACCGCGGTCAATCATTTCAAAACCAACCAGCTTTTTGCTTACGCCTGTTTGTTTTTGTTGCTGCAAAGCCTCGGCATTGGTAAATTCCTTGTTGAATTTGGTTACCCAGCCAAGGCCGGCCTCTAATGGCGATGTGGTATCGTCAATATCGTTCCCGTACAGGCAAAAGCCCATTTCTAAACGCAAGGTATCGCGGGCCCCCAGGCCAATTGGCTTTATACCAAATGGCTCCCCGGCTTTAAAAATTGCATTCCAGATTTGTTCTGCATACTGGTTATCAAAATAAATTTCAAACCCGCCTGCGCCGGTGTACCCTGTAGCCGAAATAAGCACATTGTCAACACCTGCAAAAGTTCCTTTTTTAAAGGTGTAGTATTCCATGGATACCAGGTCAACATCGGTAAGGCTTTGTAGTGCTTCGGCAGCTTTGGGCCCCTGGATGGCCAGCAATGATGTACGGTCAGATATGTTTTTCATATCAACACCGCTGGTATTGTATCTGGAGATCCAGTCCCAGTCTTTATCAATATTTGATGCGTTAACTACCAGCATGTAGGTTTTCTCGTCAATACGGTAAACCAACAAATCGTCAACAATGCCACCATCCTCGTTTGGCAGGCAGGAGTATTGCACTTTGCCATCGTATAATTTGGCAGCATCGTTACTTGTAACCCGTTGGATAAGGTCAAGCGCATTATCGCCTTTTAAAATAAATTCGCCCATATGGCTTACATCAAACACGCCTACCGCCTTGCGTACGGTTTCGTGTTCGGCGTTAATACCCACGTATTGCACGGGCATATTGTAGCCGGCAAAAGGCACCATTTTGGCACCAGCTTTTATATGTACATCGGTTAAAGCAGTATTCTTCATGCGGTCAGTTCAATCAGCCGCAAAGGTAATTATTTTGAAGAGAAAATGAGCCCCATTTGTAATGCCCGCGCCAGGGCTAATGATACTTTTTAAGCTGCTGCTTATGCAGAGAGTACGGGCGGAGCGCTCAGCCTTTTATAAAATTCAACCAAATCTTTTGCTACTTTATTCACATCGTGCTGCTGCTCAACCAATTTACGCGCATTAAGACCTACGTTTTTGCAAAACTCTTCATCGGATATGCAACGTTCAATAGCATGGTAAAACTCCCGCTGATCATTGGCTATCATAATATTGGTTCCGTTGCTAAAGTTTATACCTTCGGCCCCCAGGGCGGTAGATATGATACATTTTTGCATGGCCATTCCCTCAACAATTTTTACCCGCATACCACCGCTTGATAAAAGCGGCACAATCATAATGGCTTTACTGTTTACAAAATCAAAGGCGTCATCAACTTCGCCCTGGATAAATATTTTACCCATTACCTCGTAGTCATCAAAACGCTCGGGAATATTATGCCCGGCCACGTAAAATTTAACACGCAGGTCTCCTTCTGTCAGGTCTTTATGAAAATTATTAATAAACCATTCTATCCCTTCGCGGTTAGGCAGCCAATCCAGCGAACCCAGGAAAAACAAACTCGGGAATTCTGTTTTACTAAAGTCGGGCCGGTAGCGGGTAAGGTCAATTCCAACAGGGAAAATCTCTACCGGAATGGTAGCGCCATATGACAGCACGGTTTTTTTATCCTCAGCGGTAAATACCGCTATCGCATCAAACTTATTAAGCTGTTGTAATTCGTAATCTTTAATCCGCCGGGCAACCATGCGCAGATATCCCCTTTTTAGCAGGTCGCTCTTTTGATACGCAAGTCTTTCATAAACCTGGTGTTCAATATTATGCGACCGGTAAATAAGTTTGGCTTTTGATACCTTGCGGACAGCTGTCAGGTAGGGGGTAACAAACAAACCCTCAAACTGGATAATATCATACGCATTTTGCTTCAGCTCACGGATAAGCAGCTTTTCAAACTCGGCATCGTAATACCTATCAACATTGTTTGATTTTTTGCGGAACAAGTTCACGGCAGCATCAACCATAGATATGTTGATGTTGATTTTAAACGAGGTGTAATTTATTTTGTCCTCCAGCTCGTCCTTTTCGTGATAACTGCTGTTATACTTTTGGGCATTTAATGCCACCAGCGACACATCATGCCCCAATGCAATTAATCCTTTTATGGTATTGCACACCACAATAGCATATCCGCCATTTTGCGGAAATGGCACACGATGTGTTAAAATAAGGATCTTCAAATGATTGATGGGTTTGTCACAAAAATACCAACCAGAAAGGGGTTATCAAAACATCTAACCAAAGTATCTTTAAAAAATACTTAGCTGCGGGTCGGTCACCCTGAAAGTTTTACGATGGTATGGCGTAAACCCAATTTTCATAACGGTTTCGCGGTGTTTTATTGTTGGATAGCCTTTATTAGTGTGCCAGTCGTATTCGGGATGTTCGGCCGCAATTTTCAACATATAATCATCACGATAGGTTTTGGCCAATATTGATGCTGCCGCAATACTGAAATATTTACCATCGCCCTGAATAATGCATTCATGCGGAACGTTTGGATATTTTTTAAACCGGTTACCGTCGATAATTAAAAACTGTGGCGCTATTTGCAATTTTTCAATAGCGCGATGCATAGCCAGGAAAGATGCGTTTAGAATGTTGATCTCGTCAATCTCAAAATTATCAACCGATGCCACAGCATAGGCAATAGCCCTTTCTTCAATCTCTGCGCGTAACCGATACCGTATTTCTTCGGATACCTGCTTGGAATCGTTCAGTAAATCGTGATCAAAATCGTGAGGAAGAATAACCGCTGCGGCAAACACAGGCCCCGCAAGGCAACCGCGACCAGCTTCATCACATCCCGCCTCAATTAATTCATACTGGTACCTTGCTGCTAACATGTTACAAAGATAGAATAAGTATCAAGTAGTTAGTATCAAGTATCAAGACCGAAGAATAGTTCATTAACACCATTAGACAGGAATTCGTGAAATTCGTGTTCAATTCGCGCCTATTCGTGTGTATTAAATTCGCCTCGATTCGTGAAATTCGTGTGTATTAAATTCGCTTCAATTAGTGAAATTTGTGTGTCTAAAATATCTTCAGCGTAAGCAGGGTGATATCGTCTATCGGTTTGCTTTTATGTCCAAGGCTCAGGTGGTCTAATAACAAATCGTTAAAATTATCGGGCGATAGGTTACCGTGGGCTTTTACAAACGAAAGCAGTTTATCTTCATTCCATACCTTAGTACTGGTTGATTCAAAGTCCATCAAACCATCGGTATAGTTTACAATAAGACTGCCTGGTTCAATATCAACCTCTCCTTCGTTCAAAAAAGGCAGGTCTTCAAAAACGCCAATCATCGTCGTTCCCAATTTCAGTGGTATAGCTTCCCCGTCAGCAAAAAGGATGGTTGGGTTATGCCCTGCATTTATATAATTCAGTTTGCGTTTCTTTTGGTTATAACGTGCCAGGAACAGGGTAATAAACCGTTCGCCCTTGGTGTTGTTAAGTACTATTTTATTAAGGCGGTCAATAATGTTGGTCAGGTCGTCCTCCACCGCGGCCCAGGCGTGCAGGCTGGCCTGAAAATTTGCCATCAGCAACGCCGCCGATATTCCTTTACCCGATACATCGGCTATACACCATAAAAATTCGCTCTCATTAAGGCGGATAAAGTCAAAGTAATCCCCCCCGATATTTTGATGGGGCAGGTATTTGGCGCCAACTTCTACTGCATTATCTTTATGAATCCTGAGCGGTATCAACATATTCTGCACTTCAACGGCAAGCTCCATTTCGCGCTGAAAACGTTCTGATTGTAAACGCTCTTTAAATAATTTTTTATTCTCCAGCGCTACTATGATCACATTCATCAGCGTCTGGATAAAGTTAAGATCGTTGCTTAGCATCTCGCCCGATGTATCAAAATCGCCGATAAGCGCATAAGCCAGGGCCTTACTTTTGTGGTATATGGGAATAAAATAATTGTACTTGCGCAGGGTAACATCCTGGTGATCGGCTATCGCGACAGGCGATTTAACTTTGCTTAATTTATCACAAGCCCTGCTTAATGCCATGGCCGATTCCATTTCGCCGCCGTATTTAGAGATGCATATAAACTTATTTTCCTTTTCTATCAGAAAACGAAGCTTGCCAACCTGCAGGTAATTTTGCAGAATAACCTCCAGCATTTGTATAAGTATGGGGGTGGAAGTATTCTTATTAATGGCCCTGGTGATCTCCAATAAGGAATTCAACTCGGATTGCCGTTTAAGCAACAGCCTTATTAATTCGTCTTCGCCAGAACTATCGTCTTTGTATTGCATTTGTTTTTAGTCGCATGACTAAAGTAAAAAAAATATTTTCAAATGCGCGTACTTTGTGATTTTATATCGAAAGCATCACGTAAACCTACTGTAACCAGGTTAAAAGCATACACTAACAACATAATAGCCAGGCCGGGAGTAATAGCTAGGAAAGCCGAATCCATAACGATGTAGCCATAGTGCTCCTTAATCATGCCGCCCCAGGTAGGCATCGGTGGCTGGGCCCCAAAACCCAGGAAGCTAAGCCCTGCTTCTAACAAAATAGCCGATGCGAAGTTTGACGATGCCAGCACCAGGATAGGCCCGGTTATGTTGGGCAAAATATGTTTGGTAATAATGCGCCTGTTATTAAAGCCAAGGGCGCGGGCTGCTTCTACATATTCAACCTGTTTCAGGCTCATTACCTGGCCGCGTACCAGCCGGGCTACCTCAACCCACATGGATAAGCCTACTGCAATAAATATTTGCCAAAGCCCTTTGCCCAATGCAAATGATATGGCAATAACCAGCAGCAATGCAGGCAACGACCATAATATGTTCATTATCCAGCTTAAGGCGCCGTCAATCCACCCGCCAAAATACCCCGCTACAGAACCAACGGCGACCCCTAAAAACATGCTGATTATCACCGACATCAGCCCTACTGCCAATGAAATTCGTGTACCCAGCAACAAGCGGCTCAGCAGGTCGCGCCCGTAAACGTCGGTACCCAGCCAAAAGGTCCTGGTAATTATTTGTTCGCCTTTAATTTTATTGGTAAAATTCTGGTATATCTCCGCCGTTTTTTCGCAGGAGAGCGTTGGGTTTAGCAGCACTTTATTAAAATGATATCGTGGTTTAATACCCGTTACCACTTCAAAAATATTATAGGCTTTTTGATCGGGCTTATCCTCATTGCCAATATATTCGCTTACGTGGACGGAATCCTGTTTAAAATAATACCCTGTAATAGGCACTTCCCTGTAAAAAGATGGCTGCCCAAAAAGCATCCTGTTAAAAAAGCTTATCGTATCTATCTGTTCGCTTTTGCGTATAAGCAACATCATGAATTTGGCGCCAGGCTTTTTAATGCTCAATTGTATAGTCATGTTGTTGGCCTGCGGGGTGTTATCGGGCATTATCAAATACCCCAATATGGCCACTAACAGGGTTATCGCAATAAAAACAAGCCCGGCCATGGCAATTTTATTACGCTTAAATGCGTTCCAGGTACGTTTAGAGGGGGTAAGCTTGGCCAATAGTTAATAGTTCCGTTTGGCTAAATATCGCTTAAATAGATGCAATAAGCAATCGGCGTGAGTACAAATTACATTTACATTAAAAACCATCAGGGCTATTTAACCTCCCGCCCTTTCCATTGGTACTTTTTATTGCTGCCTATTAAGCCCATGTAGGCCAGGTAAACAACGTGTACCGGTATGGTAATTATAAGCAGGCTAACCAGGTAGCTGCGCTTAAAAAACGAGGTAACAGGAATCAGGTAAATAGCCTCAAAAAAATATTTAAGTAAAAACTGCGCCAAAAAAAGCTTGAAAATATCGGCAAAAAACAATCCCAGGAAAAAATTCAATAGCAGGGAGATATTAAAAAGCCAGAAGATAAGAGCGACAAGAACAATCTTTTTATCCTTATATAAAGTAAATTTTGATGCCCAACGCTTACGCTGCTGCATAAACTCTTTTAAATTTGGCTTGGCATGAGTATATACAATGGCGTCTGTTTGTTTTATAAAACCAATGCGGCCGGGGTAGCGTACCGCCACTTTTTGCAATAATAATTCATCATCGCCCGATGCCAGCTGATCGATACCTTTAAACCCTCCTACTTCGTTAAATACATCTTTACGGTAGGCCATGTTGGCGCCATTACAGGTTGATGCCCTTCCGTTACCAATAAATGCCGCTCCAATACCAATTAAAAACGAGAACTCCAGCGTTTGCATCAGCTCAAATACCGATTTCTCCTGGAAAAATGTCACGGGAGCCGAAATAAGCACCGGGTTTTCGGTTTCGTAGTAAGTTACTATGGTTGATATCCACTTGCTGTTCATCCGGCAATCGGCATCGGTGGCTACCATTAGTTCGCCGGTTGATAATTGGATTGCCTCAGTTATGGCCTTTTTTTTATAGGAATTTAATGGTTGGTTTTCATTGAGTTTTAACAGCGTAATACCCTGGTCTGCAAAACTTCCGATAATTGCAGCAGTGTTATCTGTAGAGTGATCGTCAACAATAATTACCTCAAGCAAATGCCTGGGGTAATCCTGGGCCAAAATATCACCGATGGTTAAATGGATAATTTCGGCTTCGTTACGAGCCGCTATAAGTATAGTAACCCGGGTATTAAAAGATGTTTTGTTTACCACTGTTGGGGGTTTTATATTAAACCACCCCTTTATGATATAAACTAAAAACAGCAGGTAAAAGGCTGTAAACAATAACGAGATTATACTAAGCGTTGCGATCAAAGAATTTGATTTTAAAAACAAATAAAGAACCTAAAATAGCAGGAATAAATAAATTTATAAGCCATATTGATGAAACACAGGAAATAACGGCCAGCTTTTGATCGGTTATGTACACAAAAAGGTGGGCGGCGGTAAACCCGCGCACACCGATATCAAAAAGATCAAGAGATGGTAAGGCAGATGTTATAAAGAAAAATAACATTAACACCAGTAGCATGGGCCCAACCTGCATTTGCGGCACCACCATCTGAAAAATGAGGTAATACTGCGTGGTGAAGGTAATGTACCTTAACAAACTAAAGCACATGATCCTGATCAGTTCATGTGTTTTATACCGGCCTAAAACCTCAAAAAAGCGATGGAATTTTCTGATAAATGAAATCCTGTCAAGAACATTAACTATCCATTTGATATGAAAGTAAATGATGAGCTGGACCAAAACCACAGCGGCTGAAATAACGGCCAGCCCCGCATAGCCCCAGGTTTTTTCATGAATAAAGTTTGCAATAAACCACACCATAGAGACAATGCCCAGCACATTGGTTATCAGCGCCTGGCTAAAGGAGCCCACAGCCATGGCGAAAATACCGGGGATACGCTTGCGGTTTGGCAAAAACATAACACGGCCACCATATTCGCCAATACGGTTTGGTGTGGTAACGGCCCAGGTAAGGCCACAAAAAACAGCTTCAACAGCTTCCCAAAGGGTAATGTTGATGAGGGCTTTGCTCACATAGCGCCATTTTAAAGCTTCAAGGAACCAGTTAACAAACATCAACAATGATACTACCGACATAGTTACTATCACCCTGGTAGCGCTAATGCTTGAAACTAATAGTTCAAACTCCTTCAGGTCATTGTTTTTTTTAGAAAACTGCCTGTAAATAAACAATGCAGCTACTATAACTATGCCGGCTTTAAGCAGATAGGAAACTATTTTCTTGGTAGAAGTGGTCAAGTAGTTAAAATTTATGCAATGTTACGAAAAAATGAAGCAAGGATTAACTCGCCACCCAATAACGCAACTTTAGCATTTTTGTTTATTTTAACCTTGCTTTAAAAAACGCAATGGTATTGGCATAGGCATCTTTAGTTGCATCGCTGTTATAGGCCGGGTTGCTTGGGTTGGCAAAACCATGGTCGGCATCATACTGGTGCAGGTACAGTTTTTTGCCGGCAGCTTTCATATCATCATTAAACTTAGCCACTACTTTAGGATTTATCCATTGGTCTTTATTAGCAAAATTGGCCAGCACATCGGCGTTTAGCGTTTTCAGTTTAGCCACATCCTGCTCGGGCATGCCATAGTACATAACGCTGCCAACCAGTTGTTTGCCTGCAAGCAAGCCGGTTTGCAGGCTCCAGCCGCCACCAAAGCACCATCCAATGGTAGCAATATGTGCTTTAGCACCCGCATAAGCAATAGCGCCGTTGATGATGGCTTTGGCCCTCTCTTCAACAACGGCCTGCATTAATTTGCCGGCATCTTTAGGGTCGGTGGCTACTTTGCCGTCATAAAGGTCAAGATCGATGATGTTTACATTCCCCAAATCATTATAAATTTTCTCCGATTCGCGTTTTACATAATCGTTCAGCCCCCACCATTCATGAATCACCAGTATATAGTTATTAGTAGGCTTTGGGGCTTTCAGCACATAAGCGGCGGCTGTTTTGCCATCGGGTGTTTTATAGATAATATTTGTACCTATGCTGCTTTGAAAACGGATAGGCAGCGGTTTTAAATGTGCCATCCGGAACATTGGATTTGAGGCCAGCATGGCAAAGCGCTGGGTTGATGAAGGGTTGGCACAGCAAACCACCTTTTTGTTTTGCGCAAAGGTGAGTGAGCCAAAAGCGATTAATAACGTAAATAAGGCTAATTTTTTCATGGGTTGAGTTTTGAGTTATTTTCAATAACAGTTACGTTGGCTAATTGATTTGCGTTGTCAACTCATTTTTAAATATCCCTGCTAAAACGGGACCGGGCTTTTGAGCCCTCCATTCCCGGGAACGTTAAATGGGGCTTGCTATCCCATCACTTTGTCCGGAGTTATCGGAAGCTCCCGTACCCGTTTTCCGCTGGCGTTGTATACTGCATTGGCTACCGCGGCGGCCATGCCTATGAGGGCTATCTCGGCCATGCCTTTGGCGCCCATCGGGTTAATGATGGGGTCGGGTTTGTTTACAAACAGGGCATCTATCTGTGGGATATCGGCATTTACAGGCACGTGATAATCGGCAAAGTTATTGTTGATATACCGGCCATATCGATGATCAATAACCGACTCCTCCATCAAAGCCATTCCAATCCCCCCTATCGCGCCGCCTATTACCTGGCTACGAGCCGTTTTAGGGCTGATAATGCGGCCGCAATCGGATACACAGGCAACCTTGTCAATTTTAACAACACCGGTTGCAGCGTTCACCAAAACTTTTACAAAATGTACCGACCAGGAGTTCATGGCATACGTTTGCATCCCGTTACCGCCATCCGTCTCCGTAATAACGTCCAGCGAAGCCAGGTTGTGTTCCTTTAATATTTTCGCATAATCGGGGTTATCGGTGCCGCCATTGCCAATCAGTTTTTGAAACTTCTCTTTCAAATCGGCGCAGGCTTTATATACTGCCGAGCCAACACTGGCCGTCGTGGCCGATCCTCCCTGCGTAGGTGCGTTGGGTAATGATGAATCGCCCAACTCAAATTTTATCTTTTCGGCTGGCATGTTCATTTGCTCTGCTGCTATAAGCACCATGGCGGTACCTGTACCGGGGCCGATATCGCTTACTGCGCTTTGCAGCAATAAGGTTCCGTTGGCTTTCAAAGTAGCTTTTATTGTTGCCCTATCCCTATAGGCTCCAAACATGCCGCCGCCCATGCCATAGCCAATATACCAGCCATGCTCTTTTACCATGCCTGGTTCTTGCTTACGGTTTTTCCATCCTATGTGATCGGCCCCCAGTTCGTACGCATCTTTCAAAAACTTGCTCGAGAATGGCTTGCCGCTATCAGGGTCTTTCTCGGCGTAATTGCGGATCCGCAATTCAACAGGATCTATTTTCAGCTGGTAAGATAGCTCATCCAGTGCCGACTCCAGCGCGAAAGAGCCGGTGGCTTCGCCAGGCCCACGCATCCATGTGGGTGTTGCAATATCAAGCGGAACAATGTTGTATTTGGTATTTACATTGGGGCAGGCGTATAAATTCTGGCTTACGCCGGTAGGCCCTTCGGTAAAATTTTCGTACGATGAAGTTTGCCCGGCGGCTTCATGCGTAATACCGGTAAGCTTACCATCGGCTGTAGCGCCAATGCCAATCTTTTGCCAGGTAAACGGGCGGTAACCTACTGATGTAAACATATCTGCACGGCTTAAAACCACCTTTACAGGCCTTTTTACCACTTTAGCAGCAAGTATGGCGGCCACTTCATGCGGCCATGTTCGCAAAGCGCTGCCAAATGCCCCGCCAACAAATTCCGAATGCACCAGTACATTTTCTTTGGGGAGTTTAAACAGGCGCGCCAAATCCTGCTGGGTATCTTTAACGCCCTGGGTTTTATCCCAAACGCTTAATTTATTATCAGCATCCCAACGGGCAATAATAGCATGCAGCTCCATAGGGTTATGGGTTACCGTAGGCACAATATATTCCTGCTCCAGTTTAAACGGGGCAGTTTTCCAGGCATCTTCGGCTCCTCGTTTATAAATACCTTCGCCATGTGGAGGAAATCCTTTTTCTATGTTATCAGGCAGGCTGGTGATATGCTTTTCGGCCTGGTATGTTGCTTTTACCAATGATGCTGCAAACAGCGCACGCTCAAAAGTATCGGCTATTACTATGGCAACGGGCTGGCCGTTGTAATATATTTTATCATCATAAAAAACCTTTAAAGCGCCCTTATCGCCTGCTTTCTTGTCCTTTCCGGGCTGGTCGCCGGGCACTTTTGGGGCGTTTAAATGGGTAAGTACGGCTAATACGCCGGGCGCTTTCAAAGCCGCTTTGGTATCAATGGCAGTAATGCTGCCTTTGGTAATGGTACTGCCTACCAGTACCCCATAAGTTAAACCCGCCGGTGCATATTCAGCCGAGTATTTTGCTGCACCGGTTACTTTTAGTCTTCCGTCTACCCGGCCCATGCCCTCTGCCGATGAGGGCATCGTTTTGTCTGTCGCTGTTTTCATGTTGATGTTAAACTAAGCCTGCTGCATGTTTTAAAGCCTCGGTAATGGTGGCCGGTGCCAATTTTAATTTGAATGAATTACCGCCATGGCCTATAGCCCCCTGCATAGCCAGCCGGGCTGCGTTGGCAAAACTCTCTTCGGTTGCAGGTTTGCCAACAAGTGATTTTTCGGCATCAAAAAGCCGCCAGGGTTTATGCGCTACGCCGCCCATAGCCAGCCGGGCATTTTTTATCAGCCCGTTATCTATTTCAAGCGCTGCTGCTACAGAAACCAGCGCGAAGGCATATGATTGCCTGTCGCGGATTTTTAAATAGTAGCTGTTTTTGGCAAAGTTATTATCCGGTATTTCTACCCCAACAATCAGTTCATCTTTGGCCAAACGGTTATCCAGTTCAGGATGATCTCCCGGCAGGCGATGGAATTCGGTAAAAGGCAGGCGGCGCTCGCCCTTTTTTCCGGCTATAACTACTGTCGCGTCCAGGGCAGCAAGGGCAACGCACATATCGCTGGGATGTACAGCTATGCATTGGGGGCTTGCACCAAAAATAGCGTGCATCCGGTTAATACCTTGCATTGCCCCGCAGCCGGTACCCGGCACACGTTTATTACAAGGCATGGTGGTATCATAAAAATACCCGCAACGGGTGCGCTGCATCATGTTACCGCCAACCGTTGCCATATTGCGCAGTTGCGGCGATGCCCCCGCTTTAAGCGCCATGGCCAAAAGCGGTTGGTTTTGGGCTACCAAATTATTTTCAGATACCGCACTGTTGAGTGCAAGGGCGCCAATGTGAAGTCCGTTTTTAGTAATACCAATATTTTTTAACGGCAGCTGGTTTATATCAACCAGTTTATCCGGAGCAGTAACGCCCCGTTTCATCAGGTCTACCAGGTTTGTACCACCCGCTATAATCTTGCTGCCGGGTTTGCCCACAGCATCTAAAACTGCTTGCTGTGTTGCCGGCCTAACGTATTGAAACTGTTTCATACGGCCATCCCCCCGTCTTTTACTTCCTGTATGGCGTTTACTATATTGGGGTAAGCGCCGCAGCGGCAAATATTGCCGCTCATATATTCGCGTATTTCGTGTTCAGAGTTGGCGTGTCCCTCGCGGATACAGGCTACCGCCGACATGATTTGCCCCGGTGTACAATACCCGCACTGGAAACCATCGTGCTTTATAAAAGCCTCCTGCATAGGGTGCAGCTTATCGCCATTGGCAAGGCCTTCAATGGTGGTAATTTTTTTGCCGTTCATCATGATGCCCAGGGTAAGGCAGGAGTTTACCCGTTGCCCGTCTACATGAACAGTACATGCACCGCATTGGCCATGGTCGCAGCCCTTTTTAGTGCCGGTTAGGTCCAGTTGCTCGCGTAATATATCCAGCAGGGTTGATCGTGGCTCAACGGATAGGTTTTGCTGCCTGCCGTTTACCTGCATTTTTAAAGGCATTTTTTCAAAAACCGCGGCAATTTGCTCATCTACATGGCTGGCCGCAGCTTTTATGGCAGTGCCCGGTGTAAGGGCTACGGCAGTTAGCAGGGTTGATTGTTTCAGGAAATTCCTGCGCGAACTATCCTTCACATCCAGGTCTTCATCAGCCCCGGTACAAGGTTTTTTGCTTTCCATAAATAATCGGCTTTTAGGAATGTTAAATTACATATTTTTAATAAAATGCTGCAACTGCAATCAATGTTTTACAACATCTGTATTTTGTGCATGGTCACGTATTGGGTATTATTATAAAACAATTGAGGGCATATTGCCGTATAAAGCCGTAACTAATTGATTGTATGTTAACTCCCCCAATCCCCGAAAATGAAATGGACAGGGTAATGACCCTGTCGGAATTTGATTTGGACTATGGCGCCCACGCCGATAGTTTTAAAGATTTAACCAAGCTTGCCGCCAAAGTTGCCGGCACCGAAATGTCGTTGGTTAACCTCATTGATTCCTATACCCAATGGACCATCTCGACCCATAACATGGACCTGGAGCAAATGCCGCGCGAGGAATCTGTTTGTCAATACGTATTAATGAGCGACGAAAATATGGAAATTGCCGACCTGAGCGCCGACGAGCGGTTTAAAGATAGGCCCTACGTTACCGGCGGGCCTCACCTGCGCTATTACTACGGCATTCCACTTAATGTAGATAATCATAACATTGGCGCCTTATGCGTGGTTGATGCGCATTCGCCAAAGACACTTAACCCCGAAAAGATAGAGCTATTAAAGATAATTGCCGGCGAAATTGTGAACAGGCTTAAATACATTAAAGTAATTGATGACCTGCGGAACAATTTATCTGAAGCAAAACAAACACAGAAAAAAGTAGCGCACGATATTCGCGGACCATTAAGTGGCATTATAGGCCTGGCACAGCTTATTCGTGAACAGGGCGATGAAAACCAGATGGACGAGATATTGGAGTTTATGAACCTGATACACAGAAGCGGCCGATCGATACTGGAGCTTGCAGATGAAATTTTGAGTGCGGATAAAAAAGAGAAGAAAGTGCCCGAATTAAAGGGAAACGAATTTAACCAGGTGGTATTTAAAGACAAGCTGGAAAAACTGTATGTGCCGCAGGCCATGAACAAGCATATAACGTTTAGAGTGAATACCTCGTCGGCATCAGAAACCATTCCCTTTTCAAAAAATAAATTACTGCAGATAACCGGGAACCTGATTTCGAACGCTATCAAATTCACCCCGAATAATGGCTCTGTTACTGTTGACCTGGATTTGATTGAAAAAAGAAACGAAAACGTATTGCAGATAAAAGTAACCGATTCGGGTGTTGGGCTGGATGCCGATGGAATAGCCAATATATTGCAGGGCAACGCCACATCAACAAATGGTACCGGCGGCGAAAATGGGTACGGGTTTGGCCTGGCGCTTGTAAAGCACCTGGTTGAAAGCCTTAAGGGAACGTTTAATATATTTTCGGTTCCGGGACAGGGGGCCACATTTGAGGTAAAGCTACCGCAGGCGTCATCGCCGGAAAAATAACATAAGCATGGTTTTTTGATATAGAACTATCACAGCAGGTAAAAAAAACCTGCTAAACCAATCCCACAAAGTACAGTAAGTAGATGTATTATTAACAGCAAAGTGCCGGGTACCAATACCCGGCACTTTGTTTATTTATAATTTACCAACGGCTGCCACCGCCGCCGCCACGGCTATCTTTTGAATAACCACCGCCGCCACCGCCACGGTTACCGCCGCCGCCATAGCCGCCACCGCCGCCACGGTTGCCACCATAACCACCGCCGCCACGGTTGTCGCGTGGTTTTTTGTCTTCAGCCTGGCTAACAGCAATTGATCTGCCTCTAACATCTGATCCGTTTAAACCGGTGATTGCTAATTGTGCAGCTTCATCATCAGGCATTTCAACAAATCCGAAACCCTTGCTTCTGCCAGATTCACGGTCAATAATAATTTTTACAGTGCTTACTTCACCGTACGCTTCAAAAAGCTCTTTTAAATCGGCTTCCTCTAATTGAAAAGGAAGGCTTCCTACAAATATGTTCATCAATCTTTAATTTATAAAAGGCAAGGTTGTTTTGTTTGCCCAGTTTTGTTAACATCAAATATAGTAATAGATATTTGATGATTACTGCATGATTTTATGAATGGATGGTTTTATTTTAAAAAAAAGTTGATTTTTATTGATTTTAGGTTAAAAACAGCACTTTTTAACCGTTAAAATATAATTTGCCCGGGCCGGATATTAAATAAGGCCTTATTTATATGGCATAGTTTATAAAAGTAATATCGTTTATTATTAAAAAAGCCCCGCGCCGATAAAATTTGATAAATTCACTGCAAATACCTTATCAACAGCTTGAAAATTACCCTTGTGCATATTTGTCATGTGACATCGCCGCCGTGGCTGCGCATATTATTTGGTTTTAAATGTTTTACCAAAACAGCGGGGCAACGCTTACCGGGCCACTTTACAAACGGGCATGCCTTCCCCCGGATACATTACTAATACCGCAATGCAACATTGCTTAATAGTTATTAACATGGCTCCGGCAGGCAAGTCTGGTATCATGCCTCTTCTACCATCGTTTTAATATCAATATACCAATTCTACCACATACGTTTTCCCGTTCAGCGTAAAGCTGTCGCCAGCTTTTGCCCCGTTCAGTTTAATGCCCACCGGCGAACCGGGCGATACGGCGAAATAGCTTTTGCCATGAAGCAATAACGCCCCCGCGCTTATAGCCAAATAAAAATTGCCATTATTGGTAATGATCACGCTGCCTGCTTCGGCTATGGCCGATGTGCCGGTGGTACCTATGCGGTTTAAAGCAACCAGTAATTTGTTGGCTTCGTTAAGCTGGGCCAGGTTGCGGTTGGTTTCCTGCTGCGCCATTTCGCGCCCGGTTTCGTATTTATCGCCGGCGCTGCTCTTAGTATCGTCGTTTGATGATTTTTGCGCTTCGCTGATAGCCAGTTCGGCGGCATCCATGCTCCTGCGAACGTGGGCTACACACAGGTCATATAATTCCTTTTTCAGATTGTTCATTTTGCGCTCAACAATAGCTGCATTTTGTAAAATGCAAATAAAGTAATAAATGTTGGCTGATGGCCGGGTAAAATAACACCCGCAGTTTCGGGTTATACAATGTAACCGGCATTACATTATGCAATAAAATCTATTATTGTATTTCAGCCCTTGTTTTTTCAATAAAATAAACCATTTTTATGGCTCACTCAACAAAGCCTTTAGCCAATTTAAACCAATGAACCAAACTCCTGCGTACCTTGAATCAAAAAGTCATTATAAAATTTTAGACGGTCTGCGTGGTGTAGCCGCCTTGCTGGTAGTAGCCTTCCACGTTTTGGAGGCCAATAATGGCGGCAGCCGCTTCGCCCAGATCATTAATCACGGCTACCTGGCTGTCGATTTCTTTTTCCTGCTTTCGGGCTTCGTGGTAGCCTACGCATATGACGATCGTTGGGGCAAAATGGGCCAATGGGAGTTTTATAAACGCAGGCTTGTACGCTTACAGCCAATGGTTATCATGGGCAGCATCATTGGGGCCATATTTTTTTATTTACAGGCATCACCCACGGTGTTCCCGCTTATCAGCGCAACACCTGTTTGGAAAATGCTGCTGGTTATGGTGATCGGCTTTACGCTTATCCCGATACCCATATCTATGGATATACGCGGCTGGCAGGAAATGCATCCGCTGGATGGCCCGGCCTGGTCGCTGTTTTTTGAGTATATAGCTAATATTTTGTATGCGGTAATAGTTCGCCGGTTTTCAAAAACGGTGCTTGCTATATTTGTGGCCATATTTGCCGGCTTGCTTATCAACTACCTGGTAACGGGGCCACAGGGCGATGTTATAGGCGGCTGGAGTATCAATAAACAACAGCTGAGTATAGGCTTTATCCGGTTGCTTTACCCGTTTTTTGCCGGTGTGCTGCTTTCGCGCTTAGGAAAACTTATCCATATTAAAAGCGCTTTTGCGGTATGCAGCATACTTGTTTTTATTGTACTGGCTATCCCCAGGATTGGCGGCCCCGATCATCTTTGGATGAACGGTTTATACGAAGCATTTGTTATCATCGTCATGTTCCCGCTGATTGTTGCCATAGGGGCTGGCGGCGAGCTGACCGGCAAAACTGCCAACAAAGTGTGTAAGTTTTTTGGCGAAATATCCTACCCCATCTATATTACCCACTACCCGCTAATTTATTGGTACACCGCATGGGTTATTGATAATAAAGTGCCCATGGGCTACAGCCTTTGCATTGGCACCCTGGTGTTGGTTAGCAGTATTGCCATTGCTTATGCCTGCCTTAAACTGTATGACGAGCCTGTTCGCGAATGGCTAAGGAAACGTTTTTTGGTAAAGAAGGCCGCATAACAAGGCCGGGCTTTATATTTTGTATCATCAACAAAGTGTGTGTACCGGTACGGGGTGAAACACCCTGGTACGGGGTGGTACACTACCAATAGTTAATTTTTGTAATTCAAATTAAAAAACATTTTGTACAAAGACGGCAAGAAACAACGCGACTTTTTTTCTTTGCCTCTTAGCATCTGTCTAAATTTGGCTTACTAATGTTTTTATGCTTTTAATGAAGGGACAACAACGTATTCCGCATGTCGGCGAAGACTCACCCGGTCGAGGCTACGCCCGGCGACCGGGTGAGTCTTCGCCAGCGTTCAAACGAATGTGTATATAAATTCCAATACGTGATGTGTAGGGACGAAGCAATAATGATCTTTTTATTTGCTTCTTAGCACCTTGGTCGATAAAGCACACTCCAATCAAACGCGATACTCTTTTAAAAAGCCTCGTTCAAACCCAAAAAGAAACCTTTGGAGCCAAACTTGCCAAAGGCATAATCAAGGCATAAATTGGTGCGGGTAGTTTTGTTAAACAGCACCCGCAAGCCACCGCCGCCGCCGGGCTGAAATTTTTGGAACAGCTTAGTTCCGGCTTCGTCATTGGCGGTTTGTTCGCTAAAGAAGGCTACCCCGCTGATGAATTTATTTTTGAGGATAGGGAAACGATATTCAACCTCGCTGTAGTTAAACCGGGTGCCTTTAAAATAGCCGGTGGTATAACCTCGGCCGCTCCTAAAGCTACCGTCTTTAGCCGTGCCCGGCAGTTCAAGGTACGGAATATCGCCTGTAATGAGGTATGATCCCCAGTTCCAGATTGCAATAACGTGCTCCGGGTTTTCTGACGACAGGCTAAAATACTTCCTGAAATCAGTAGTAAATTGCACCGCGCTTTTGGTGCTGCCCATCCAGGTTTGGTTAACCCGGAACCCGGCATCGGCATAAATTCCCTTATAAGCACGGTTTTGATTATCGCGGGTGGTGTATTGTACGTTAAACAGCAAACCATCGGCCCGGTAACTGTCCCGTTTAAATCCGTGCTCATCACTATAAATGTTATAGGGGGTTAAATGGTTGGTGGTATCTGCCTTGTCCTGAATTTTGGTACGGATATCAAACGATACCCCGGCGCCCACAAACAGGTTTTTTTCTACTTCCTTATATACCTTTTCCCTCAGGTTTAAATATATCGAATGATATGCGCGGCCTTTGCGGCCGGCGTCAACAAGCGCCTGGTCGGCAGCGCTGCCACCGGGATCTGGCAGACCTATTCCCAAACCAAAATCGGGTGTTACACTTTTGGCCGCCACTATATTACCCTGAAAATTCCACTTGTTGCCGGGTGTGTAAATGTTATGGTTAATATAAAAATAAAGGATGCCTTTTGTGGTATAGGATACCGAAGTTGCTGCAACCGATAATAATGTATTGGGGTCGTTACCCAATTTGCGGCCGGCTACGGCTTTTATGCCCAACTGAAACCCGATGCTGGGGTTAGATGCAATATTAGGGATAACGGTTATGCCCGAAGGCTTTTTGAAAACCGAATCGGGTTTCTTCTTTGGGTGAAGAATATCTGTTACCAGGTTGCCAAAATCATACTGTTTTGAAACATCATTGGCTTTTTTCTGAAACTTCACCGAATCGGCATGGTGTTTTATCGAATCCGTTTTCAAGGTGTCGTGAGGTACTACTTCCTGCCCGTAAGCGTAGCTTCGTATGGTTACCAATACAGGCCATAATAAAATCTTCGCTAATATATAAATCCGGCTACTTCTGTTCCTTTGCTGCACTATCAGGATAATAAATATTTAAATTCCAACTAATTATGTTGGCCCTTAAATGCAGGGCCAGTTTTTTAAACCTGAAAAGCACCGAAATGTTTTATGTTTTAAGCCGGCAACGCTTATCCACAGGGATTTTATTCCCTGTCGGTTGTTACTTTTCCTGTCATAATACCTCACTACAATATTCCTGTAACGTTTTTTATTGATATGCGTCTGCGTATTTTGAACAAGCGGCTTAATAACTTATACATACATTATTTGCCTATTGTAAACCGGGAATAAAGACGTCAAATAGTATCATATCTGAAATATTTATCCTATTTTCGGACGTTTTTTGTGTGAATTTTTAATGAATTTCTCTTTTTAATAATAAATAATTTTAGTTCATGATACATATAGGGGCGCGGTACCTTACTGCCGATGATTTTTCTAAGATCCTGTTTGATGGCGAGGAAGTTGGCTTGGATGCATCGGTTGTTAAGAATGTGGAGGTTAATTACCAGTTTTTGCAGGGTTTCTCTTCAAACAAGCTCATTTACGGCATCAACACCGGCTTTGGCCCGATGGCCCAGTATAAGGTAAGCGAAGAAAACCTGTTGCAGTTACAGTATAACCTTATCCGAAGCCACGCCTCGGGTGGCGGCAATTTAATGCAGCCCCTACTGGTTAAAGCCCTGATGATTGCCAGGTTGAACAGCTTTATGCAGGCCCGTTCGGGCGTACACACCGATTTGCCCGAGCTGCTTACCCAATTAATTAATAAAGATGTTGCCCCCAATGTTTTTGAACATGGCGGCGTAGGCGCATCCGGCGATTTGGTGCAACTGGCCCACCTGGCTTTAGTATTGATAGGCGAAGGCGAATCAAGCTATAAAGGAGAGCAACACGACACTGCCGAATTATTTAAAGAACTGGGCATCGAGCCTTTATCTATAAAAATCCGCGAAGGTTTGGCCATTATCAATGGCACATCGGCCATGACGGGTATTGGTATGGTAAACATCATCCAGGCCAAAAAACTGCTGGAGTGGTCAATCGTACTATCGTCCATGATAAACGAAGTGGTGCAGGCTTTTGATGACCATTACTCTTACGAGCTTAACGTGGTAAAACACCACCGCGGCCAAAACGAAGTGGCTGCCATTATGCGCGATGTGCTTACCGGCAGCAAAATGATTCGCGACCGGTCTGAACACCTGTATAATCCGGATAACCTTAACCAGGAAGTATTTTTAGATAAGGTGCAGGAGTACTATTCCCTGCGCTGCGTAACCCAGGTTTTGGGTCCCGTTTATGATACTATTTTTGAGGTTGAGCGTGTAGTTACCGACGAACTGAACTCGGTAAATGACAACCCGGTTATTGACCACGAAGCCAAAAACATCTTCCACGGCGGTAATTTCCATGGCGATTATGTTTCCCTGGCTATGGACAAACTAAAAATAGCTATTACCAAACTGTGTATGCTTTCCGAAAGGCAGTTAAACTACCTGCTTAACGAGAAGCTGAACCACAAATTTCCGCCTTTTGTTAACCTGGGTGTGCTGGGCTTTAACTTTGGGATGCAGGGTATGCAGTTTACGGCTACATCAACCACTGCCGAGAACCAAACCCTATCGTACCCCATGTACCTGCACAGTATCCCTAATAACAATGATAACCAGGATATTGTAAGCATGGGTTGCAACGCGGCATTAATGACCAAGCGCGTTATAGATAATACTTTTGAAGTGCTGGCCATACAAATGATGGCTATTTTACAGGCTATTGATCACCTGGATTGCAGCGAAAAGCTCTCGCCGACAACCCATACCGTTTATACCGATCTGCGCGCTATATTCCCCAAGTTTATTGAGGATAAGCCAAAGTATAAGGATATGGTGAACGTGAAGCAATACTTTGAAAAAGCCGAGCACGTGCACCTGATTAAAAAGAGAAACTCCCACATTTTATAATTGCAGGCATATTCTTTACGTAACAATTTAACTAACCAGGACGATGAAATGTGCATTAGTAACAGGCGGATCAAGAGGAATAGGCCGTGCCGTTTGCTATAAACTGGCCACTATGGGCTACTACGTGCTTATTAATTACAAAAGTAACCAGGCGGAAGCCGACAATACCTTAGCTGCAATTAAAGAAAACGGCGGTGATGGCGAGGTTATGAAATTTGACGTAGCCAACAAAGAAGATATCCGTGCTGTATTGGGCGGCTGGGTTGAAGCCAATACCGAAAAATATATTGAAGTGCTGGTAAATAATGCCGGCATTAAGGATGATACCCTGATGATGTGGATGAAAGACGAACAGTGGGACAGTGTATTAAATACCAGTTTAGGCGGTTTCTTTTATGTAACCCAGGCCGTTTTAAACGGTATGCTGGTTAAAAAATATGGCCGCATTATCAACGTGGTATCTTTATCGGGCTTAAAAGGCTTGCCCGGCCAGGTTAATTACTCGGCAGCAAAGGCTGGTGTAATTGGGGCAACCAAGGCCCTTGCGCAGGAAATTGCACGCCGCGGCGTTACTGTTAATGCAGTTGCCCCCGGCTTTATTAAAACCGATATGACCGAAGGCCTGGATGAAAAAGAGCTTAAATCCATGATACCTATTAAACGCTTTGGCTCCCCCGAAGAAGTGGCCAGCGTTGTGGGCTTTTTAGCATCGCCGGAGGCATCATATATTACGGCCGAGGTAATATCTGTTAATGGCGGTTTGTATTCATAATTAACCATTTGTTCATATAAACAAGCACACTAAATATTTCGGGATTAAATAATTTTATTTAGTTTTAAGGGAATTGTTAAATGATTAAGCCGGTATTAGCGTTATGAACAGAGTTGTGATTACAGGGATGGGGATTTACTCGTGCATTGGGAAAACCCAGGACGAGGTAAGAGACTCGCTTTTCCACGGCAAATCGGGGATCCTGCTCGATTCTATGCGCAAGGAGTTTGGTTACCGGTCGGGCTTAACCGGCTTCGTAGAAAGACCCAATTTAAAAGAAAAACTCGACAGGCGTTCGCGCATTATGCTGCCAGAACAGGGTGAGTATGCTTATATGGCCACCATTGAGGCACTGGCCCAGGCAGGCATCGATATGGATTACCTTGATCAAAACGAAATAGGCATCCTTTACGGCAACGACAGCTCGGCCAAGCCGGTTATTGATTGTACCGATATCATCCGCGTAAAAAAAGACACCATGCTGGTAGGCTCGGGAGCGGTTTTCCAAACCATGAACTCCACCGTCAGCATGAACCTGGCCACTATATTCAAATTAAAAGGCATCAACCTTACTGTTAGTGCAGCCTGCGCAAGCGGCTCGCACGCTATTGGCTTAAGCTATCACCTTATCAAAAGTGGTTTACAGGAAGGCATTATCTGCGGCGGCGCCCAGGAGCTTAACCATTTTTCGATGGGCAGTTTTGATGCGCTTTCGGCATTCTCCACATTAGAAAGTACGCCGACCAAAGCGTCGCGCCCCTTTGATAAAAGCCGCGATGGCCTGGTGCCAAGCGGAGGGGCGGCTACCGTAATTTTAGAAAGTTTAGAATCGGCACAACGCCGCGGCGCCACTATTTTAGGCGAGGTTATTGGCTACGGATTTTCGTCAAACGGCGGCCACATATCCAACCCAACCGTTGGAGGTCCGGTACGCTCATTGGCTATGGCGTTGAAAGACGCCGGCATGACCGCTGCCGATATTGATTACATAAACGCCCACGCCACATCAACCCCCGCGGGTGATGCCAGCGAGGCTAAAGCCATTCACGAGGTTTTCGGTTCGAGCAAGCCGCTGGTAAGTTCAACCAAATCCATGACAGGCCATGAATGCTGGATGGCCGGCGCAAGCGAGATTGTATACTCAATGCTGATGATGCAAAATTCGTTTATCGCACCAAACATTAACTTCGAAACCCCCGACGAGGATTCGGCCAGGTTAAACATCGCTACTACCACCATTGAACGGGATTTCGACGTATTTTTGTCGAACTCTTTTGGTTTTGGCGGAACAAATTCGTCGCTGATTATTAAAAAATATTAAACCCTTACCTAACCCCACCTTATGGATTTTGCCCAAATTATAGAAAAAACAAACGAGTTCCTGGCCGAAGAATTTGAGATTGATGTGGCCAAAATAACCCCCGAAGCTGTTTTAAAAGATACCCTTGAGCTGGATAGCCTGGATTATATTGACCTGGTTGTTGTAATTGAAAGCAATTTTAACTTCAAGGTGCAGCCCGAAGATTTTGTTGGCATAGTCAGCTTCCAGGATTTTTATGAGTATGTTAATACCCGGGTGAACGCCGGGGAATTGGTATAAATAATGGGGCAATACCTGGCCCTATCTACAAAATGTTTTACTGATTTTACCTGAACCATTGATAAAACCTATTAAACCTGCTGATATGTTTACACCACCTGCCAATACCCCCGACCTTATCCCGCAAAAATTCCCTTTTGTGATGATAGATCATTTGACCTGGACGGATGAAAAAAGCAGCCGCAGCCAATTTTGTATAAAAGCAGATAATGTATTGGTTGAAGACGGTGAATTTAGTGCAGGCGGACTGGTAGAAAACATAGCCCAAACAGCTGCCGCCCGTGCCGGGTACTTGGCCCAAAACAGCCAAAAAGCCGATGCCATAGGCTATATTGGCGCTATTAAAAACCTGGAAGTGTTTTCTTTGCCTAAAATTAATGATATCTTAGAAACGGAAATTATCATTGATAATCAAATATTTGATGTAACGCTGATATCGGGAAAGGTGAAGTGTGGGGATGAAACGTTGGCGCAGTGCCAGATGAAAGTATTTATAATTCAACAATAAATAAATTAATCTACAAAATGAAACCTACAAAAAACACCTGGCTAATAGCCTTTTTACTAACAGTTGTAAGCAGCCTGCCTGCTGTAGCGCAAAGCACAAAAGCCGATATTTTTTCGGGCAGTGCTAAAATTACCTGGTTAGGACTTGATTTTACACAAACAAAATTTATAGGCACAGCCGAAGCCAAGGTAATGGGCATTGGAAGAAAAGATGATATAACGCCCGAAGAATTCAGAGACGACTATACCGTAGGATGGAACCGTCTTTTTGTTACCGAGCAAAAGAAATATGATGTGGCCGAATCAATTCACCACAGTTCTGTTGACTATGCCCTTGATGTAGCTAAGTCTTCAAACGCCAAAGCAAAGTTTGATAAACTTTATACCGATAATCCAAGCGATTTTAAATTATTGGATGAAGCAAAAATTACGGCTATTGTAAAAAATTATGATTTCCAGAGCAAGGAAGGTATTGGCTATATCTTTTTTGTAAGCGGCATGAACAAAGGCCTTGATAAGGCCGGTGTTTGGATAACCTTTGTTGATATGAAAACCAAAACGGTTTTGCTTACCAAATATTACGAAGGCAAACCAGGGGGTTTTGGCCTTAGAAACTACTGGGCAAAAGCGTTTTTAAACGTAATGAAAGATGTAAAATCTGATTATAACAGCTGGAAATAAAAAGTACTAACAAGGATGCATCTGTGCCTTTACCCGCATAGATGCATCCTTTACAAAAATGACGCCGGCATAAATGTATTGGCGGTAAACAGAACGAAGAATTGCAAAAAACACTGATAAATGCCACCGAGATAAGTGTGAAGTTTAGCGAGGTTGATTCGCTGGGCATTGTGTGGCACGGGCACTATGTACGCTATTTTGAAGATGGCAGGGAAGCTTTTGGGAAAGCATACGGTATTGACTACCTTACAGTTTACAATAACCAATACGTAACCCCTATTGTAAGCATCGATTGCAAATACAAACAGGTTTTGCGCTACGGCGACAGGGTAATTATTGAAACCGAATATATACCAAGCGAAGCAGCGCGGTTAAATTTTAACTATAGGCTGTTAAACGCTGCAACCGGCGAGGTTGTGGTTACCGGCTCAACCGTACAGGTGTTTTTACAACGCGATAATTTTATGCTTCAGTTAACCAACCCTGTGTTTTTTGAAGAGTGGAAAAAGAAATATGGGTTCTGAGGGGTGGGTTCTGTGGCCTGTGGCCCGAGGTCGAAAACAATAAACAGACCTCCGACCACAGGCCACAGAAACCAGGCCTCAGAATAATGAACACAAAAGAGATAAATTGATGAATACAGAAAAAGTTGACGTGTTGGTAATTGGCGCCGGCCCGGCGGGTACGGTGGCTGCTTCTATTGTGAATAAAGCAGGGTTTAAAGTTAAAATTGTTGAAAAGCAAAAATTTCCGCGTTTTGTAATTGGCGAAAGCCTGTTGCCCCGCTGTATGGAAGCATTAACCGATGCCGGCTTTGTTGAAGCTGTGGAGGCAAAAGGATTTCAGAAAAAATTTGGCGCCAAGTTTGTAAAAAATGGCGTTATCTGCGATTACTTCTTTTCCGATCAGTTTACTGATGGCTGGAACTGGACATGGCAGGTGCCGCGCGCTGAGTTTGATAAAACCCTGGCCGATACCTGCGAAACAATGGGTATCCCCGTGCATTATGAAACCACGGTTACCGATATCAAATTTAACGGATCTGATTCGATAACAACTGTTGAAGATATTGAAGGCAACCAAACACAAATTGAGGCCCGGTTTATTATTGATGGCAGTGGCTATGGCCGGGTAATCCCCAAATTATTTAACCTCGACAAACCATCGGGCCTGCCGCAGCGAAAGGCTTTATTTACACATACAGTAGATGTAAAGCGCAACCTGTTTGAAGAACCCAACCGCATCACCATTGTGGTACACAAACCCGGCGTTTGGGTTTGGATCATTCCATTCTCCAGTGGCGTAACCTCATTGGGTTTTGTAGGCGATCCGGATTTTTTTGCAAGTTATGAAGGCGCTGATGACGAAGGTAAACTGCGCAGCCTGATTGCAGCGGAGCCTTACCTGAGCGAGCGCTTTAAAGATGTTGAATTTGTTTTTGAACCAAGGATATTACAGGCCTGGAGCAGCACCACCAATACTTTTCACGGCGAAGGCTTTGTGCTTACAGGCAATGTTACCGAGTTTTTAGATCCCATCTTTTCATCGGGTGTTACACTGGCAACTGTATCCAGTCAAAATGCAGCAAAATTGGTTATCCGCAAGCTAAACGGCGAAGACATTGACTGGGAAAAGGAATACACCGAAAAGGTAATGCAGGGCGTAGATGTTTTCCGCTCATATGTAAATGCCTGGTACGAAGGAACGCTTGATACCATCTTTTTTTCGGGTACTTTTGTTCCCCAGATTAAAAACCAGATCTGCTCTGTTTTGGCAGGATATGTGTGGGACCAGGAGAACCCGTATGTTAAACATCATGATACGGCAATAAAAAAATTAGCACGAATTATTAAGTTAGGCGACCAAATTAACTCGCCTGTATAGTTATAAAATGGACAAATTAATGAATGATCTGAAAGAACAGATCATAGATCAATTAAACCTGCAAGATCTTAAGCCAGGCGATATCGGCGATGATGAATCGTTGTTTGCCGATGGGTTAGGATTGGATTCGATAGATGTTTTGGAGCTGATAGTTTTGATGCAAACCATCTATAAAATTAAGCTTTCAAAAGCCGAGGATGGCCCCAAAGTATTTCAATCAGTACGTACCATGGCCGAGTACATTACAGCTAACCAGGCAGCGTAAATAAACACGAATATTTGCAGGGCGGCGACAATTAAAGCGAATTTCACGAATTGGTGCGGTCACTATTCTGCTAAATAATTAAATAATAATGATCCGCGTAAATCCGTTCCATTCGTGTAATTCGTGTCTATATAATGAAAACTCATAAACTAATACTTACTGTAGCCATGCTCGCCGCCGCATTTACCGCCAGTGCGCAGCATGCAGGATATAGCCAGCTTACCGATCTGTCGGCATTTAAAGCCCAGTTTACGGCTACGGCACAAAAAACAACCAGCATTAAAAGCGATTTTGTGCAGGAGAAAAATCTGAGCATGCTGTCAGAAAAGATTACATCCAAAGGGAAATTCTGGTTTAAAAAGGATAACATGGTGCGGATGGAATATATGCAACCATCCAAATACCTGATGATCATCAACAAAGACAATATTTTGGTAAAGGATGAGCAAAAGGAAAATAAAATCAATACCAAATCCAACAAACTCTTCCAGCAAATTAATAAGATCATTATCGATTGTGTGCAGGGATCAATCCTCAGCAACCCCGATTTTAAAGTAAAGGTGTTTGAAAACAAGGGGAGCTACCTGGTCGAGCTGGCACCGCTATCAAAAGGGATAAAAGATTTTTTTAAGTCGATCAATATCTCGGTTGATAAAAAAGACAACTCGGTAAGCAATATTGATATGCAGGAGCCATCCGGCGATAATACTACCATCCACTTTATAAATAAAGAGATTAATGCAAACCTGCCTGACGCGCTTTTTGCTGCTAAGTAGTTGCCTGGTTGCACTTGCCGGCTGCACTTCGGTTTATAAAAACCTGAAGCCGGCTACAGGTAATTTCGATCATATCTACCGGTTTCGCCCCAAATTTTCGGTTGTGCTGTATAACGCCGAAATCAACGTAACAACCCACCATTTAAGCGGCCTGCTGCTGATGAAGGTGATGCCCGATAGCAGTACCCGCATTGTATTCTCGAGCGAGATGGGCGTAAAATTTTTTGATTTCGCATTTCTTAAAGATGGTAGCTTTAAAGTATATTCCATCATTCCGCAAATGGATAAAGGCCCGGTAATTAAAACATTGCGAAAGGATTTTGATTTGATACTGATGCGCCAGGAGGGCAGCCATGAGCGTTATATGCTTAAGGATAACTCGCATTTATATTATGTGCTTCCGCAGGAAAAAGGCGCCAACTATTATATTACCAATATGGCCGGCGACGCCCTTTTACGAATGGAAAAATCATCCAAAAGGAAACCAGTTGCGGTTGCTACCATGGCCAATTACAAAAATGGCGTACCCGATACTATAGGTATCGACCATAAAAACTTTAAATTTACCATCGGTTTAAAAAAAATAGAGCGATGAGTGGAAAGCCTAAGGCTGAAGGCTCAAAGCCCAAAGCTGAAGGCTTTCGAATGAAATTTTAACAATATAAAAAGCACAAAGCCCCTGGCTTAAAGCAAAAAGCTTTGAGCTTTCGGCGTTGAGCTTTAAGCTAAATACATATGCTCCAGGAATCGTTTTTTCAATTTACCGCGCCAAGTACCGATGGTAATACCTCAAAAACTACCATCACCCTGAATGCGGGTCACCAGATTTTTGAAGGTCATTTTCCCGGCCAGCCGGTTGTGCCGGGGGTTTGTATGATGCAAATGGTGAAAGAAGTGCTGGAAAACATCGTCGGCACCAAAACAAAACTGCTTAAAGCCGGCGATATGAAGTTTTTAGCCATATTAAACCCGCAGGTAAACAGCACCGCCGATATGCAGGTAACCTATACCACTGCCGATGATGATACATTAAAGGTAGATGCTACCATTCAGCATGAGGCTTCCACTTTTTTTAAATTTAAAGGGGTATTTAAAAAATGAAGAAATTCAGGAACGTGTTTTTTTACATCCTCCTTATTGGCGGATTTTCCTTTTTAATATACCTGGCATTAACGGCCGGCAGCGAACTTGAAAAAGGCCGTAACATCGTAAAACTGGCGGCAAGCAGCAAAAGCTCAGTACACCAGTTTACCGATGGGTTGATAAAAAACATTACCGGGCCCCTGGCTACCCTACTGGCGCAAATAGCCGTGATAATAATAGCGGGTAATATGGCAGGATGGGTGTGTAAAAAAATGGGGCAGCCCCGCGTTATCGGCGAAATATTTGCAGGGATAGCTTTAGGCCCATCGCTTGTGGGCCGGTTTTTCCCGGCGTTTTCGCATGCTATTTTCCCGGCAGCTTCGTTAGGATCGTTGCAGTTTTTGAGCCAGATTGGTTTAATCATATTCATGTTTGTGATAGGCATGGAGCTTGATTTGCGCGCAATTAAAAGCAAAAGCAAGGATGCCATTGTCATTAGTCATGCCAGTATTATCATTCCGTTTACATTGGGTATAGGGCTGGCTTATTTTATCTATCAATCATTGGCCCCTGCAGGGGTACCTTTCTTTTCGTTTGGCTTGTTTATGGGTATTTCCATGAGCATTACAGCGTTCCCGGTGTTGGCACGCATTTGCCAGGAAAGAGGCATTAACAAAACACGCCTTGGTGCTCTGGTAATTACCTGCGCCGCTGCCGATGATATTACTGCCTGGTGCCTGCTTACGGTTGTAATAGCAGTGGTTAAGGCGGGCTCGGTAATGAGTTTTGTTTATACCGCCCTGATGGCCATTGCCTATGTGTTAATTATGCTTAAAGGCGTAAAACCACTTTTAAAACGCATCTACAGCCGCAACATCAGGCCGGGTTATGTGGGTATGCCGGTAGCTATGTTTTTTTTAACGCTCATTATTTCATCATACGCCACCGAAAGCATCGGCATCCATGCGCTGTTTGGCGCATTTATGGCCGGTATTGTAATGCCCGATAACATTACCTTTCGCGGGGTGTTTGTGGAGCGCATTAAGGATGTCGCCCTATTTTTATTGCTGCCTTTGTTTTTTGTTTTTACCGGCTTACGCACGCAAATTGGCCTGCTGAACGATGCATACTTATGGGGAGTTTGCGTCGTAACCATACTGGTTGCCGTTACCGGCAAATTTGTGGGCAGTGCATCGGCAGCCAAATTTGTGGGGCAAAGCTGGAAGGATAGCCTATCCATAGGTGCGTTAATGAACACCCGTGGCCTGGTCGAGTTGATTGTACTGAATATTGGTTACGACCTGGGCGTACTAAACAAAGAGGTATTTGCCATATTGGTGATTATGGCACTGGTAACCACGTTTATGACCGTACCAATATTAAACCTGCTGGATAAAATCTTCGGCAAATCGCCATCAGAAGATGAATTACCGGCTGAATTGCCCGAGGATATTTTTATTTCCGGCGATCGATAAATTTAAACGGTTTGCGGCCCGATTCTTTGTACTGCATCTTCTGAATTTCATCGTACTGCACGTAGGTAACATGTGGGCTTACCCTTAACCTTGCCTGTAAATTGGCCCGGATCTTCCGGTCGCACTCATCGGTATAATTTACCGGCAGGATGTGCAGCAGCACTTCGTCCATACCAATCTCGTTGGAGTAAACCTCGGCAACAAAATCCAATATTTCCTCCATCCCATTCAGCAAATCAAAAAGCGATGGTGGGTAAAGCGTGGTGCCTTTAAATTTGATCATCTGCTTTTTACGGCCTATAATTGGCGATAAACGTAAGGTAGTTCGCCCGCATTCACACGGCTTATCATCGTACAGGCAAATATCGCCGGTTTTATAGCGCAACAAAGGCATGCCTTCAACGCCCAGCGTGGTAATGGTTACCTCCCCAGGTTCGCCGGGGGCAACCTGTTGGTTATTTTCATCAAGCAGTTCTACAATCAATAATTCGGGCTGATGGTGTCCGCCCCTGCCATACCCGCATTCGGTAAATGCTGTTTGCATTTCGGTTGATGCATACGTAGAGTATAGTTTGATATCCCAGGCATCGGTTATTTTTTTACCGAGGATATTGAGCGAAAAATCGGTGTTGCGGATATTCTCGCCAATACAAACCGCTTTTTTTACCGAACTTGAATTGATATCGATACCATGCTCCTGGGCGTATTGGATCAGCTTGTAAATAAACGATGGCACCGCAACAATAGCGGTAGGCTTAAGCCTTAAAATGGTTTCCCATTGTAATGATGGCACCCCGGGACCAAGGCGAATAATGCCTGCCCCTATTTTACGGATGCCAGAGTAATAAGCTAAACCGGCCATAAACTGCCTGTCGAGCGTGAGCATCAGCTGGTACACATCTTCGGGCTTTCCGTCTGCGCAGGTAAAGGAGCTATATTCATTATAGGTAAGCCGTAAAAGGTCATTCTCGGTAAGGGCAATAGTAACCGGGCTACCCAATGTGCCCGATGTTGAGCTGTATTCGATGATCTGGTCGCGGCTAACGCACATAAAATCGTCGTTACGCTTTTGCAGGTCTTCCTTTACGGTTGTGGGGATCAGTTTCAGGTCATCCAGCGTTTTAATATCATCAATATTGATATTATTTGCATCAAACAATTCCCTATAAAAAGGCGAATGAATGTTAAGATAAGCCAGTAATTCCTGCAGTTTTTGTTCCTGCATGGTCACTATTTGTTCCTGCGATATAAATGTGGTTTGATCTGTCACTTTTCGATAATTACAACGGCCGATGCGATAGTTTTAAGATGGGTTAATGATACAGAAATTTTCATTGGGCCGTCACCATTTAATAATTCGCCGGTTTGGCCAATCAGCGTAAGTTCGGGTTTTCCATCGGCATTGTTGCTAATCTCCACTTCGTTAAAAGCTGTACCGTTTAGCCAGCCTGTGCCCAATGCTTTAAAAAACGCCTCTTTGGCTGCAAAACGTGCTGCATAGTGCTGGTACTTATCAGCCTTACGTTCGCAATAAGCTATTTCATTTTCCGAAAACACCAGTTCGCGAAAGCCGCTGCCCTTTTCAATTTTGACAGCCACGCGGTCAATCTCTATCATATCTATCCCAACACCGGCAACCATCAATCAGTTTTGTTTAAGTTGTTTTTAAACGCCGTAACCTTTTTGCAGGTTCGCTCGTCATCTACAAAAATAATATTTGGTTTGTGATTTGGGTTATATATTTAAGAAGGCCCGGGCAATCGCTTTAAAATTGATGAAATTTATGGATTTACGATATATAGCGTGACTGGTCAACTGTTCGGGCATTTAAAATATTTTATTGTTCCGATACACAAAAGATGGGTAAATGTTTTTATTATTTTGTATTTTTGTAAAATTGTTTAATTAATTTTATTAATTAAACGTTATTGTTTTTTCCTAAATATAGGGATTGGTGGGGGCGGGTGATGTATACAGTGCAGGAATAGGTTTAAAGCCACCGGTTAAGCCAAAGCAACAGCGAATGTAACAACCTAAATCGTTCTTTATAAACACCAACAATTATTTTATTTTTGAAATGCCCTTTAACAGGTATATCCGTGCACACTAAATAAATAACATATTTAAAAACTTTTACAACCTATTACGTAGCATTTGGGTGTCGCCCTGATTCATCCAAAATGTTAGCTAATTAATTTAAACCATTATGCAAACTGAAGAGATCATTGCAAAAATAAATTCCTTCCTGTCTGAAGAATTTGAGGTAGATATTGATACCATTACACCCGATGCCGTTTTAAAAGATACACTTGGTTTGGATAGCCTTGACTATATCGACCTGGTGGTTGTTATTGAAACCAATTTTGCGTTTAAGGTGCAGCCCGAAGATTTTACCGGCATTGTTACCTTCCAGGATTTTTACGATTACGTAGCAACTAAAGTACAGCCGAAGGAGCTTGTTTAAATGTCGTCCTGGAAAGGAAAATCAAAAGGTAAGCCTTGGGGCTATTCGGTATTTCTGGCTATTTTAAAATATGGCGGGGTTAGTCCCGCTTATTTTTTGTTACGGTTTGTATCGTTTTACTACGTAGTTTTCTCGTACCAATCGTCAAAAAGCATTTATTACTACTTCCACAAGCGCCTTAGTTATGGGCACGTTAAAGCACTATTTAAGGTTTACCAAAACTATTTCATTTTTGGCCAAAGCATTATTGATAAGGTAGTGGTCATGTCGGGTATCCGCAACAAATTCACCTTTGAGTTTGATGGCCGTAGTAACCTGAACCAAATTGCGGCCATGGGCAAAGGCGGCCTGCTTTTAAGCGCACACATTGGCAGCTGGGAAATAGCCGGCGATTTGCTGAAGCATATCAACACCCGCATTAACATTGTGATGTTTGATGGCGAAGACCAGCAGATAAAAGCCTTTATGGAAAGGGTTACCGGCAAACTAAGCGTTAATATTATTGTAATTAAGGATGATATATCGCACATCTTCAAAATCAATGAAGCTTTTCAGAATAACGAACTGGTGTGCATGCATGCCGACAGGTACCTGGAGGGCAATAAAACCATTACCAAAAACTTTTTGGGCGAGGATGCCAAATTCCCGTTAGGGCCATTTATCCTGGCTCAAAAATTCAGGGTTCCGGTTGCCTACGTTTTTGCCATGAAAGAAACTAAGTTTCACTATCATTTTTACGCCAGCACAATTAAGGAATATTTACATTTGGGCAAAGAAGCCGGGATGGAGCAAATGACCAATGATTTTGTTGGCGAGATGGAAAAATACGTGAAAAAGTATCCCGGGCAATGGTATAATTACTATAATTTTTGGCAATAAAAACAAGTGATGAGAGGAGCTGTTTGTAAGTAATGAAGTCCGTTTTTATTGTTGCCGATAATATCCTGTCGCCCATAGGCAGCACCTCTGCCGAAAATTTTGATAAGCTTACCCAAAATATTTCAGGGATTAAGGAGCATCCGGCGGGCGATAAATCGGCGGTTCCCTTTTACGCGTCCGTATTTGATGATGGCCAGGAGTTTTTACCTGCACCAGGCAACTACACAAAATTTGAGCAGTTATTGATAGCATCCATTACTGATGCCTTAAAAGATAGTGGTATAGATAGCACCGATCCAAAAACAATTCTCATTATCTCCACCACCAAAGGCAATATCAGCATTCTGGAAACAGATGCCGATAGCCCCGGCTTAAGCCATCGCATTGCGCTGCCAACATCAGCAAATTTAGTTGCCGAAAGGTTTGGGTTCGTAAATAAGCCGCTGATAGTTTCGCATGCCTGTATCTCGGGCTTAATGGCTATGATTACCGGGATGCGCCTGATCCAGTCGGGGCAGTACGATAATGCCGTTGTGGTTGGCGGCGATGTGATCACCCGGTTTGTGCTATCGGGCTTCCAGTCATTTCAGGCTATCAGCGCTCAACCTTGCAAACCCTTTGATTTAAACCGCGATGGCATTAATTTAGGCGAGGGTGCCGCCACGGTTATCCTATCATCAAATCAACAAAAAGCAGAAAACATTCAACTGGCGGGCGGTTCGGTTAGTAACGATGCCAACCATATTTCGGGCCCGTCAAAAACCGGTGAAGAACTTTTTGATGCCATTAACTCGGCATTGAAAAGCGCAGGAGTTGAATCGGAAGCCATCGATTTTATATCGGCCCATGGTACTGCTACCGTTTATAATGATGAGATGGAGGCCAAAGCCATTAACCTGGCGGGCATGCAGGATATTCCTGTGAACAGCTTAAAAGGATATTACGGGCACACCCTTGGCGCTTCGGGACTTATCGAGGCGATAATAGCAACTCATTCATTAAAGCACAACATTATTATCCCCACCAGGGGATTTCATGAGTTGGGAGTTACCCAACCACTTAACGTGGCAAAAGAGATACAAACTATACCTTTGACCGCTTGCTTAAAAACAGCATCTGGTTTTGGAGGCTGTAACGCGGCAATTGTACTGCGAAAAAGCTGAAAGCATAAGGCGGAAAGCTAAAAGCAAATAACAGATATAAGATTGACAGAAGCACTACATATTACATCGCACTGCATCATCAGCAATAATGTTGTTTACAGCAATGGCAAACCTGTTTTTGAAAATCAGGGGGGTGATGTCGGGGCATTCCTGCTTTCGGCCTACCAATTTCTGGAGGTTAAGTACCCCAAGTTTTATAAAATGGATAACCTGTCCAAATTGGGTTTGCTGGCATCGCAAGTATTGCTGAAGGATAACGATATCAGTAAAAAATATAAAGAGCAGGAAGTTGGTATCGTTTTAGCAAATTCCAACTCCAGCCTGGATGCCGACATTAAATATTACGATCAGGCCAAAACTATTGCCAGCCCCGCCTTGTTTGTGTATACTTTGCCCAATATTGTTATCGGCGAGATCAGCATTAAAAACAAGTTTAAGGGGGAGAATGCTTTTTTTGTCTTTGAAACTTTTGATGCCGCATTTATACAGCAGTACGTGGCATATTTATTAAATAATAATATATTGCAAGCCTGCATTTGCGGCTGGGTTGATGTGTTGCAGGAAGATTACAAAGCTGTTTTATGCCTGGTAGAAAAGGATGCAGACCTAACATCTGCGCCGTTTAGTGCAGAAAATTTAAATAATATTTACCTGTCGGCTTAATAACCGGCAAACAGATATAATAATGAGCAAAACTGTTTTTGTAGCGGGTGTAGGTGTAATTTCGGGTATTGGCAACAATACCGCCGAATGCCTTAACGCGCTCCGGAACAGCCGCGCGGGCATCGATAAAATTAAATACCTCCAAACCGTACATCAAGATACCTTCCCGGTTGCCGAAGTTAAATTGAGCAATGATGAATTGGCCCTATTATCAGGCTATGGCCCCGATATAAGTCGCACGGCTATGCTAAGCCTCATCGCGGCAAGGGAAGCAAAAAATGATGCAGGCATCCAAAATTTCGCATCGCTACGTACGGGTTTTATATCGGCCAACACCGTGGGCGGCATGGATAAAACCGAAGGTTTTTTTGAACAATTTATGGCCAACCCGGCAAAAGGTAAATTGCGTAATGTGGTTAACCACGAGTGCGGCAAGGTAACCGAATTGGTAGCCGATGAATTGGGGATAAAAAATTATATAAGTACCATCAGTACAGCCTGCTCATCATCAGCCAATGCCATTATGTACGGCGCAAGGCTCATCAAAAACAACATACTTGATGTGGTTATAGCCGGTGGCACCGATGCGCTTACCCGCTTTACGCTAAACGGCTTTAATACGCTCATGATATTGGATACCCAATATTGCCAGCCTTTTGACGCCAACCGCCGTGGCTTAAACCTTGGCGAGGGTGCCGGGTACATTACTTTGGTATCTGAACGGGTTGCGACAGGGCTTCAAAAAGCCCCTTACTGCACGCTGAGCGGCTATTGCAACGCCAACGATGCTTACCATCAAACGGCTTCATCGCCTGATGGCACAGGCTCTTTTATGGCGATGGACGGTGCTTTAAAAATGAGCGGGTTAAAGCCGGAGGATATCGGCTACATCAACCTGCATGGTACAGGTACCCAAAACAACGACAACTCCGAAGGGACGGCGATTAAACGATTGTTCGAACCTCACTTCCCTAAAATGAGTTCGACTAAATCATTCACCGGGCATACACTGGGCGCAAGCGCGGGTATCGAGGCTGTGTTTTCGGCGCTCTCGGCGCAACAGGGATTTATTTACCCCAACCTGCGATTTGAGACACAGATTCCTGATCATCCTTTTGCGCCCGAAACAAGTTTTACACAACACGCAGATTTAAACCACGTGCTTTCCAACTCCTTTGGTTTTGGGGGTAACTGTTCGTCATTAATATTTTCAAAACTACCGGCCTGATATGTATATCCGTTCAACAGCAAACATATCGCCCCAAAAAACATTCGGAAATGTTCCGTTCCTGGATGAAGTAGTTGCCTATGAAGGCAACCGCCTCAGCTGCCTAACGCCCGATTATAAAGAGCTCATCGATCCAAAGCTTATCCGCCGCATGAGCCGGGTTATTAAAATGGGCGTGGCATCTGCCATGGCCTGTTTGCAGGATGGAGGCGTAACCAATCCCGATGCCATTATTACAGGTACAGCCTATGGTTGCCTGGAAGATACCGGCGTATTTTTAAGTAAAATGGTTGAGCGCGGCGAAGAGTTGCTTACCCCAACATCATTTATCCAATCAACCCATAATACCATTGGCGCGCAGGTGGCTTTGCTGCTGCATTGCAACAATTACAATAACACGTTTGTAAATGGCGGCTCATCGTTTGAGTGCTCCCTGCTCGACGCGCAGATGCTATTGCAGGAAGGTGAAGCCCAAAACGTACTGGTAGGCGGTATTGACGAGATAACCGATATCAGCCACAGCATACTGAGCAGGTTTGGCCTGTATAAACGGAGCGCCATCTCCAATACCGACCTTTATAATGCCAATTCAAAAGGCACCGTTGCAGGTGAAGGCTCGGCATTTTTCCTGTTAACCAATGAAGCATCGGGAAACGACCTGGCTAAGCTGGATGCAGTAGCCACGTTTTATAAACCGGGCAGCCACGCAGCGGTTGAACAGCAAATTGAAGCTTTCCTGGCAGTACAGGACCTCAGCATGTATGATATCAGCCTGGTGGTAGCAGGTAATAACGGCGATGCCCACAATGATGCCGTTTACGATTACCTGGAGGGATCGTTATTTAATTACTGTAATGTTACCAGGTATAAACACCTGTGTGGCGAGTACCCCACATCATCGGCCTTCGCGTTATGGTATGCGGCGCAAATTGTTAAAACAAATACTATTCCGGGGTCGGAACCCATTACCCCGATTAAAAAAATATTGGTTTATAACCATTACCAAAACACCTGTCATTCGTTAATGTTGCTATCGGCGTGCTAACATTCAGAAACACCAATATCGCATTCCTAATCCTGCTGGGTGTTACCATCTGGGCCGACAAAACATATGGGGTAAGCTGGCTGGCATATGGGGCAATCATATTTATATACTCGCTTATTGTTGCTTATGGTTGCTATTTTGTAAGCTCCGGTTTTTTTATGCCGATGTACTGCTCGGCTAAAACAACCGATAAAGTAATAGCGATAACTTTTGACGATGGCCCAGTATCAGAAGGAACTCCGCAGGTTTTACAAATTTTGAAAGATGCCAGCGTCGAAGCCGCTTTTTTTTGCATTGGCGAACGTATTGCGGGCAATGAAGCCATCATAAGGCAAATGGATGCAAGTGGCCATATCATCGGCAACCATAGCTATACACACGCTGCCTTGTTCGATCTTTTCCCCTCAAAAAAAATGCTTGCCGAGATGCAGCAGCTGGACAACGAATTAGATAAAGTCATCGGTAAAAAAACAAAACTCTTCCGGCCGCCTTACGGGGTGATGAACCCCAACCTAAAAAACGCGATTATTAAAGGCGGCTATTTGCCCATAGGCTGGAGTGTTCGGTCGTACGATACTATGTCTACAGATGCTGATGTGCTTTTACAAAAAGTAACCCTCCAAATGAAACCTGGAGCAATCTTTTTATTTCACGACAGATGCCCGGTTACGGTGGCTATGCTGCCAAACTTTTTGGGGGAGGTAAGGGCGAAGGGATATCGGGTTGTTCGGGTTGATAAGATGCTTGGGCTCCCGGCCTACCAGTAATCTCGAATTTATTAGTTAAAAACTCACTTACACCCCGGAATTATATACTTTACCAACAAATCAAAAGCCCGTTTGGCCTTCCAGTTATTGTAATTGCCCTGGGTAAATACAACTACCAAATCTAAATCTTTAATAATCATAATGTACTGGCCGCCATTGCCCGAGGCAAAAACAACGTCTTCCGTATAACCCGGAGTTTTTACCTTTTCGTTGTACCAGTAATAGCCGTAATAAGCATGCTGCGGAGTGGCCATTTTATTCCTGCTCAATTTAACAAACGAAAAATCGGGAATTGAAATAGTGGCTGTGGTTGATGCCCTGAGCCATTGTGCCGATACTATCCGTTTTCCCCGCCAAACGCCATTGTTTTTTACCAGCAGCCCAATTTTAATCATATCCTTTGGCAGCAGGAAAAAGGATCCGGCAGTGGCGCCATGTCCGGCGGGATCAACTGTCCAGCGGTAGCTGGTAATCCCCAACGGATCAAACAAATGTTTTTTAGCAAAGGCCATAGCAGACATATGGGAGGCATTGCTGATAATACCACTAATGATCATTGGGTTACATGACGTATAGTTCCAAACTGTACCGGGATCGTTTTTCATAGGCAAATCCAGCGAAAACTTAACCCAGTCTTTAGTTTTTACCATGTCGGTTTCGCAATCCTTACCGTCATCATCCCATTCATTACAATCAAAGCCCGACCGCATTTCTAAAAGGTTTTTGATGGTGATAAGCTGTTTCCGTGCATCATTATTGGCAAATGATTTATACTCAGGGAAAAACGCATAAACCTTTTGATCTGCATTTTTCACAAAGCCTTTATCAATGGCAATGCCCATCAGCAGGCTGGTTATAGATTTAAATGACGACCGGGAATCGTGCAGCGAATCGGCAGTATAACCGTTAAAATAATGCTCGTAAATTAGTTTGCCACCTTTGGATATCAATATGCTGTGGACGCCGGTGTATTCCTGCTTTTCGATGGCGTGGGTCATCGAATCTAACAAAGCATGCGTTTGCGCATGTGCCCAATTGGATAGAAAGAAGTAAATAAGGGCCAAGTATTTTATTGGAGACGGCATATTTCTGTTGATAATGGCTGATATAACGTTAAATCATCCAGAAGATAAGACGCATGGGATATTGGCGCGTTGCAAAGTGAATCTTTATATTATCTTAAATTGTTTTATCTGTCGCGGGGTTTTTAACTCGCGACTACCGCTGGTTTCAGCTTTCAGCTGAAGCTAAGCCGGAGGCTTAAACCAGGTTAACCCACGAGTTACGCTACGCTAACCTCGAGGGAGGTGATAGGGGCGCATAATTGCGCTTCCCGCAGGACATTCAGGATTTTCAGGGCCGATTTGCATGTGTGATTTGCACGCGGGAGACGCAATTATGCGTCTCCTACAGAAAAACAGAAATTTATGCGGGCACACTCACCAGCATACAACTATGTTGCCCAACTTTATGGGTGTTGTATATCAGTATATTTTTAAAACTACTTGCTTCGCCGTTTCTTTTTATCATATGCTGCGGCATGATTAACGCCCCGCTAACAAAATTGCAGGCCAGCCAAAGTGCAAATGACGATGCCGTTGGATACTCGCCGCACATATGCTTAAAGCGGGCTATGGTGGTATATTTATCGAACAAGCTATCGCAGGAAGTATAAAAAGGGAGCGAGCGCTTATCGCCATTTTCGCCGGTTAACAGCAAGTCTGGCTTTTCGCCTTCGGCAAGGTTTTCTTCAACAAACTTTTTAATGCGGATTTTAATCACCTCAACATCGGCGCTATGTATGGTAGTTATAGCTTTCAATTGCGCCATGGCGTTTTGTTTATTACCACTAACCATAAACATGGCCGCTCCTTCGCCAGACAGACTACCATCGGTTGTAGAACTGTACATGTCGCTGTTCAGGCAATCTTCTTTCTTAAACCAGCCCGCAAGGGTATCAAGGGTATAGTTGTTAAACGAAATTTCGTCAACGCCACCCAATAAATAGCAACTATCCGGGTTTTCATTCAGCAGCATGACTGCATCGATAACCGCGTTTTCAAAAGCCAGCCCACGGTGAACATGGGTAAGGTTATAGTTTTTGTTATTGCTGATAAAGGCTATTTGCGATGATATGGTATTGGGGGTACCCTGCACAAAACTACCCGGTGTGAGCATATCCTCGTTATACTCAATAATCTGGTTCAGGAACTTGCCGTTCTCCTCCATTCCGCTTACCTGGGTGCCTATGATAATGCCATCGGGCTGTACGGCATCTGCAAGCAGCGGCAGGGCGGCTCCCGAGCCGATGCGGGTACTTTTACTCATCCGGCGTAAAGCATTGCCTTTAAACTGCGGATAAGCAGGCTCAATGGCATACAGCTTGTTTTCAACCGAAGGGCGAAGCGTTTCAATGTCGATATTATCCCCAAAGGTTTGCTGGGGCGAAATACAGGTGGTTTTGTGGATATACAACTTCATCATTAAGCTTTTGAAAAAATTAATGATGTACAATTCCCGCCAAAACCAAACGAATTACTCATTACATGTTTTATAGTGCCGGTGTTGTAAGCCTGCACGGGCTCAAGGCCAATATCAGTTATCGGTTCATTAAAATTCAAATTAGGGTATAGTTCCTGTCTGTCGATATTCAGAATGCTGTACACCGCCTCGATAGCGCTGGCTGCACCAAGCGTATGCCCTGTAAAGCCTTTGGTAGATGCAAAACCGGGCAGGGTGTTAAACAGGCGCAGCATAGCGCGGCTTTCAACCTCGTCGTTATTCTCGGTGCCGGTGCCGTGGGCATTTATAAAGTCGATATCTGCTGGTTTTAACCCGGCATTATCCAATGCATTTTTCATAGCCAGGTACGGGCCATCGCCCTCCGGGGATAACGAAGATGGATGATAGGCATCATTGGCATTTCCATAACCGCTCACCTTGGCATAAATCTTTTTTCCTGTCGCATCGGCCTCTTTCTCTAATACTAAAAATGCTGCGCCTTCACCTAAATTAAGGCCTTTACGGTTTTGATCGAAAGGGGCACAAGGTTCATCCGAAAGAATCCGCAGGGCGTTAAAACCATTAACCGTGAATTTGGCCAGGCTATCGGCCCCGCCTACAATTACACGATTTGCCAGTCCGTTCTTAATCAGCCTGCAACCGTACATAATAGCATTTGCTGATGACGAGCATGCCGTATTCAGGGTATTAATTACTCCGGTTATCCCATAACGCGTTTGTATGAATAGGTTTACCGATGCATAATCGTATGATTTTACGTATTCAATATGTTCGGCATCGCCATGGGTATTGGCGTATAACTCGTCGGTAAGGCACATGCCACCTACGGTTGTAGCACCCACAAGCGCGGTATCGGCGGCCGTTAATTCATTTTGGGTTAACCGGGCATCGGCAATAGCTTCATTAAACGCCTGCAAGGCAAGCAGGGTAGTGCGGGTAACGCCCGGTTCTGTTACGCCAAGTTTTGTTTTTAATTCCTGAGTGCCGGTCAATACTTCGCCGAAAGGCAGAAGTCCCGAATAGCGCGAAGGGAAATTGCCCCCTCCCTTAATAATTCCGGTTTTGCCCTGTACCAATGCAGTATGATTTTCAGCTACCGAGTGGCCAATAGCGCTGATCACTCCAATCCCGGTTACTACAATCCTGTCCAATTTTTATCCGTGTTTATTTTTGACCGTTTTGCTCAATATACCTTGCCATGGTGTTCACGTCTACAAGTACCTTGCGGCCTTCCTTAGGGTCTTGAATGTTGATGCCGTACTCGCGTTTTAACAGTACTATAAGTTCCAGTGAATCGATGGAATCAAGCCCCAGGCCATCGCCAAACAATGGCTCATCGTCTTTAATGTCTGCCGGGGTAAGATCAGTTAAATTCAGGAACTGAATGATCTGAACTTTTAACTTCTCTTTTAGTTCTGTAGTTTCCATTTGGTATCTATATTAAATTCTTTCTTTTTAAACCAATAAATGTTAGCGCCTGGAATACAAATGTAATTCCAACCAACGGAATAATGCTGATAACAACATCCTTTAATCCCGCGCCCTCTAAAAATAAGCCATAATAGGCTTCAATACACCAATGCAATGGCGATAATGAGCTTATTGTTTTTAATGCCCCCGGCATGGCAAATGAAGGCACCATAAGGCCGCCAATAGCCGATAGTATCACTATGGATACCGCTCCAAAGCCGTTTGCCTGCTCCTGCGTATGAGCAAACACGCCCACACAAATGGCGTAACTTACCGCGCAATAGCCAACGGCAACTGTTACCAATATCAAACCAAAGATATCTGCCGGTAAGTTTAACGCGGGCAAATTAATATACGGAAAAAACCATAATCCCAACGAAAAAATTACCATAGCCTGGAACAAGGTGACGCACAGATAGGTGATCTGCTTAGATAACAGGCCTACAGCAAAATTAGTAGGCAATGTTTTTAAACGGATAAAGCTGCCGCTAACCTTTTCCCTCACCACACTGCCACTTAACGACATGATGATAAAAAACATGGCGAATATAGTCCAGGCGGGTACATTGTGCTGGGTGGCGTTTGGTGCGGTTATGCTGCCGCCCTTTGATACCGGCACCTGTTTTATTTCGGCCTTACCGTTCAGCATTTCCTGTTCCAGCTTCTCGGGCATCTCCTTTTCGTTTATAGCAAAATAGAGTGTGCGCAGTGTTTCCCGGCTTTCCACAATCTGTAAGGCGCTGGTTAAGGCTCCGTTTACCGAAAAGCGGATAGACTCGGGTATGGAAGGATTGTAATGTAAGATCAATGGCGTAGGTGCTGTCAGCGTTTCTTCTTTAGCTGAGTCGGCCTGCAGGCCAAAACTTTTTAATGCTTTGTTGGATGATGATTTGGCTTTTGCCTCAATCTTTGCCGAAAAATCGGGCGGAATAGTAATGGCCAGCATGGCGTCGGCGTTATGCATGGCATCGCCCATTTGCTGCTCGTTTAATTTTGATTCTGCCTGCACCACTTTAAACATGCCAATTTTGCTGATGGTGGTTGTGAGTTGTTTGCTTAGCTTACCGGCATCATTATTAGAAACCACTACGGTGAGCTTGTTTTTGTTCATCAGCTGAAAGGTGCTGTTTTGAATAAGCGTAACCACAATAACCAAAATAACGGGCATGATAAACATTAGCGATATGCCTACTTTGTCGCGCAGCAATATCCTTACATCTTTTACTATGGAGGCCCAAAGCTTAAACATTAGTTCCGGTAATCCTTTCCTGTTAAATTTAAAAACAGTTCCTCCAGGTCCTGGTGGCCATACTCTTCCAGCAAGCTATCCAGTTTTCCTTCCCTAACAATCTCGCCCTTATCAACCAGGGCTATCTGCTCGCACAGGCCCTCGGCTTCGGCTAACTGGTGCGAGGTGTAGATCAACGTGGTGCCCTGTTTATTCAGCTGTTTTAAATAATCAATGATAGCGTGGCGAGTTTGTACATCCACACCAACAGTTGGTTCATCCAAAAACAAAATCTTCGGATTATGAATAACCCCTATGGCCAAATTCACCCGGCGTTTCATTCCTCCCGAAAAATTTTCAACGGCTTTGTGGCTTACATCTGTAAGCCCCAATATCTCCAATAATTCAGCCGAACGATGGGCTATCTGTTTGCGGCTTAAGCCGTACCAGGCCCCAAAAAAATCCAGGTTTTCTATCGGGCTAAGTTCCTGGTAAAAGGAAAAATCCTGCGGAACAAAACCAAACAGCTTATTTACAGCCTTGCTTTTGTTGCCTATTTTATGCCCCAGCAATTCAACCGTGCCTTTATCGGCAACCAGCAGGCCGGTCATCAAATTCATGAGCGTGGTTTTACCGGCGCCATTCGGCCCAAACAAACCAAAGCGCTCGCCTTCAGCAATCCTCAAATTTAGGCCGTCGTAAGTCACCCCCGAGTTGCCCGGATAATGAAAACAGAGGTTTTCGATATTTACGGCGAGGGATTTCATGGTTACCATTTAATATTTTTCAGCAGCGCAAACGCTTTCTTTTCTATTTCGGCAATTTCTAACAAATAGTTGCCCATCACATTAAAATCTTCCTGGCTGCCTATGCGGCCTTTGTAAATACCCGCGGCCTGTACGGCGGCTGTTCGCCACATATCGCCGGCCTGGGTAAACATTTCTGACGCCTGTAGCAACACCGGGTTTGGCAGGTAATCATTAGCCTGTTGTAAAAACGCGGCATAAATGTACCTGAACCCGCCGCCGCCTGTACCAATCTCTTCCTGCATACGCACTAATTGCGCCAGGTACAAGCCCGCGGTTTTAAGGCCCAGCTTATCGCGCCAGCGCTTAATTTTGTTGCCGGTATACTTTATCCCGCTTACCCCGGCAAATGGGCCGGGGATAGAGAGCATGTTGAAAACATTCTTTTTGATGCCACTTTTAATAGCACTCCTGATCTGGTCGTCGGTAATTTCCGTTTGATTGGCAGGATAGTATAATTGTCCCTTTGGCGCCAAAGCCCCTTTGGCAAAACGCACGCGCTCCAGCTCATAGCTGGTAAGCGTTGTAGCGTGTTCCATAATAGGATCGCTAATCAGGTAATTATCCCCCTCCTTGCCAAAAACAATAAGGTTGTGGGCATTAAAATGAAAGCGGTATTCCTTAGGGAAATAAGATAAATAATAAACCCCAACCTGTGCGCCAACCGGCTGCCCGGCTTCAAGGCTTTCCATTAAAGCGGCCTCGGCCTTTTCTTTGGAACTGAATTTTTTCTGTATCACCGGAATCCCCAGTGATTTACAGGTACGGTTAAATATAAAGCCGGGCATAGAGCGAAAAGCAATTGCCGGCCCATTGTTTATTTTTATTAGCGGTACGTATACAAAAAACAGCCCGGCGCCAATACCAAAAGCCAGAGGCTCGGTTATTTTGCCGTTCGAGATCTTTTTTAATAAATTACTGGTAACCCCCGATTCGCAATGTGCAGCTTGTCCGTGTTCAAAATCAATCTTCATGCACATCCATACTTTTTAGCTCTTCAACCTTTACATTAAAGGCCTCGGCATATTTTTTTAAATCCTTTTCCGATAGTTTATTAAACACACCGGGTTTCAGGTGGCGTTTTATCTGCCATTTCCAAAAGCCGGTATAATCGGCCAAAATACTCAAATCCATCAATCGCAACTCCATAAAAAACAACAGCGGACTGGCCTCTCCATTTAAAACCCTTTGTTTAGCGTTGGCAATGCGGCCATCAATTTCCTGCCAGGCAACATCAAGCGCAGTTATTTTTACATCCCATCCATCACTAAGCTGGGTTACATACCTCCCGTCGCTATCGGTAGCATAGCAAACCTCTTTGGTAATTTTACCAAGCGAACTTAGGTCCTGGGGTACGTTTTCCTTTTTCATTACAAACAGCTAAAACGATTAAACAACGGTTAGCATAGCGTACATATATGAAAATCTGGAGCTTTCGGGCACCAACAACAATATTTTTTCGCCAACTTTTAGTTTGCCGCTGTGAAACAGCTCATTAATCATCAGGTAAACAGATGCCGCGCCAACGTTACCTACGGTATAAAGGTTCATAAACCATTTTTCGTAAGGGATACCGCCGCCGTAAATCTCCACCATATCATAAATTTTCGGCCTAAAAAAGTCGCTGGAGATATGGGGTAAAAAGTGGTCGATATCCAAGGTGGTTAACCCACGTCGTTCAAAAATCTCTTTAATCTTGGCTCCGCCCAAAGGCACAATATTGTCACTCAGCAAACCAATATCCTGCTTTACACTGAAGATGGATTTATTTTTAATCTCTTCGGGCGTAAAGTCCATAAAACCTTTCAGGCTGCCATCCGGCTGTTTTTCGGCCCCCATGTACATACAGGCATCCATCTGGTTGGCGTATGATACACCTTCAATCCAGTCAACCCGCAAACTCAGGCCTGTTTCATTTGGCTTATCTGTCATTAAAAATGCCGATGCCCCGTCAGAAAGCATCCACCTTAAAAAATCTTTATGAAACGCGATATACGGATTTTCGGTAAGTTCCTTTAGCTTTTGCGCTTCTTCTTCAAACACATCAGATACCAGCAGGCCCGAAAATCTTTCGGACCCGGCAGCCACTGCCTGCCTGGCTTCGCCAGATTTAATGGCCATATAGGCATATTTAAGGGCATGCATCCCGGCGCAGCAAACACCCGATGGCGATACCACCTCAATCGGACCTGCCTCGGGAAGCCAGCCATGCGTCATTACCCCGTGGCTTGGCATCATTTGATCGGGCGATGACGTACCGCATGATAGGATATCGGTTTCTTCTATTTTAGCATCGGTATTTTTAAACAGTTCCTTAACGGCCAATGCAGTCATCTCGGCATTGGTATGCGTAGCCTTTTTATTTTTATCTAAAGCATAATACCGGGTGGTTATGGCATTATTGCGCAGTACTATTTTTTTTGATTTAGAGGGTTTATTGTCGATATAACCCAGATACTGCTCCATATCATCATTTGCAACGGGTTCGTTGGGCAGAAAAGCAGCTGTGGCGTTTATATAAACCTGATTAAAAGACATGTATATTTTTAATTTAGTTGTAAGTAAAAGTTCTTTTTCTCCTGTATCCTGTCACCAAAAAACGGACGTATTAAAATCATATCAACCGTTAAGGCTATAGGGGCAACAATAAACAGGGCAAAAAAAAGATAATATTTAAAAGCTGCAAGCCATGCCCCCTTATTTTTGCGCTTGGAAATAATTTTTGCCCAAACCGAAAATATAATCCTGGCCTTCCCTTCTATAAACATCAGGGGGTATTTAATGTTTACGGCGTCGTTGTGCATTAGCTCGTCCTGCAGGCTATCCCAATAGTCAACCATATTAAGCCTGGCCGCTATAACCCTGCCAAATTTGCTGGTGTCTTTTATTTCCTGCTCATCAACACCTGGCTTGGGGAATATATTCAGGTAGCTTTCTTTTTTACCGGTAAGCATCCAGTAAAAAATAGTAACAAAACTTATTGGGTTAAGGTGCCTGTCAACCAGGGCAATGTTACCAACCAGTCTTCCGCCGGCATCCTGAATAGATTTGCGCACCCGCACAAAGGCGTTTAGCCACATATTACGGGCAGCACTGATGGTTACAACAGGCGTATCTTGTACTACTTTAATAAAGTCGGGGTGGTTAAGCAGTGAATTTGATGGGATGCTGGGCGATAAAAACCAGGGCTGGTAACCAACAATAATCAAATCGTATTTGGTTTCCTTTAATAAAAATGGCTCCACTTGAGCGGGTACGCCTAAAACACAGTCGGGCATAACCCCAAAAAAGCTTGAACCTGTCCATGGAAAATTATAGCCGTTTACCATTTTTATCTCTACCTTTTCAACCGATGCCCCTGCGTCAATAATAGGCTGTGTTAACGAGTCGATGACATCGCGCATTTGACCCGATTGGGTGTAGTAAATAGCTAAGATCTTCTTACTCATTATTCAGCAGGTTTAAGGTCTTCAGTGTGCAAAACTTTAGATGTTTTGGTATAATCAACTATTGCACGCTGTACTACAGGCGACAAGGTTTTAAAGTTTTTTATTACCACAGTTTTATCCTTTTCGATATCTGTACGGTAATGCACAATTTTGGGTGCTTTTTCCTGGATAACCAAACGTAAAAAATGCAGATCTGTATTGTCGGGCTCGGCCAGCAGGGCTGTTTCCAGCTTAATTCGGCCGGCTTTAAAAAAGCTTAGCTTATCTTTGGGCTTGCCGGCAAGGCTGGCTTTTTTCATTAATAAAGCGCCCTCATAGCCGCTTTTTGTTTCGGTTCCGGCATCAGCAAATGTGGCCAGTTCCTGGTTAATTTCGTCAATATTATCGCTTGCCATTGCTTTATAAAAAGCAGCTTTTTCTAATTTCTGCGCATAAAGCGTGGTGTTACTACCCGCCATAATTATCAGCACAAAACAAACAAAAGCAATGCGCTTTTCAATATAATTCTTCATAAAGCTTACCAAATGTAATAAATATTACGTGCCCTGCAAACAGCTTTGCTCTTTACTCATAAAGCATAAGCGCAACCGTTTTTGCTTCATTTAGTTTTAAATTTTTTTAATAACTTAAACCCATGTGTCACTGTATATGATGCTTTTTGCCTGTAATGGTTTAACCACGCCCAATTAATAGCGGTTGCACCATTAAAATCCGGTTTTCTTTCGCTTACTTTGGGGTTTGAATTTTTTTCGGAAATTTAATAGCGAAATAATTTACACTATCTTCCGTACCATAAATGACAATATTAACTATCAGCAATTTACATGGATAAAACTAAACAGTTTTCGGGTTCATGGGCTGTAATTTTAGGGGGGTCTGGCGGCTTCGGGTTTGGGGCTTTGCAAAAGCTTGCCGCACATGGTATGAACGTAGCGGTTTTGTACCGTGAAACCTCCATTACCGAAAAACCACTCAAAATAAAACTTAGGCAGATTGCTGAAGCAAATGGGGTAACCATACTGCCGTTTAACATAAATGCGCTTGAACAAACCGGGCGCGATTTATTTTTAAAACAATTTACCGAAGTTGCTGTACATAAACATTGTGTTAAGTTATTACTGCATTCAATAGCCCGGGGCAATTTAAAACCGCTGGCTACCGAATCAGAAAACGCCGACAGCACTGCTGTTCTTTCAACTGACGATATACAAGCCACAAGCTATGCCATGGCCAATAGTTTACTTGACTGGACGAGACTGTTACTTAACGCCGGGCTTTTTAACGCCGATGCCCGTATTATAGGCCTTACCAGCGATGGGGCGCATAAATATTGGGAAAGCTACGCGGCGGTATCTATCGCCAAGGCATCGTTAGAAAGCCTTGCAAAATACATGGCTGTTGAATTCAGCCGTTTTGGTTTAAAAACCAATCTGATACAGGCCGGGGTTACCGAAACGGCATCATTAAAAAGAATACCGGGCAGCGATAAATTAATTGAACTGGCCACTGCAAACAACCCGATGGGCCGGTTAACAAAGCCCGCAGATGTTGCAAACGTAATATATATGCTTTGTACCGACGAAGCCTTTTGGATAAATGGTGCATTGATTCATGTTGACGGTGGCGAACATTGTTTGTAACTATATTGATTTTTAGAAACATGAATAACCATATACTTAATCATTTACCATACAAATCTACTTTCCGCTTTATTGATAACATTACATCATTAAATGAAAACGGGGTTACCGGCGATTTTACGCTTAAACAGGATGCCTTTTTTTATGAAGATCATTTTGAAGGTAATCCTGTAACACCCGGCGTTATCATTACCGAAATTATGGCCCAGATTGGTTTGGTTGTGCTGGGTATATTTTTGATTATGAAAGAGCCCGGCAATGATTTTACCAGCGATACATCGCTGTACCCGGTGCTTACCTCAACCGATGTTTCTTTTTACAAAATGGTTTTACCTGGCCAAAAGGTGACGGTTATTTCTAAAAAACAATATTTTCGTTTTGGTAAGTTAAAATGCATTGTGGAGATGCTGAACTGCGAAAAGGAAATTGTTGCAAGGGGTACATTTGCCGGCATTATTAAACATCTTGACTTAAAATGAGCAGGCGCGTTGTTGTTACAGGTATGGGGGTGGTATCGCCAAACGGCATCGGGATCAGCACGTTCCTTGAGGCTATACAAAACGGCGTGTCGGGCATTAAATTTCAGCCCTTGTATGAGGAATTGAAATTTAGCTGTCATGTTGCGGGCAAGCCCGATTTTGTACTGGAAGATCTTAAAACCAAAAACTACATATCCGAGGTTGTTTTTCACGGCCTTAAGGGCACCAATATTGGTTATGGCCTTATGGCCGCGCTTGATGCCTGGGCTGATGCCGGGCTGGAATATGATACCGACGAACCCCGTTGGGAAACCGGCTGCATTTTTGGCAACAGCGTATCTGATACAGAGGCCATGAAAAACGTAATAACCCGCGTTGATAACAAAGAAGCCAAAAAATTAGGCTCGCGTGTGGTGGAGCAAGCCATGAACAGCGGGGTTACCTCCTATGTATCGGGCCGTTTAGGATTGGGTAATAAAGTAATTACTAACTCGGCGGCATGCGCTACCGGCACACAGGCTATTTTAATGGGCTACGAAACCATTAAAGATGGCTACGCCAAACGAATGCTGGTTGGCAGCAGCGAATATGTTGACACCTATGTATTTGGCTCGTTTGATTCTATGCGTGTGTTATCCCGTAAATATAATGATCAGCCCGAAAAGGCATCAAGGCCGATGAGTATATCGGCGGGTGGCTTTGTACCGGGCTCCGGTTCGGCCGCCCTTGTTTTGGAAGACCTGGAATTTGCTTTGGCCAGGGGCGCAAAAATTTACGCCGAGGTTTTGGGCGGCTCAACCAATAGCGGCGGCCAGCGCATGGGCGGCTCCATGACGGCGGCTAACCCGCAGGGTGTTATCAAATGCATTGAAGATTCCATAGTCAACTCAAATATCAGCCCTAATGATATCGACCTCATCAGCGGCCACCTGACTGCCACCAATGCCGACATGCAGGAAATTCAAAACTGGTGCAAAGCGCTTGGCCGGGGCGGTGACGATTTCCCGCTGATGAATTCGCTTAAATCGATGATCGGCCATTGCTTAAGCGCGGCGGGGTCTATCGAAGCTGTGGCATCAATATTGCAAATGGAACATGGATTTGTTCACCCCAATATAAACCTGGATGATCCGAATCCCGAAATAGGCAACTACATCAATTTAAACCGTTTGCCTGTTTCGATAGTCAAAAAAGACATCAATATCGTTGCTAAAGCTAATTTTGGTTTCGGCGACGTCAATTCCTGCTTAATATTTTCTAAATTTAACCCTAATGACACGACAAGAGATTTTAATTGAACTAAAAAAAGTTTTATCGCCATATACCCTTGATAAAGAAGCCCTGGCCGGCATAGACGAAAACACCGATCTTATTAAGGACCTGAAAATCAATTCGGCCAATCTTGTTGATATCATTATTGATGCGGAAACCAAATACAATATCGAAATAGATTACGATGCTGCTGATAAAATGGTGAACGTGGGCGGCTGTATTGATGTGATTGAAGAAAAGACTAACCAGCAAACATGACAATAAGCGCCGGTAATGATATTGTAGACCTCCAGGCCATCGACACCGCGCGGACAAGCGACCCCAGGTTTTACAGCAAATTCATTACCGGCCCCGAAATTGAATTACGCAGCCTGCCCGAACTGGCTGGAATGCCAACTGAGCATTTTGTGTGGCTTTTATGGTCGGTTAAAGAGTCGGTTTACAAATTTGAACAAAGGCATAACCCTGATCTTGTTTTTTCTCCCTCAAAAATTATTGTCGGGCATATTAATCCCCCTTTGAGTACGGCGTGTGCTGATGTTGCCTGCGAGGCAATTGAAGGCGAAGGCTTTGATATGCAGCTTTGTTATAACAGCACCATCGCTTTTAACGGGCATACATTTTATTCCCGGTCGATAATTACCAACTGTTATATCGTAACTGTGGTTAACAACAGCGATAATTTCGGGAATATGTATTGGGGTGTTAAGCCTATTGACAATAGCAGCCCCGCATATCAATCAATACAAGTACGCGGGTTTATACTAAAAAAACTCGGGCCTATTTTTGAAACAGGCCATCTGAATATCATTAAAACACCATTAGGCTGCCCAATTTTATATAATGGATTGACCGAAACAACTATACCTGTTTCACTGGCGCACCATGGGCGTTACGTAGCCTATGCATTCCATTTAGCCAATGCACCGGATGCTGTCGGGCACTCAATTAGCTAAGGCCTCTATCTTTTTGATATCGCGGTAACAGATGTATAGCGGTATAAACCCAAAAATTCCAAAACAACAATCAATACAGCGCCAATAAATGGGGATACCACGTATGGGGCCGGCAATAAATGCCAGCGGAAAAACCATAACGCAGGCTATCATTCCAAACTGTATTATCCAGATGTTTTTTACAGGGTTGCGCAGCGCGCCAATAAAAGCAGTGGCTATAACCAGGTGCCCAAATGCCAGCCAATCGGTTCCGTAGCTTAAGTAAGGGTAGTTTTGATTGGTTGTTTTTACGGCCAGGTAAACCTGTGCAATCCAATTGTGGATAAAAACCGGGAATATATTTACGCTGGCCAGGAATGCCAGCTCGGTTTCTATCGGGAAGGCGGTTATCCCGCTTAATACCAGCCCTATAATAAATACAATGATCCAGGTTTTTACTTTTTTGCGTAGTTGAGGTTCGGTTTGCATGATGGGTGTTCAATTTATTTTTAAATGAAATGAAAATCGCCAAGCGATTAATCTATAAATAAAAGCACTTTGACATACAAAGTTGGTTAAATTATTCTAAAAGCTACATCCTTTTTAAATGCTTTGTGATTATATTTGTTGCAAAGGAAATGGTGTCTTCCTACTCAACCGCCCTAAAAAGCTGATGGCGCCTGCGTTAATTACCCGTGGAACGATATTCCGCGCTAATTTTTTGCAGGTGAAAATTTTTCAGATCAAATCCCATTCAAAAACAGGCCGCTGCTCACGGCCCGTATTCCCTTTGTATAATATATCTGCGCATCAACCGGTAAGCATCAATGCTATTATGGTGTTGTTTTGCTTCATCGTTTACAATCCATCAATTTTAAAAACTAAATTAGCATCGCTATAAAATGAACGATAACCTTTTTACGTCCGAACATTTTTCGATAGTGAAAAACCTGCTGAGGTGGACACTTATCATCATCCCCATTGCCATAGTTATCGGCAGTATGGTGGCTTTATTTTTATGGCTGCTGAGCTGGGCAACGCACTTCCGGTTTGCCCATACTTACCTTTTATATTTATTGCCTGTTGCCGGCGTTGTTATCCATTTCATATATAAACTGGCCGGAAAATCGGCCGAAAAGGGAAACAACCTCATTATTGACGAAATCCACCAGCCCGATTGCGGTGTGCCCAAACGGATGGCACCGGTAGTTTTGCTTACCACGGTTATCACCCATTTATTTGGCGGATCGGCCGGGCGCGAGGGTACGGCGGTACAAATTGGGGGCAGCATTGCGCAGGCCTTTGCTAAATGGTTTAAACTAAACCCGGCCGATACCCGCACCATACTTATTGCCGGCATAGCCGCGGGCTTTGGCGCTGTATTTGGCACACCTGTTACCGGGGCCATATTTGCTATGGAAGTTTTAACCATCGGCCGCATACAATACAATGCCTTGCTGCCCTGCTTAATGGCCAGTATTATTGGCGATGTTACTGTTGCCGCCTGGGGCATTCACCATACCGCTTACCATATTGATGTTTTTGCAAACGTGCCGCGCTGGTACGCTACTTATACGGCCTTTGATTTTTTATTGCTGGGTAAAATCGTTTTAGCTTCGGTAGCCTTTGGCCTGGCCAGTTACCTGTTTGCATACCTGGTGCATGGCTTAAAATCTTTTTTTGCAGCTATTGTTCCAAAACCCTGGCTTACCCCCGTCCTTGGCGGATTGATCATTATTGGCCTTACCATCCTGGTGGGCAAACCAGATTACCTGGGCCTCGGGGTCGACCCTGAACATACTGGCGCAATCACCATACCATCGGCATTTAACGCTGGTGGGGCCGATACCTGGAGCTGGCTTTGGAAAACCATTTATACAACCGTTACCCTTGCAAGCGGCTTTAAAGGCGGCGAGGTAACGCCATTGTTCTACATCGGGGCAACCCTGGGCAATACCTTATCGGTTTTAATGGATGCCCCGGCCGGCCTATTTGCTGCCCTGGGTTTTATAGCAGTATTTGCCGGCGCAACCAATACCCCCCTGGCCTGTACTTTTATGGGGATTGAGCTTTTTGGCAGCCAGTATGCGTTGTTTTTCGCGGTAGCTTGTTTTACGGCCTATTTTTTTAGCGGGCATACGGGCATTTATGGTTCGCAACGCATAGGCATTGCTAAAACACCGGGCCGCTACGCCGATGCTGCAACGCTGGCCGAGGCAGATAAACGCAGGCGAGGATATATGCGGCAGAAATTGGCAAAGTATAGGCTAAGGGGAAAATAGCGTTGGCGGGTTGTTAGGGGTTTTGTACTGTAGCGTCGGTTTTTATAACCGTGTTTGGGAAACACAAGGGAGCAACAAACAAAAAAGAGCACATCATATAAGGCCAAAACCACCTATGATATGCTCTCTATTGCTTCTTCTTCAAGTCGGGATGAGAAGATTCGAACTTCCGACCTCCAGCACCCCATGCTGGCGCGATACCGGGCTACGCTACATCCCGAAATAATGTAGGGAGTGCAAATATATAATTTGCAGATTTAATTCAAAACTGTAAATTAAATACAATCCTTTTTCCGTCAAAAGAAAAGCTGTCAGCCGTTATGCAACCCAGATAAAGGGGTTTCGGCCATTATATTGTTAAATATTATAACGTTGCTTTTTATTCGGTTTTGATTTTTTATCTTAACACCCTCGATAAATATAATATCGCCAATATTTTCCGTTTAATTATGTATTTGATACTTTAGCGCCGAACTATGTCAGCTGCCGGGAATTATGAATTACTCATTGAAAAGATAAATATCTTTATAAGGAAGTATTATTTTAATAATTTTTTGCGTGGGTTGATATTTTTGGGCGCCGGCCTGTTTAGCGCTTATGTAATAATTACGCTGAGCGAATATTTTGGAAATTTTAATATTCTTTTCCGCACTATCCTTTTTTATTTTTTTATCCTGCTCAACGCGGGCCTGGTATGTTGGCTTATATTGCCGCCGCTGCTATCATGGCTTAAATTGGGCAAGTCGTTAAGCCACGACGAGGCCGCCGAAATTATAGGCAAACATTTTCAGGGTGTAAATGATAAACTGCTGAACACCCTGCAGCTAAAAAAACTGGCCGCGGCCGATGAAAGCCACCGTGCACTTATCGAAGCCAGCATCAATCAAAAAATCGAATCATTAAAACCGGTGAGCTTTCCATCGGCTATTAACATTCGCGAGAATGCGAAATACCTCAGGTATATCCTGGTGCCGGTTGCCGTTATTGTGGTTATCGCCTTGGCCGCACCATCCGTATTAACCGAAAGTACCAAAAGGCTCATCAGGCATAATGAGTATTTTATACCTGCGGCGCCCTTCAAATTTAATGTGCTCAATAAAACCCTTTCGGCAGTTCAGGGCGATGACCTGAAATTGGAGTTGAAGCTGGATGGGGATAAATTGCCTGCTGATGTATATGTAGAAACCGCCAACAACACGTTTAAGCTTGATAAAGAGAATATCAGCCGTTTTCATTATCAATTTACAAATTTGCAGCAAAACACCAAATTCAGGCTCATTGGCAATGGTTTTACATCGGCACCGTACGAGATTAAGGTAAGCCAGAAACCGGCTTTACTTCACTTTGATGTGGAATTAAATTATCCCGCCTACCTGCATAAAAAAAACGAAACACTTTTAAATGCCGGCGATTTGGTAATACCCGCAGGAACGGCCGTCAGGTGGCTGTTGCATACCCAATATGCAACCGGGCTGCGGTTTTTTATGGACAATGAACCTCGCCTGGCCATAGCCGGCGGTGCCGGATTATTTGAGCATAGCGAAAAAGTTTACAAAAATGCGGCTTACAGCCTTACCCCAATAAACACCCAGGTAAGCCACACCGACCCGGCCACTTATCATATTAACGTAATTTTGGATGAGCCACCGGTAATAAGTGTTGAAGAGAAGCCTGACTCGGTAAGTATGAAATCGTTATATTTTAATGGCAAAATTCAGGATGATCATGGTTTTTCTGCTTTGAGCTTCCATTACAATGTACAATCACCCGGCAATAGCGGCAACCCAAAAACATTTGTAAAACATGTGGCGGCTGATATGGGACAAGCGCAGGCCGATTTCTTTTATTTTTGGAATTTAAAAGATATGGGCATTAAACCGGGCGACCAGGTTACCTATTTTTTTGAAGTGGCAGATAATGATGGCATAAACGGGCCCAAAAAAGCCCGCACTCCCGAACGCAGCCTTCATGTGCCGGATGCCAACGAAGTAACGGAGCAATTGAATGCAGGCACGCAGGCCATCAAACAAAAAATGCAATCGGCCATTAAATTGGCGGGGCAGGTTGAAAAAGAGTCGCAGAAGCTGAACCAGATGCTGCTGAACAAAAACACCCTTTCGTTTGACGAAAAGAAACAGGTAGAAGATTTGCTGCAAAAACGAAAAGACCTGGAAGACCTTGTGAAGGAAATAAAGGACGATAACAAAAAAAATCTGTACAACCGCCAGGAAAGTCAGCAGCAAAATGAAGAGATACTGGCCAAACAAAAACAAATTGAAGATTTATTTAACAACGTACTTGATAAAAAAACAAAGGAGCTTTTGCAAAACCTGCAACAGCTTCTAAACGAACAACAAAAAGATGCCACCCGTGATGAATTGTCTAAAATGCAGATGGACAATAAATCGCTAAAAAAGGAACTTGACCGGATGCTGGAGCTGTATAAAAAGCTGGAGTTTGATCAGAAACTAAACCAGCAGATTGATCAGTTGAATAAACTTGCTGATAAGGAACAAAAACTGTCTGAACAAACACAACAACAGGGTGCCGATAAAAAACAATTGCAGCAGGAGCAGGATAACCTGAAAAAGGAATTTGACGATGTAAAAAAAGGATTTGACGATCTGCAAAAAACAAATGAACAAACCGAGCACAAAAGCGATTTTCAGAATCCCGAAAAGGAAACACAAAGCATAACGCAAAAAATGGAACAAAGCGCCGGCGATTTACAAAAAAACGACAAAAACAAAGCCAGTAAATCGCAAAAGCAGGCTGCTGATGAAATGAAGGATTTGGCAAGCAAGTTACAGCAACAAGACCAGGAGGGCGAAAGCAAAGAAAACACGGTTGATGCCCAGCAGCTACGCGAGTTGTTGAAAAACCTGGTGAACAGTTCATTTAGCCAGGAAAAGCTGATGCAAACACTAAAGACTACCAGCCCCACAGATCCGGCTTACGTTACCCTCTCGCAAAGCCAAAAGGACATTAAAGATAACCTTAAAACGGCCGAAGATAGCTTGTACGCACTTAGCAGGCGCATCCCGCAAATTCAATCAACCGTTAATACCGAGATAAGCAGCATAAACACCCATATAGACCAGGCCCTGGATAACCTGGGCGATAGGCGCACGGCCGAAGCCAACCGCAACCAACAATATGCTATGACATCCATGAACAACCTTGCCCTGATGTTGAGCGAAGCGTTGGACCAACTGCAAAAAATGATGAATAAAAGCAAAAGCGGCAAAGGCAAGCCGCAGTCAATATCACAACTAAACAAAATGCAACAGCAGTTAAACAAAAACATGCAAAAAGCACGGGAGCAAATGCAGCAACAGGGCAATAAACCAGGACAGAGCCAACCCGGGCAAGGCAACATGAGCGAAAAATTGGCCCGTATGGCGCGCCAGCAACAACAGATAAGACAACAGCTGGAGCAGATAAATCGTGAAGAAAATAACAATGGTACAGGTAAATTAGGTAATTTAGATAAAATTTCGCAAGAAATGGAACAAACTGAGCGTGATCTCGTAAACAAGAAGATTACAGACGAGGCGTTAAAGAGGCAACAACAAATACAAAGCCGGTTATTGGAAGCTGAAAAAGCGCAACAGGAGCGTGAGCAGGATCAGCAGCGAGAAAGCCAGGCCGGCAAAAATATACCTCCGGGATACATAAAAGCGTTGCAGGGTTACCAGCAACAACGGGCAAAACAGACAGAACAGGTAAAAACAGTATCTCCGGCACTTAATTTGTATTACAAGCAAAAAATTAAATCTTACTTTGATCAACTTAATGCCAAATAATATGGAACAGGCAAATGTTCAAACCGGCGAATTATTCACGTTACAGCTACCGTCGAACCCGGAGAGCATAACGCAGCTTGAAGCGCTGATAGAAGAGATTGCTGATAAATACCATGTTGCAGATGATACTTTTGCCAACATGATGACTTGCTTAAACGAAGCCGCTATAAATGCTATTATACATGGCAACAAACTTGATGCAACCAAAAAGGTAATTATTAATGCCGATGTTGCCCCAAAGCGCGTTATATGGACGGTTACCGACGAAGGTGAAGGCTTTGATTATAATCACCTGGCCGACCCAACAGCGCCGGAAAACCTGGAGAGCCTTACCGGCCGTGGCGTTTTTATTATTAAACACCTGGCCGACCAATGCATTTTTAACGCAGCGGGTAACGAAATTGAACTACATTTTAAAATATAATGCCCGCCATCAGTTTTTTTGAAGAAGACATTAACTATAAGCTAAAAAATAAAGCCCTTGTGCGCCAGTGGATTAAAGAAACCATTGTTGCCGAGGGTTTTAAATTGAAAGAGCTAAACTACATTTTTTGCTCTGATGCTTACCTGCTTACGCTTAACCAGCAATATCTTGATCATGATACCTACACCGATATCATCACTTTTGATAACAGCGAGGTTAAAGGCGATATTGTGGGGGATATTTTTATATCGATAGAGCGGATCCGTGAAAACGCCGTTAAGTTTGGCCATTCAGAAACAGAAGAACTTCATCGCGTAATTATTCATGGCGCATTGCACCTGTTGGGCTATACAGATAAAAGTGTTGTTACAAAGAAAAAAATGACACAAAAAGAGGATGAGTATTTAGCTAAGCGTAGTTTTATTGGCTAATTTTACCTGCATATTTGTTTAACCATCAATTATTCAAAACCATGAAATTACTTTCTTTAATATTGGGCTTCGTTTTAATGACGGCCGCTCCATCGTCGGTTTACGATTTTAAACTGAAAACTATCGACGGGGATAACTTTTCGCTTGCCAAATACAAAGGCAAAAAGGTATTAATTGTAAACACAGCCTCAAAATGCGGCTTTACCAAACAATACAAAGATTTAGAAGCGTTGGCCGAAAAATACAAAGGCAAACTGGTTGTAGTTGGCTTTCCTGCCAACAACTTTGGCGGCCAGGAACCGGGCACTAATCAGGACATTAAGACCTTTTGTCATGACAATTTTAACGTAACGTTCCCGATGAGCGGAAAAGTTAGCGTTTTAGGTTTAGATATCGACCCATTGTTCCAATATCTTACAACAGCGCCAAATCCTGATTTTACAGGCGACATTAAATGGAACTTCGAAAAGTTTTTGATCGACGAAAATGGCAAACTCATCCACCGTTTCAGGTCGGCAACTACACCAATGTCTGAAGATATTACTAAATATCTTTAATTAGATTTTAGATAATACAGATACTCCAGGGGCTCCGGTTTTTACCGGGGCTTTTTTGTTTTTATCCGCTGCCGGGGCCCGCGTTAAATTTTTTGCGAAATTAAAGGGCTTCTGCCTCTAACATATTTTCGCCCTGTTTATTACTTGTTATAGCTAATGTTGCTTATCGGCGCTATCGGCTACCTGGGGAACGCTATTCATCGATATAAAAAGGCCGTCTACCGATATTTATATGCTGACGGAGATGTTTTAGCCTATTTTCATCCATGAAATTAAAACGGTTATTTTAATAATGCATGAATAAACTACTACTATAATCCCAAAGGGAGGTTTGCTTTGGCAAATCATCGTACTCTTGTCGTTCTTTACTTGTTTCTTCATACTTGTTAAGAAGATACTTTCAGTTAATAGTTAATTAATCAGCGCCTGCTCGGAGTGCGGCGCTTTTTATTTTTCCCGGCCTGGTTAATTTACTATAAAACCGGGTTCGGGCTATCGCATGTTGGCAACCCATAGTATCCGGCACCTTTTAACCGCAATAAAATAACCCCTTTCGATTTACCTCCTGGTTTGAAAATATCATTACCTCTTTGCGTCCTATCCCGGAAGCATATCGGGATTGCATTGGAAAAAATAAAAATCCGTGGTGACATAAGTCACCGCAGCAGGTGGGCAAATCATTTACTTTTGTGTTAATAATTAGTTTTAAACATGCACGTTTTCGCTTACCTCGCATCTGCTTTAATCGGAATTTCGCTTGGCCTGATTGGTGGGGGCGGCTCAATCATGACGGTTCCGGTGCTGGTTTACCTTTTTGGCGCCAGCCCGCTTTTAGCCACCTCTTACTCCCTGTTTATTGTTGGCTCAACCAGTTTGGTTGGCGCTTTTACCAACTACCGCAAGGGACTGGTGAATGTGAAAACAGCGTTGCTTTTTGGTTTAACATCTATCAGCACGGTTTTTATCGCCCGTAAGTTCCTGTTGCCCTTAATACCCCATAACATTTTACAGATAGGTTCATTTCAACTCACCGAAAATATCCTTACCATGGTGCTTTTCGCGCTGTTGATGGTGGCCGCGGCAACAGCAATGATTAAAAGCGGCAGTAAGACGGAAGTGCCACAAAACACGGGCGAAAAAAAAAGCAACATTACCAAACTTTTACTTTATGGTATAGCCATAGGGTTGGCCACCGGCTTCTTAGGGGCAGGCGGCGGCTTTTTGCTTATCCCAACCCTTGTTTTACTGGTTGGCTTGCCCATGAAAGAGGCTGTTGGTACCTCGCTGCTCGTTATCGCCATGAATTCGCTGATTGGCTTTACCGGCGACCTGGGTCATTTTACTATAGATTGGGCATTTCTGATAAAAATAACCGCGATAGCCATCGCCGGTATATTTGCAGGGGGCTTAATTAGCCGCCGGGTTGATGCCAACAAATTAAAAAAAGCCTTTGGCTGGTTTGTATTGGTAATGGGTATTTATATACTGGCCAAAGAACTGTTTTTTAAGTAAATTTAATGCGGCGGTGACTTTGGTTACCATCTGTTTGCGTACGAAACCGCAACTTTGTTAAAGTATAAAGAATATATCATGCATATAGAACAAATATATACCGGATGCCTGGCCCAGGGTGCATATTACATCCAATCAGAAAATGAGGTTGCCATTGTTGATCCCTTAAGGGAGGTGGAGCCATACATAGCTAAAGCCAAAGCGGCCGGCGCCACCATCAAGTATGTTTTTGAAACTCATTTCCATGCCGATTTCGTATCGGGCCACATCGACCTGGCGCGGGAAACCGGTGCGCAGATTGTTTATGGGCCAAATGCAGTAACCGGCTTTGAAGCGCATATAGCTAAAGATAACGAAACCTTTAAAGTTGGCAAACTCACCATAAAAGTGCTGCACACACCCGGCCATACCATGGAATCCGCCTGTTACCTTTTAATCGATGAATTTGGCAAAGAAACCGCGTTGTTCTCTGGCGATACTTTATTCATCGGCGATGTTGGCCGTCCCGACCTGGCACAAAAAGCATCGGGGCTGACACAGGAAGGCCTGGCAGGTATTTTGTTCGATTCGTTGCGCACCCGCATCCTGACATTGCCCGATGATGTTATCGTTTACCCCGCCCACGGTGCCGGATCTGCCTGCGGCAAAAACATGAGCAAGGAAACCACCGACACCTTAGGCAATCAAAAAAAATACAACTACGCCTTGCGCCCCAACATGACGCGTGAAGAATTTATAACTGAGGTTACCCGTGGATTAACCGCCCCGCCGGTATATTTTCCATTAAATGTTAAAATGAACAGGGAGGGTTACGAAAGCTTTGAAAAAGTACTGAGCCAGGGAACCCAGCCATTAACCCCCGACGCGTTTGAAGCCGCGGCCAACAGCACCGGCGCCATTTTGCTTGACACGCGCGATCCCCAGGTTTTTGCAAAGGCCTTTGTGCCTAACTCCATCAATATTGGCATAGACGGGAGCTTTGCCCCATGGGTTGGCGCGTTGGTGCCGGATATTAACCAGCAAATTTTGTTGATTACCGAAGACGGGCGCGAAGAAGAGGTAGTTACCCGCCTGGCCCGTGTAGGTTATGACCATGCCATTGGTTACTTAAAGGGCGGCATTGCGGCGTGGCAGGCTGCCGGTAACGAAACAGACAGCATTGTATCTTTAACTGCTGATGAACTTGCAGATAAAGTAAGCAACCATAGCCTGGTAAAAATTCTTGATGTGCGTAAAGCACCAGAGTACTATGCCGAACATATATTAGACGCCGAAAACCTGCCGCTGGATGACATCAACAGCAATATGGCCCGGTTGGATAAAAATGAGACTTACTATGTGCATTGCGCCGGAGGATATCGTTCAATGATATTTAATTCGATGCTGAGGGCGCGGGGCTTTGCTAACCTTGTTGATGTTCAGGGCGGCTTTAAAGCCATAAAAGATTCAGGCAGGTTTAATATAAGCGCGTATGTGTGTCCAAGCACAATGCCCTGATTAATTTGTAAATTAATAATAAGGACTAATATATAACGATGCTTAATTTGCTCAAACAACCCTGGCCCTGGTATACTTCTGGGGCTGCAATTGCAGCTATCATGGTTCTATTGCTTTATTTCGGAAAATCATTTGGTTTTTCATCCAACCTGCGTACCATCTGCTCCATGGCCGGCGCGGGTAAAAAAGTATCGCTTTTTGATTTCGACTGGCGGGCACAAAAATGGAACCTGCTGTTTTTGCTGGGCTCGGTTTTAGGCGGATTGATATCCGCGACCCTGTTAAAAAACGACGCGCCATTAAAACTGGCCGCCTCTACCGTTACCGATCTTAAAACTATCGGTATAAATTTTGACGGTCAGCTAAATCCCACACAGCTTTTTGGGGTTCATAGCTTGTCTTTCAAAAACATTGTCATCCTGTTATCCGGTGGGTTACTGGTGGGCTTTGGTTCCAGGTATGCGGGCGGATGTACATCGGGGCATGCCATTAGTGGCCTGTCGAACCTGCAATGGCCTTCATTAATAGCGGTCATTGGCTTTTTTGCCGGCGGACTTATCATGACACACTTTTTATTACCGCTGATATTATCGATATGAAAGGATTAAGATTTATTATCGCCGGTGTCATTTTCGGCATCATCATGACCAAGTCTGAGGCTGTTTCCTGGTACCGCATCCAGGAGATGTTCCGCTTCCAGTCGTTTCATATGTATGGCATTATTGGCACCGCTGTAGTTTTAGGCGCATTGTCTGTTTACCTCATTAAAAAGTTCCACATCAAAGATTCGCAGGGCAACCCTATCATATTTGCCGATAAAGAAAAAAGCCGGGCAAAGTATATCATCGGCGGCCTGGTATTCGGCCTTGGCTGGGCGCTTACCGGCGCATGCCCCGGCCCTATGTTTGTAAATATCGGCTACGGGTATGTATCCTTTATCATCGTGGTTATCGCGGCGCTGGGCGGCACTTACCTTTATGGTTTGGTAAGGGATAGGTTGCCGCACTAAACCTCGTTTATAAGGGCACTGCCGCAAAAAAGCCTTCGCTTATTGGCTTTTAATGCCATTAATAAACGAAGGCTTTTTTAACGGTTAAGTTAAACCCTAAAACTAACCCGTTATTGTTTATATATAAATGATTTATCCGGGTGTTGTGGTACCTTTGGCGCTTCTACAGGCTTATCGGCTATTTGTTTTTTCAGGTAAGCCAGCGCGGCCTCTAACTGCGCATCTTTTCCTTTGAATGATTCATTAGGCAGGTTATCCACAACTATATCCGGATCAACGCCGTGCCCTTCTATCAGCCATTTACCTTCGGGACCAAACACGCCCATCTCGGCAGCAGATGCTATACCGCCATCAACCATCCTGTTATCGCTTGATAACCAAATCTCGCCGCCCCAGGTGCGCATCCCTATTACTTTGCCCAGGCCCAACCTGCGGAAACCTTCGCTGATAGCCTCGCCGTCTGATGCGGTTTGCTGATCGCAAAGCAATACCATATGGCCCCTGAACGCATACTGCATGTTCCAGGTTGGCCCGCCCGCGCGGCCCTGCCAGTACATCCACGCTTTACGTAACAGTTTTTCAAGTAGCCAACTATCTATATTACCGCCAAAATTTTGGCGCACATCCAGTATCAGTCCCTTGCGGTTAAAAATCGGATAAAATTGTTTTACAAAGGCGTCCATGTCATCACCCCCCATGGCTTTTAGGTGGATATAGCCAATATCATTATTGCTTGCACTATCTACCTTTTGGCGGGTATTATACTCCCACTCGTCATAACGCAATTTGTAGGCATCGTTTGCAGAAAATGGCTTCACTACCTGCTCGTACGGCTTTTTGCTCCTGCTTAAAAGGTTTAGTTTAACAGGGATGCCCACCTTATCGGCCAGAACCTCGCCAATATCATTTACACCGGTAAGCGGTATGTTATTAACCGCGGTAATGATGTCGCCCTCTTTAATTTTCAATTCAGGCTTATCCAGCGGCGAAGAAAAAGCATAGTCAGGGTCGGCTTTATAAATATGTTCTATTTTAACACCCGCTGCAACTTTGCTAAATGTAGCACCCAAAAAGCCCGTGGGTATCTTATCTACGGCTGTACGTTTATCGCCGCCATACACGAAAGTGTGCAAGGCCGATAGCTCGCCCACCATTTGGCCAAGCAGGTCGTCAAGCTCATAACGGTCGGTTACGCGCGCCAGCAAGGGCTCGTACTGCTTTTTCACGTCGGCCCATTTTACTTTGTGCATATCACGGTCGTAAAAGTAATCGCGCATCATGCGCCACGCATCGTCAAACATCTCTTTCCAATCCTCCTGCGGATTGATGGAAAAACTCCAGTTAGCCAAATCAACTTTGGTTTTTTCCAGTTCCATTTTCTGGCCGTTGGCGTCGCCTACAGCCAACGATTTATTGGTAAACTGGATCAGTATTTTTTTGCCATTGGCCGATACGCTGAAATCCCGTACAAACGATGCCACCTCGGTAGGCTCGTACTTTTTACTTTCTTCAATTTTCAGCGCGAATATTTTGCCGCCATCGTTCTCACCGTCGGGGCCGCTATCCAGCCAGTACAAAAATCCGTTGGCAATAGCTACCGATGCTATATTGCCGCTTTTTACCGGCACCTGGTAAACGCTTTGCATGGCCGTGGCCCAGTCATAAACCTTAGATGGCGCTACCACACCTTTGCTTTTTTTATCGGCTTTTTTCTCCATCTTCCTTTTGTCCATCGCCGTAAAAACCGAATCGGTAAGCCATGAATCTGTTTGCAGGAAGGGAAATTTGGCGCCGGTATCTAACGGCATTGCGTAAATGCCGGCGGTTTGTGTGTAATACGGCTCAGGTTGGCGCGGTCCCCAGGGACTGCGGGTTTTTGAATATAAATTGCGCTCGCTCACAAAATACAACCAGTTATTATCTGCCGACCAGGCCGGGCTATAATTGTTAAGCCGGGTTGTGGTAACCGCTTTCATCTTCATGGTGCGCGTATCAACCATGCTTATCTGCATGTTGGTATTCTCAATGCTTTCAGTAACGTTCAGCAACAAGCTATTCGGCGACCATGAAAGCTCAGCTATGCCTCCGTAAGTCTTATCGTAAGTAAACTTTATTTCGCCTGTTGTAGCATCGGCTATCCGCAGCACTTCGTTTTTATCGCTGTAGGCCACAAACTTACCATTAGGCGATACCCTGAAAACAGAGATGGTGGTGGTGCTTTTCTGGGTCATCTGCACCGGCTTGTCAATGCCGTCGGCGCTCATCTTCCACACTTCAAATTCGCCGTTCTGGTCGGATAGTACAGCGATGCTTTTGTCATTTATAAAATGGACATCCTTTGCCCGGATGCCGCTTTTGGGGTTGATCTCCACCCAGCGATCGCTTTTAGCCGGCGATACAAACACACGGCCACGACTTACGATAGCCACATAGTTACCATTTGGCGAGATATCTGAAAAGCTGATACTGTTTACCGGTCCTTTTATCCAGCGGGGTTTGCGCTGATCAAAATCGGAGGTGAGGTTAATGTCCAGTAGCTTTTCCTGGTTGGTATTAATATCGTACAGCCAAATATCGGCCCCCTTCTGGTAAACCACTTTCGATTCGTAAATACCCGGCGTTTGCAAATCCCAGCCCTTTGAAAAAGTTTGCTGTTTTAAATTTTTGCCGCCGGTATCCATCGACCATAAGTTCATGGTGCCGTCTCTATCTGATAAAAAGTAGATGCGGCCATTGTAGTACATGGGGCTGGTACTGGTTCCGTCAAAATCGCCTGTGAGGTTTGTGGCCTCCTGCCTGCCATCAAACTTCCACACCTGCTCTATCAGGCCGCCCTTATATCGTTTTGTTTTACTGCCCTGGTTAGGGAAACGGGTAAAATAAAGCACGCCATTGTCGTCATAGCACCCCAACGAGGCCTGCCATAGCGGTATAATCTGTTTCTTGCCTGTAGCCGGGTTCAGCTTTACCATCTGCGGATTGGGCAGCGCGCTTATAGCTGTGGTTCGGTATAAAATATCGCCCTCTTTTGTCCAGCCAGAAATAAATTCATTGCGGCCGTCATAGTCGTAAGTGAGTCGTTTAGGCACGCCGCCATTAATATCCATCAGGTAAATTTCGGCAACACCTTCATACTGCCCTGTAAATGCCAGCTGCTTTCCATCCGGCGATATAGCCGGGTTTTGTTCAACCCCGGCATTGGTGGTTAACCGGGTTGATTCATTACTGGTAAGGTCGTACTTCCAAAGGTCTCCTTCGGCAGTAAATACTACGGTGTTTTTGCTGATGCAGGGCGTTCTGTAATATCCTTTTTGCTGGCTGTAAGCAAATGAAAAACTGAGTGTTAACACAGTTAGAGCGATAAGTTTGGTACGCATAAGTAGCTTTTTTACCAAATATAAATAATGGACACCTCAAAAGCAATTTGATTGATTTTACGCGTAAAAGTACCCGGCCTGTTTAATGCCAGTTGCGGAAAATACGCCGGCAATTGCACTTTTAACACAACAATTCGCTAATTTTCGGCATGGATGAACGCAAGGATATACAAAACCTGAATGCCCGCAAGTTTATGGTTTGGCTAGCCATAGCATCTTCGTTTATGTTGGTTGCCGGACTAACCAGCGTGTTCCTGATATCAACCTCGGCAGGCGATGTCATACATACTCAATTGCCGTTTGTTTTTATCATTAGTAGCGTTGTTATACTTGGTAGCAGTGGCACTTTACATGTAGCCGGCAAAAGTTTAAAGCAATTGCAAAATGCAAAATTCCACCTGTACCTAAAAATTACGATGGTGTTGGGGCTACTGTTTATGTTACTGCAGGCTGTTGCCTGGGGTATTTTGCTTCATCAAAAAGTTTATTTTGATATGCATAAAAGCTATCAATCGTTTATTTATGTTTTTGTGGCCGTTCATCTTTTACACATCATAACCGGCATTGCGCTGCTGGGCTACACCCTATCCGGCTCGTTAAAAAACAAACCCCGTTACAGGATTTTGTACCGCATGGAAATGAGCACCACCTTTTGGCATTTTATAGATATTTTGTGGGTGTATCTTTATTTGTTTTTGGTGTTGAAATGATAAACTCGATTGCAAATAATTCGCTGAGTTATGATAATTATTCCTTTTAAATCGGTTGGCAGCTTGCATTTTTCTGATACCAGAGAAGATGTAAGGAAAAAACTAAATGAAAAATTCACGTCGGGCGTTAAGGGGAAAGATAACTACAAGGATTATTACGATTACTTTAAGCAAAGCGAATTATTTGTTTACTATGATGAAAAAGGAAATATAAACGCATTTGAGTATTTCAAGCCCAATCCCATTTTTAATAATGTTAATCTTTTAGAAACGCACTACCGTGATCTGGTCTCCCTCTTTCAACGTTTCGATCCTGAGTTAACAATTAACTACGATGAATTTACTTCTCTTAAATATGGTATCGGTGTTAATACAATTGACGATCCTGACGAAGAAAATGCTATTCCTCAATCAGTAGTTATATTCAAAAGGGGCTATTTTGATTTTATATAAACCGGTTACATATTTCCTTAGCCGGCAGCTGAACGTTACTCTCTCATATATAACTGTTTTCCACCATCAGACAGATAAGGATGCCAAACGCCAATCAATTTACTACGTTAGTGAGTTGATTTCCAATTTGACCATACATTACCTACCCTATGATTTTTACAAAAGCTAATGCTGCCTGCAAATTCATTTTTTGCGCTTTATTTATTTCAATGGCGATAACCGCAATCGCCCAAAATAAAAAACCAATACCCACCGATAGTACGCCTAAGATTGTTAACATCGTTAACTTCATTCGCCTGCTGGAGCCACGGGATCCGGCAATTACCGAAGACGTATTGTACCAAACAGTGGTAAAACAGATAGAGATCATGAAAAAATATCACCTGGGTGGCACATTCCTTTTACAATATGATGCGCTAATGGATAAGCGATATCAAAAACTGTTGGCAACCCTGCCAAAAGGAGCTTTTGAGATTGGCGCCTGGTGGGAGATACCGCAGCCTATGGTGGAAAACGCAGGCCTTAAATGGCGCGGCCGTTATCCCTGGGATTGGCGGGCCAACATTGGCTTTTCTACCGGGTATACACCTAAGGAGCGTGAAAAACTGATAGATGTATACTTCCACGATTTTAAAAAGATTTTTGGCTATTACCCCCAATCGGTGGCTTCGTGGTTTATTGATGCCTACAGCATTAACTATATGTATCAAAAATACCATATCGTGGCTTCGGCAAACTGTAAAGATCAGTATGGCACCGACGGGTATACCTTGTGGGGCGGCTACTGGAACCAGGCCTATTATCCAAGCAAAATAAACTCTTATATGCCCGCCCAGCACGCGCAGAACCAGATCCCTGTTCCCATCTTCCGGATGCTGGGCAGCGATCCGGTACGGCAGTACGATAACGGCCTTGGTACAACCCGGCAAGGCGTTGTTACATTGGAGCCCGTTTACAAATTTGGCGGCGGCGATTCAACCTGGGTAAACTGGTTTTTCAAATCATTTACCGATGATCCTTCGCTCGGCTTTAATTATACCCAGGCCGGACAGGAAAACTCTTTTACCTGGGATGCCATGGCCAAAGGCTTAGAAATACAGATGCCACTGATTGCCAAACTACGCGATGAGCATAAAGTGAGGGTTGAAACCCTGGAGCAATCGGGCCGCTGGTTTAAAAAGAAATACCCGGTTACCCCGGCAACCTCATTTACAGTAAGCAACGACATCCCGGGCAGCGATTTGAAAACCGTTTGGTACAACAGCCGCTTTTATCGTATCAATATGCTGTGGGAAGATGGCAGTCTGCGCATTCGCGACATTCATCTGTTTGACGAAAAATTTCCATCGGTATACGAAACCAAAGCTGCGACATCAAACGAATGCACCTTTTTTACCCTGCCTGTTGTGGATGGCTACATTTGGAGCAAGCCCGATCATATTGCCGGCTTAAGGCTGAAAAAAATGGTGGATGGAAAGGAAGTCCTGGTAAAAGGATATTCGCCGGTGTTTACAAATACCGGAAAAAGCGGCATGCACATATCATGGCGGCTGAATGAAGGCGGCATGCTGGAAATTGATTTGACCGAGAAGCAAATTAAAATATACATGGATAACAAGGCCAGCTATAATTGGTGTTTGGATATGGATGTAGCTCCCGGTGCTGCAACACCCTATATTAACATCAACCCGAAACAACTGAACTGCAGGTTTGAAAAAACAAATTATAAATTAAAGGCTTTGCAAGGAAAGCTTTCGAAACCGGCCAACGGTTCTGCCTGGCGCTTAACACCAGAAGGGGATGCAATTGTGCTGGATTTGGGGAATCTTACACGGCCATAGAGATGAAGCTTAATGGCCCGGAAAAGACTTACGAAGTTTTAAAAACTTCGTAAGTCTGGATCTCGACAACTAATTTCGGTTAGTAACCTGCGTTTATTGGTGACGATGGCACTTACAGGGTAAACGCCGCCAACGCTTTCTCAATCCTGCCAATCGTTTCTTCCTTTCCCAACAAGGCCGCGATATCAAATACATGCGGACCAAATTTACCGCCTACCAGCATAATGCGAAATGGCAACATTACATCCCCAACCTTCAGCGCCTTTTCTTCAGCAAGGGCTTTAAATTTGGTTTCAAAATCATGGGCTTCAATACCGGCTTCGGCTGTCAATAAAGTAATCAGCGCGTTAAAAAATTCCGTTTTAGCATCTGTCCATTTAGGCTTTACAGCGTTAAGGTCATATTCTTTCGGCTGCTCAAAAAAGTAACCCGCCTGCTGGTAAAAATCAGGCAATACCACACAACGGTCTTTTATTAAATTTATAACCGTTTCCAGCTTAGCATCATCTGTAACAACAATGCCTTTATCGGCCAGCACTGCTTTGACTTTCGGCTTTAAGCTTTCAGCTTTCAGCCTTTTTATCCACTCGGCATTGAACCATTTGGCCTTTTCAAAATCAAACTTAGCGCCGGCTTTGCTCACACGTTCTATAGAAAACTTTTCTACCAGTTCATCCAGGGTAAATAACTCCTGCCCGGTACCATCGTTCCAGCCAAGGGTAGCCAGCAGGTTTAAAAACGCTTCGGGCAAAAAACCAAGTTCCCTAAAGCCCGGTGTTAATTCGCCCGTTTTGGCATCAAACCAACTCATAGCGTAAACCGGGAAACCAAGGCGGGCACCATCGCGCTTACTTAACTTGCCGTGGCCATCCGGTTTTAATATCAGCGGTAAATGCGCCCATTGCGGCATGTCGGCTTTCCAGCCTAAATACTCCCAAAGCAGCAAATGCACCGGTGCAGATGGCAGCCACTCTTCGCCGCGGAAAGCGTGCGAAATTTTCATCAGGTAATCATCAACCACCACCGCAAGGTGGTAGGTTGGCATGCCATCGGCTTTTAGTAATACTTTATCATCAACCAGGTTGGTTTCGAAGCTTACATGTCCGCGAATCATATCGGTAAAGCTTACCGTTTCATCGGCCGGCATTTTTATGCGGATCACGTGCGGGGTATGCGCATCTAACAGTGCATCTACCTCATGCTGGGGCAACGATACCGAGTTTCGTAATGTATCCCGGTACGCCTGCCCGTATTGAAAGTTGGGGATTTCCTTACGGTTTTTGTCCAGCTCTTCTGCGGTATCAAATGCATAGTATGCGTGGCCCTGCATTACAAGGCGTTCGGCATATTCGCGGTAAATGGCTTTGCGCTCGCTTTGGCGGTAAGGGGCATATTGGCCGCCAACAACGGGGCTCTCGTCGGGCTGCAGGCCACACCATTTAAGGCAATCTAAAATATATTCTTCGGCACCTTCCACATAACGCGTTTGGTCTGTATCTTCAATTCTCAAAACAAAATCGCCGCGGTGTTTTTTGGCAAACAAATAATTAAACAACACGGTGCGTACGCCACCCAGGTGCAAACCACCTGTAGGGCTCGGCGCAAAACGTACTCTTACTTTTTTATCGGTCATAGTTGGGCAAAGATAAGGTTATTTTAGATGTGCAAATTCCAGATTTCAGATGTGCAGATTTTTTTGATACTGCCTGGTATATAGTAATATGAAAAATGCCTAAAAACCGTTCTTTCATCTGCATATCTGAAATTTGCACATCTGAAATCTAAAAAAATCCCGTTATTTGAACCGTGGCCAGTATAAACCCGTATCAGCAAAAAAAAAGGTGGAAGTATTTACTGCTCGCGTTCGCGACTGTTATTGCCAGTGGTTCGTTATTTTACACCAGTTACCTGGTTAAAAACATAGCAAAATCTGAGCGCACCCGTGCGGAGGTTTGGGCCATGAGCATGCGGCAATTACTTAATTCAGACGATAACGACTTTTTAAAATATACCATTGCCGTTCGCGACAGCCTGAATGTACCGGCTATTATAACCGATGCCAAAGGAGACATCGTGCAGTCCCGGGGATTGGATACCACCAAAGCCTACATCGATCTACCTTCGCCCGGTAAAAAATACGACCTGCAATATTTTAAGGATGAGCTGGAATATATGAAAAAGCAGCACGAGCCTATCAGGCTGCAAATATTGGGCGAAGAAAACTTTGTTTATTATAAAGATTCGGCACTCTTAACGCAGCTCAAGATTTTTCCATATGTACAGCTATCTGTTATTGCCGTGTTTTTGCTGATGGCTTATACCGCGTTCAGCTCGTCGCGTAAATCGGAACAGGACCAGGTTTGGGTGGGGTTGGCCAAAGAGACAGCTCATCAATTAGGTACCCCGATATCCTCACTAATGGCCTGGATTGAGTTGATGAAAGAGAAGTTTAACGCCGAGGATGACGTGCTGGTTGCCGAAATGGAAAACGATGTGAAGCGACTGGAAATTGTTGCCGACCGTTTTTCAAAAATCGGCTCGAAGCCTGTACTTGAAGAGCATGGCGTTTACGCCGTGGTTAAAGATTTTGTTGATTATTTTAGGGTACGTGTAAGTAAAAATATCACTTTTGAAATGAGCGGAAATCCGCATTTGAAGGCCGGCATTAATATCCCGTTGTTTGACTGGGTTATTGAAAACCTGCTAAAAAATGCCGTTAACGCTATTGATGGCAAAGGCACCATTAAAGTGGAAATAAGCGGTAATAAAGTAAAAAACCAGGTGTTTATTGATGTAACAGATACAGGCAAAGGTATTCCCCGTTCCAAGTTCGACACCGTATTTCAACCGGGTTACACCACCCGAAAACGGGGCTGGGGCCTGGGCCTTTCGCTCACCAAAAGGATGATAGATAACTACCATAACGGGCAGATATTTGTAAAAGACTCGGAACTGGGCAAAGGCACAACTTTTAGGATTGTATTAAAAAACACACGCAATGATAAGCAGACCAAAGAGCGATGAATATTCGCCATTCGCGGCCGGTTATATAGGGCTGGTACCCGATGAAAATGTAATTGAAAAGCTTGAACAGCTAATGGTGTCAAGCTATCAGTTATTTAGCGGCCTCACCGAAGAACAGGGCGCGTACACCTATGCTCCCGGCAAATGGACAGTTAAACAAGCGCTTGGCCACATGATTGATACCGAGCGCACTTTTGCATACCGCGCCCTGGTTTTTTCGCGCAACCATATTGAGTTGCCTGGTTTTGACCAGGATATTTACGTTGCAAATCACGATGTAAACAACATTAGCGTTAAAAACCTGGCCGAAGAGTTTAGGGCTACCCGCCTGTCAAACCTTTACATGATTAAGGGTTTTAGTGATGAGCAGCTATTGCGCGATGGCATTGCCAGCAGCAGCCGATTTACCGTACGGGCTTTTGTATATATGCTGGCCGGGCACGAGTTGCATCACCTGAATATTTTTAGGGATAGGTACGGCATTGCGTAACCTTGCCAAGAGTGGTAAAACCGGCGAAATGCTGAAGGGGGTATATCGCATGGCGGCTACAACTCACCCCGGCTACGCTGCGCCCGTCTGCCCCTCCTATCCGACTGCGCCGCATAGAGAGGCGAAAAAATAAAAGATGAAGTTTACCCTCTTTGCGGCGTAAGCCGAAGAGCGGGTCGGCCAGCGCAGCGTAGCCGGGGTGAGTTGTAGCCGACATGCGAGTTACGCCGTTGTCCCTTCATTAGAAGTATAAAACATTAGTAAACCAAATTTATACGGAGGCTAAGAAGCAAAAAAAGAAGCTGCTTTGCCTTTCACCTTCTTTGTGCGAAATGGATTTTTTAATTTGAATTACAAAAATTAACTATCGGTGGTGTACCACCCCGTACCAGGGTGTTTCAGGCCGTACCAGGGTGTGTCAGGGCGTACCACCCCGTACCGGTACACACACTTTGTTGATTATTCAAAATATAAAGCGCGGTTTTATTGTGCAGTCTTCTTTACCAAAAAACGCGATTTTTATTCAACTGTGAAAAAGTATTAATGGTAACTAACCTTAAGCGTAAATTATTTGATTGTCATTTAAAGACCGATAAATAAAGATAATTCAATCTTTCACGGCCCGGCCATCTGCACATCTGTAATCTTAAATCTGCACATTTGCCTCATATTTGCACTTCTACCCTTCGTTCCTTTTTAAAATAAAGGCCATCAAGTCGGTAATAGGCTGTTTAATGATTTTGCCTGTTTTTACGCCATGCGAATGGCAGAGCGCGGCAAGCTCGTCTTTAAAAAAGTACGCTATTGATCCCACAAAATGGCATTTATATTTGTGGTATTCGGGGTACGATTTGATATTAGTTTCGATAAACTCCAACAGGCCGCGCTCCAATATCTCCTGCCCGTAAGGTGTTGCTTTTATCTCGCTTACAAATTTTGAAAACGACGCCAGATAAGTATTGCCGTTGGGCTTTTGATATACATTTTTTATAACGATATCTTTATTAAGGTGGTAGGCGTTTTCAAACTTCCCGTTGATTTCGGCAGGCATACGGCCATATAAAAAATCAGTAATCAGGGTTTTACCAAACCAGGTGCCCGACCCTTCGTCGCCCAAAACGTAGCCTAAGCCATGCTGGCCCTCAAAAATCTCTTCCCCGTCAAAAAACGAGATGTTTGATCCGGTACCCATTACGCAACAAATTCCCTTCTCGTGGCCGCAGGTTGCATAAGCACAGCCCAATAGATCGCTATCAACGGATACATAAGCTTTGGGAAAATACTGACTGATAGCATTTGAAACAATCTCATGCCTGTCTGGGCTGGAACAGCCGGCACCAAAAAAATAAATCTCTTCAATTGCATCCTCATAAGCCAGCATTGCAGGCGCCTGGTCGGCAATTATTTTGGCTATCTCTTTTTCGCCCAAAAAGTACGGGTTTAGCCCCGCTGTTTTAAATGATACCGGTTGCTGTTGAGGAATGTGTAGTAACCAGTCTGTTTTTGACGATCCGCTATCGGCTACTAAAATCATGCACTAAGTTCTTCAAGGGCCTTTAAAGTTAATGGCTTATGGATAAACTGGGTAATATATTTGTTATTGGCTGATTGTTTCATGTCAACAGGGTCAAGTGACGATGAAAGCATAAATATTTTAATGCCCTTTTTATCAATATCCAACAAATCAAACTCCTTTAAAAATTCAAACCCGCTCATTGTGGGCATCCGGATATCAAGAAAAATCACATCGGGCTTAACAATACCAAATCTCAGGGAATCAATCGCTTCTGTTGGCGATTGGCGCACAACTATCGTTTCGGCAAAGTTACTTGCCTCCAAAACCTTGCGCGTAACAAAGTTGTCGATGTAGTTATCGTCAATCAACAGACAGGTTTTGTAGGGATTTGACATGTTTTCAAATATATGTGTTTTTATATTTAAAATAAAATAATCCGCTACTGAATATTTATACTGCTGGTTATCTGTTTTAGCGTGATTTCTGCTTGTTTTGATTGATACTGGGCGGCAAAAAAAGTTGATTGGGCGGCAAGATAGTTGCGCTGTGCCTCGCGGATTTCGAGCGGAGTGATATTTCCCAGCTTATATTTTTCTAAGGATATGTCGAGATTCTTCTTCGCGATAACCACGTTTGCCTGGCCTAAAGCCATCAGATCAAGGCCCGATAAGTATGAAGCATATAAACTATTTACCTGGGCTTCGATATTAAGCTGCACCTGTTTAGCGTTAATGTTGGCATTATCTATCTGGATTTTGGCGTTCCGCTCCCTGCGGGTTTGATTAAAGCCATCAAAAATATTAATGGTTGCGGTAAGGCCATAATTTAACCCATGCTGGTTTTGCTGTAAAGTAAAACCAGCCGGCGTTTTATTATCACTAAAAGTATATCCTGTTGTTACGGCCATCTGCGGATAGCGGGTTGATTTTACCTGCTTAAGATTAATTTCGGCAAGGCGGCGGTTTAACTGGGCGGATAATATGGTTGGATTTTGCGATTGCGCGCTGCTTAAAATATTACCCAGCAACAATTTGTCATCAACCACAATGGTATCGGCAACAGAAAAATCAGTTTGCAAATCGCGAATGAGGATTTGGTTAAGCTGGATTTTGGTTGTTTTAAAAACCTGGTATTGGTTAACCAGGTTGGCTGTATCTGTATTTAAGTTTACCTGGGCGTTTAAAACATCAAGCCGTGAGGCCCGCCCTACATGAAATTTATCGTTGGCATAACGCAGCTGGGTGCGCGAAATATCTATCGCGCCCTTCAAAGCCTTAATCTGCTCGTTTTGGCTGATGAGATCATAATAAATGGTAATCACGCTGGCCACGGTGCGCTGAATGGTATCCTGCAAGCGTAGTGCACCCAGCTGATCAAGTTGCTTCAACTGGTCGTACGTGGCAAACATGTTAAAACCATCAAAAATTGTCCAGTTAAGGGCAACACCGTAGTTGATACCTGTGTTGGGGGCATTGTGAATATTATTAACCGTACCATCTGTACGGGTTTGTTTGGTAGTTAACCGGCTGTTGGTTGATGCAAAATTACCGTTAACCTTTGGCAAAACTCCTGCGTTGCCCAATGTGACGTTATTGGCCGCGATGGTTTTGTTATTTTGTGAAAGCTTTATATTATAATTGTTTTTTAACGCTATTTCCACCGCTTCTTTTAACGTAAGCATCGGGGCTTCCTGCGCGCTGGTGTACATCCGCAGCAGGATGCAGCAAAAAAGCAGGAAAGCTGTTTTTTTAATGATCATATCGCTTAAAGGTTTTCAATCAATTTTATTTCTTTTTTTTCTGGCGCTGTTTCTTCCTCCGGCTCTTCTTCAGGGTCGCGGCGGGTTTTTGATGCGAAGATCACGTACATTAATGGGATAATATAAAGTGTTAATACCAGCGAGAACAACATCCCCCCCATAATAACAATCCCTAATGACACCCTGCTTTTTGCACCGGCGCCCAACGCGAAAGCAATTGGCACCGAGCCTAATACTACGGCCAGGCTGGTCATCAATATCGGGCGCAGGCGGGCTGTGGCGGCTTCAACAGCGGCTTCATATTTAGCGATGCCATGTTCCATACGCTGGTTGGCAAACTCTACTATCAGGATCCCGTTTTTGGTTACCAGTCCAACCAGGGTAATGATCCCTATCTCGCTAAAAATGTTCAGCGTTTGATTGAACAACCATAATGATAAAAACGCCCCGGAGATTGCCAGCGGCACGGTAAGCATCACGATGAATGGATCCATAAAGCTTTCAAACTGGGCCGCCAAAACCAGGTATATCAGCAAAAGGGCAAAGCCAAAAGCAAATAAGATATTTGATGATCCTTCGGCATAATCCCGCGATGGACCGCTAAGGGCGGTACTGAATGTCTCGTCGAGCAGGCTTTTGGAAATCCGGTCCATCTCGGCAATACCATCGCCAACCGTTTTGCCCGGCGCCAGGCCTGCCTGTATGGTGGCCGATTTATAGCGGTTAAAGTGGTAAATGGCCGGCGGCGTAGCGCCCTCCGTTATTTTCACCACATTATCTAATTGTACCAGGTTGCCTTTGGTGCTGCGCACATATACCGATTTCAGGTCGAGCGGTTGATCGCGGTTGGCCCTGTCAACCTGGGCTATTACCTGGTATTGCTTGCCGTTAATGAGGAAGTAATCTAAACGGCCGGCACTATAATACAACTGCAGGGTTTGCGCTATATCATCCACAGAAACCCCTAAATCGCGCGCCCTGTCACGATCTGTAACCACCCTTAATTCGGGCTTGGTAAATTTAAGGTTCACATCCGTTCCCTGAAAAACAGGGCTACGGGATACCTCGGCAAAAAACTTGGGCAGTACTTTTCTTATCTTTTCAAAATCCTGGTTTTGTATAACATACTGCACCGGTAACGATGTACGTGCGCCGCTGCCACCGCCGCTTATAGTTTGCTCCTGCACTACAATGGCCCGGGCATCGGGCATTTTGCTTAATTTTTTGTTCATCCAGTCGGCCAGTTGCTGCTGAGTTCGGGTACGCTGATCTGGCGGCACCAAACCAACACGCCCGAAACCGGTGTTTGACGCGCCGCCGCCACCGAACGAAGGCGAAACGATCTCGAGGTTAATATTGGCTTCCGGGATAGAATCGGCTACCATGTTAGATACCTTGTCCATATACCGGGTCATGTACTCATATGTCGCGCCTTCAGATCCGGTTACGCTGTAACGCAATAAGCTTCTGTCGTCAAGCGGGGCCAGTTCTGATGGGATAACTTTCACCAATACCCCAATTATAAGCAGCGATACCGCCAGTATAACAAATGAAACCCAACGCACTTTCATAAATTTAACCAGCGTTTCGGTATAGGAAGTGGTCATGTTAACAAAAAACGGTTCGGTTTTTTCATAAAACCTCGATTTTTTATTGTTTTTACGAATCAGCTTTACATTCAGCATGGGTGTTAACGATAACGACACAAAGGCCGATATTAAAACCGCCCCGGCCACTACTACCGCAAACTCGCGGAACAGCCTGCCTGTAAAGCCTTGCAAAAACACAATGGGTAAAAACACAGCCGCCAAAGTAACCGAAGTTGATACTACCGCGAAGAAGATCTCGGCCGAACCCTCAAAGGCGGCTTTGCGGATAGCCATGCCCGCCTCTACTTTTTTGTAGATGTTTTCTGTCACCACAATACCATCATCAACCACCAGCCCCGTGGCCAGTACAATACCCAGCAGGGTTAAAATATTGATTGAAAAGCCAAACACGTACATGATAAAAAAGGCACCGATCAATGATACCGGGATATCTATCAGCGGGCGGAAGGCAATAAGCCAATCGCGGAAGAACAGGTAAATAATAATAACCACTAACACAAAGGAAATAATTAAGGTTTCCTGCACCTCGGTGATTGACTGGTTAATAAACCGGGTATTATCCAGGGCCACTTTTACCTTAATATCGGGCGGCAAATCTTTCTGGATCTGTTTTAACCGGGCATAAAAATCTTTGGCTATTTGCACGTAGTTAGCTCCGGGCTGCGGTACTATAGCCAGGCCCACCATAGGCACCCCAGATTCCTTGAATATCGTTTCTTCATTTGCCGAGCCTAAAACAGCGTAACCGATATCACTCAGGTGGATAACCCGGCTGCTATCGGCACGAATGATCAGGTTGTTAAAATCTTTTTCGGTTGATAGCTTGCCAAGCGCCCTGATAGTCACCTCGGTATTATTGCCCTCAATTTTACCGGCTGGTAATTCAACATTTTCCTTGGCTAATGCGGCTCCAATATCTGTAGCAGTTAAACCGAGCGCTGATAATTTATTTGGATCTATCCATAAGCGCATGGCGTACTGGCGCTGGCCCTGGATATTGATGGTACTTACGCCGGGGATGGTTTGCAAGCCTTCCTGTAATACGTTTTCGGCATAATCATCCAGCTGGTTAATATTACGTTTGTCGCTGCTTACCGTGAGGGTGATGATCTGGTCGGCGCTGGCATCAGCTTTGGTAACCACCGGCGGGGCGTTAATATCCTGCGGAAGCTGGCGCTGCGCCTGCGATACTTTATCACGTACATCGTTAGCGGCAGTTTCCAGATCGGCATCCAGGTCAAACTCCACCGTAATATTACTTGATCCAACCGAACTGGTTGATGAAATATTACGGATACCCGGTACCCCGTTGATTGATTTTTCCAGCGGTTCGGTTATCTGCGATTCAATTACATCGGCATTGGCGCCCGAGTAACTGGTAGATACCGAAATAATTGGCGGATCGACCGAGGGAAAATCCCTCACTCCTAAAAATTTATAGCCGATAATACCAAACACAACAATAACTACCGACATTACTGTTGCCAATACCGGCCGTTTTATACTAACTGAGGATAAACTCATGGCGTTACTTTATTACTTTAATAATTTTTAAAGGAACTTTAGCCCTCATCTGTATCAAGCCCGAAACCACTACGCTATCGCCAGGCTTTAAACCATCAATAACCTGTATTTTAGTGTCTGTCCGCATGTCGGTTTTTACCGGTCTTGCTACAGCAATGCCGTTATGGGCAACATATACAATACTGCTTTTCAGATCAGGAATAACGGCTTCCGTTGGTAACAGGATGGTTTTGGGAATCTGGTCGAGTGTTAAATTAATTTTAGCAAAACCGCCCGCGGTTAATAAGCCTTTGGGGTTTGGCGCTTTCGCCCGTACGGTAATGGTGCGCGAGTTTACATCAATAGATGGCTCGATGGCGTACACTGTTCCGGTAAAGTTTTCCCTCGAACTTTCGGTATTAAACCTTATTTTGCTGCCTACACCGAGTATGGTTAGGTATCGCTCAGGAACTGAGAATGTGATTTTTGCCGGATCGATATTTACCAGCTGCGCAATAGGCGATGCCGGCGACAAATAGCTGCCAGGGCTCACATTCCTTAAACCAATGGTGCCCGAAAACGGCGCCCTGATTTCGGTACGGGATATTTGTGCTTTAATTACGTCGGCCGCCGCTTTTAATGAGTTCAGTGAAGTTAACGAAGTATCGTATTCTTCCTGGCTTATAGCTTCCTTTTGCAGCAATACCTTATTACGGTATTCCACCTGTTTGGCCAGTGTTACCTGGTATTGGTTTTGGGCCAATGATGCTTCTAAATCCTGGTTGTATACTTTAACAAGTAGCTGTCCTTTTTGCACCTTGCTGCCTTCATTAAAATAAATGCTGGTGATATTGCCTGCAGTCTGGCTTACCAAACTCACTTTTTCGTTGGCATCAATGCTGCCGGTTACATCAATAATATTGTTTACGGTGGTATCCTTCACAATCATGATGTTAACGTTTACCGGGCCGTTCTTTTTTTTGCCGCTTTTGCCCCCAGCCTGGGCAGCCGCGCTTTCTTTAGCGCTTTTGCTAAAGAATTTGTTGTAAACCAAGTAAGCAACCAGCAAGGCCAGCGCCGTGTAAATGATATATTTTGCTTTCATATTTAATCAACAATCATTTTGTGATTTTTAAATTGGGTTCGGTTGTACTTGGCTTTATGTTCGCCTGCATTTTTTGCAATACGCTTTCAAATATTTTCATTTCATGGGCCGATATACCCCTGGTAATATCCGCGTTGATCTGCTCAAAAGTTTCCACAATCTGCGGCACTGCCAGCTTTGCCTTTTCGGTAACCCGCAGCAAATGCTCGCGGCGGTCATTCGGGTTGCTTTCGCGGTACACAAAGCCTTTCGCGGTAAGCATATTAATAATGCTTACCATCGCCGATTTGTCCTTATCCAGTATTTGCGCCAGTGCGTTCTGGGTAAGCTGCCCGTCATGGTAATATATAAGCGATAGAATGAAATGATACCGGGTAACATCCAGGTGTGCGGTATGCTTTGCCAGCACGTTAAGATATAACTTACCTAAACGTATCAGTTTTCGGGATATGGGTTCTATCAGCTGCATTTTAAATAAGCGGCAGCAAACATACTGAGCCACCGCGTTAATTAGTTGCATGTATCAACCATTTTACAAGTGTAAAACAGCCCGATATTTTAAAAAACTATAATTTTTATAACTTGCACGCATGAAACCAATTAAGCTGACCGCGACTGTATCATTAATTTTACTTTTTATGAATGTAAACGCCAGTAAGGCGCAACCCCAAACAAATATATCGTACACCGTTTCGTTCCCCGAAGCCCAGGCCCATTATGCCGAAATAGAGATGAATATCACCGGGCTTAAGCAAACCACCCTTGACCTGAAAATGCCCGTTTGGACACCCGGCTCATACCTGGTGAGGGAGTTTGCCAAAAACATCGAGGCCTTTAGCGCCAGCATCAACGGCAAAATAGTAGCCTCGCCCAAAATCAATAAAAACACCTGGCGCATTACTACCAAAGGTGTAGCCGCCGTTACCATCAGGTACCGCGTTTACGCCAACGAGGTGTCGGTTCGCACCAGTTATATTGATGTAACACACGCTTTTTTATCAACATCCGGGATATTTATTTATCCTGCCAATATGTTGCACTCGCCGGCAAGCATCACCATAACACCCTATAGTGACTGGGCAAAAGTTTCATCCAGTTTGGAGATGGTTAACGGCAACCCTTTTGTACGCCACTCGCCAAATTTTGATATTTTGTTCGATTCGCCTATTGAAGTGGGCAACCAGGACATTTTTGGGTTTGACGTTGACGGCGTTAAATATGAAGTATGTATGTACGGCGGCGGCAACTATGATAAAGAGCGCATTAAAAAAGACATGCATGCAATTATTCAGCAGGAAGCGGCCATATTTGGCGAAAACCCTAATAAGCATTACACTTTTATTATACACAATCATTTGCGTGGCGGAGGCGGCATAGAGCATCTTGCGTCGACTGTTTTGGGTATTGGCCGCGATAATTACGGTAACGAAAAAGGATACCAGGGTTTTTTGGGGCTGGTAGCGCATGAGCACTTTCACCTTTGGAATGTGAAACGTTTGCGCCCGATAGTATTAGGCCCATTTGATTACGACAATGAAAATTATACCACAAACCTATGGATTGCCGAGGGCTTTACCGAATATTACCAGGAGGTAGCCGTTCGTCGCACCAATCTTTATCCCCCCGAAAACTACCTGGAACAAATTGCCAACGAGTTTAACGTATTAGAAAACCTGCCCGGCAAAAACGTGCAAACCGTAGCCGAATCGAGTTTTGATGCCTGGATAAAAGCATACCGCCCCAACGAAAACTCAAACAATACCACCATTTCTTATTACACCAAGGGCGCAATAATTGGCATGATGCTGGATTTGGAGATCATTAACAACTCGGCCCAAAAACACAATCTTGACGATGTAATGAAGTACATGTATGTAACCTATTACAAAACCAAAAAACGTGGCTATACCGATGCTGAGTTTAAAAAAGGATTTGAAATGTTTGCAGGTAAAAAATTGGATGATTTTTATAAAAAATACATAAACGGCCTTGACCCTGTTGACTACAACAAATACCTGGGTTACGCCGGATACAAAATAGTTGATGAACTGGCCGATAACAATGATGCAGCCCTGGGTATTACCACCGGCACCACCGCAGCCAAAAAAGTAATGGTCACCAGCGTAACCCGTGGCACTGCAGCATATATAGATGGGGTTAACGTTGGCGACGAAATAACCGCAATTGACGACAACCCGATATCCGATGGCTCAAACCTGATAACCGGCAAAAAACCAGGCGACAAAATACAGGTAACCGTTAACCGCGACGGGCAATCTGTTACCTTGCCGGTAACGCTGTTGAAAAGCAACAGGGTAAAATATAAAATAGTACCTGTTGACAGCCCATCGGCACAGCAGCTGGCCGTGCGCAAGAAGTGGCTGAGTTTGTAATTACGCAATTTAGATTGTTGAAAGCCCCGGGATATCGGGGCTTTTTTTGTGTTATACCTGACTGGTATTTACATATTAATTTAGCTAAATTTGTTTATGGAAACAATTGTTGTGCATCCCGAAAACAAAGAGCAATCTGCAGCAATCAAGGCGTTTTTAAAGGCCCTCAAAATTAATTTTGAGAAACATGATAAAGACACTTACAATCCAGTTTTTGTAGAACAAGTACTGGAAGGTGTAGCTGCGAGGAAAGCCGGAAAAAAGGGCGTTAGGATCGACACCGATAATCTATGGAAATAGATTTATATGAAAAAGCCATAAAGGACTTTGAATATTGGAAAAAGTCTGGCAACAAAGCTGTTCAGAAAAAGATTCAACAGATATTGGCCGACATGAAAGTTCATCCTTTTGAGGGCATCGGAAAACCAGAGCCCCTTAAATATAAACTATCCGGCAGGTGGTCAAGACGCATCAACTCCGAACATCGAATAATATACGATGTGGTGGATGAAATTATAAATATATATTCTCTTCGTGGCCATTATGAATAACCGGGCTCTTTTCTTACCAGAGGATTAAAACTCGTTCATTTTTATTTTTTAGATAGAAGTTGTAGTTAAAAATATGCTTATTACCGCTTAAGTTATATTTTTATACCCTATGCCATCACCCGCCGCATTAAAAAAGATAAGGCCCATACAGCTTATTGCTGTTATCTTCTTTACCGTATCCGGTGGGCCTTATGGCCTGGAACCTTTGTTAAGCTATGCCGGCGATCATGCCGCATTGATTATCCTGTTAATTACGCCGCTTTTATGGGATGTGCCTGCCATATTAACCGTATTGGAATTAAACAGTATGATGCCCGTTAATGGCGGTTATTATAAATGGGTAAAACACGCACTTGGCATCCGCTGGGGTTTTTATGAAGGCTGGTGGACCTGGCTTTATACATTTGTAGACCTGGCCATTTACCCCGTGTTGTTTGTAATGTATGCTTCCTTTTTTTACCCCGAACTGGCCCAATATAAAATACAGGTTTGTTTAATTGTCATTTGGGCATCAGCGGGCTTAAATATATTGGGTATTGTACCTGTGGGCAAAGCAAGCTTATTTTTAAGCGCCATTGTACTGGCTCCCGTGGTTATAGTAATTGTGCTGGCCCTTCATCACTATAGCGGGCCATTAACGCTGCATGCACCATCTTTTAAGGCCCTTACTTTTCCATCATTCGGGATGGCATTGTATACCGTGATGTGGAATTGCCTGGGCTGGGACAACGTGACAACCTATGCCGAAGAGGTAGAGCGGCCGGTACGCTCCTATATTCTATCCATAATCATCGCGTTTACGCTGGTTATAGTGGTTTACTTTTTTATAACCTGGGTAGCCCAGCAATCGGGCATCAATCATACCAAATTTACCGATGAAGGAATGCCGGCCCTGGGCGTGTTAATAGCCGGACATTGGCTCGGCGTTGTAGTTGCAGTAGGCGGTATGGCAAGCTCCTTAGGTATTTACGCCGCTGTGCTGTTATCTGTTTCGCGGGTGCCGCACGTAATGGCCCAGGACAAGCTGCTGCCGGCAGGAATCAACCGTTTACATAAACGGTTTAACACGCCCTTTGTATCCATCATTATTTGCTCGCTGGTGGTAAGTTTTATGATATTATGGAAATTGGGCGAATTGTTTATTATCGACGTAACCGTGTATGGGGCAGGTCTTTCATTAGAATATATTTCGCTGGTAAAACTGCGCATAAAAGAACCTGACAGGGCAAGGCCATTCAAGATCCCTTTGGGTGTGCCGGGGCTTTGTATCCTTTTAATACTTCCTGTTCTGGTATATGTGATAGCCCTGGCCGGAACCTTCTCTTCAGAGGGCGATGCCATAAAGGCGTCTGTATTCGCAATCATCGCCCTGCTTAGTGCCGAGGTTGCCTGGCAGCGCATTGCCTTTTTCGCCAGGCTAAAACGATGGTACAAAAGAAACTGGTCATAAAACAATCCGAACATAGCCTTTGTAAAGATCATGTTATCCATTGCCGATAGTTTTACATCGACACCTGTAAAGCATTATCTTTATTAACCATTTATAAAGTTATGTTAAGATCCTCTTTCTCTTTTATTATCATTGGTTCCTTGCTTTTATTAGCATCTGCTTCGTTTGGCCAGCGTCGCCGGGAGGTGAAGGCCGCCGGTCAGCCGGCCGAGGTACAAATTACCCCTTATAAAACTACAGTTATTGCCAATGGTACCGACGACGTAATGATTAAAGTGGTGGTAATTGATAGTAAAGGCGACGAAGTAAAAACGGCCCGTAACCTTATCCGTTTTTCGGTACAGGGTGATGCGCGGATAGCGGCGATAATAACGTCCGGCAAAGCCGATGCTGCAGCTACAATAACTGATACATCGGCTCGGGCTATCATGAAAAACGGCGAGCTCTGGGTAAAGCTTATTGCCGGTAGTACCCGTGGCCGTATAAAGTTTGAAGCGAAAAGCGACAGTTTATGGACCGGATCAACCGAAATACATACCGTGCAGCCCGGAAGGCCACACAGGGTAACCAATAATAAGTATGTCGCCCAATCCGTGACAGACAAAATATTGGGTGCAGATATATCTTTCCTGCCCGAGCTGGAAGCAAAAGGGGTTAAATTCAGTGATAAAGGCGTTGAAAAAGATGCCATTCAGATATTGAAGGAGCATGGCTTCAACTACATCCGGCTGCGTATTTTTAATGCCCCTGCCGGGCCCAAAGGATATTCGCCAACAAAAGGATTTTGCGATCTGGAGCATACCAGGCAAATGGCTAAACGCGTAAAAGCTGCGGGTATGAAGCTACTGCTCGATTTTCATTACAGCGATTACTGGGCCGATCCGCAGCAGCAAAACAAACCGGCAGCCTGGGTTGGGCAGGATTTTATCGTCCTAAAAAAATCGGTGCAGGATTATACCACTATGGTAATGCAGCAACTGAAAGACCAACACACCACGCCCGATATGGTACAGGTTGGCAACGAAATTAACCATGGTATGATTTGGCCCGACGGGCAAATCAACAACCTGGATAGCCTGGCGCAGCTCATTTATGCCGGGATAAAAGGCGTAAAGGCCGTTAGCCCGAAAACCATCATCATGGTGCATATTGCCCTGGGCGGTCAAAACCTCGAGTCCCGCTTTTTTATGGATAACATGGCGGCGAGAAATTTGCCGTTTGATGTGATAGGGCTGTCATACTATCCCAAATGGCATGGCACCCCGGATGATTTGAAAGCCAACATGGCCGATATGGCCCTTCGTTATCATAAACAGGTTATGGTTGCCGAGTATACTCAACTAAAAAAAGAAGTTAACGATATTGCATTTACTGTACCTGGCGGAAAAGGTATCGGTTCATTTATATGGGAACCGCTGAGCACCTGGGAACAGATTTTTGACAGGGACGGAAAATCAAACGCGCTGATTGATGTGTACCCGCAAATTGCGCGCAAATACGGCATTAAGCAATAGTGGTAAGTCTAAAGTTGATTTTTTTGAATTTGCACTTAGGGCTTTGGGCTAAATACAATCCGTCAATTCATCGTTGATACAACAATTGGGGCGGCTTTTATAATCAACCCCAATTAATTACATTTGACAAAACACCACCTATATGAATATTAAACAATCTTGTTTTTTATTATTATTCGGCGCCGTTGTATTTACGGGTTGTAAACACGATAAAAAAACGGAAGAGGCAGCCAAGGCCATCAGCCCCGAAGAAATCAAAGAAAAAATAGCGGTACTGGCAGCCGATTCGATGATGGGCCGCAAGCCTTTTACCGCCGGAGAGAACAAAGCCATTGCCTACATCTCATCTGAGTTTAAAAAAGCAGGGTTAGCGCCAGGAAATAATGGCAGTTACTACCAGGATGTTCCTATGGTTGAGGTTACCAGTACGCCATCGCCAACCATGGAGATCAGCGGAGGCAAATCGCCGTTAAGCCTGCATGTTACCAGCGATTTTGTAGCTTTCACCCGCCGCGAGGTGGCTACTGTTGAGCTTAAAAACTCTCCTTTGGTTTTTGCCGGATATGGTGTTGTAGCACCCGAATACCATTGGAATGATTATGCTGGGCTGGATGTAAAAGGAAAAACGGTAGTGGTGCTGGTGAATGATCCGGGCTTTAAATCGGGCCGGAAAGATTTGTTTAAAGGCGATACCATGACCTATTACGGCCGCTGGACCTATAAATTTGAAGAAGCCGCCCGCCAGGGTGCCGCGGGGGTTATCATAGTTCACCAAACAGCGCCGGCAAGCTATGGCTGGAATGTTGTTTCAAACAGTAACTCGGGAGCAAAACTTTATTTAACACAACCCGACAAGCATATGAACCGCTGTAAAGTTGAGGGATGGATTACAGAAGACGCCGCCAAAAAGCTTTTCGCAGATGCCGGCATCAATGGAGATCTTCGCGCCATTGCCCGCGATAAAAACTTTAAGGCTATTCCGCTTAACAGGGCTGTTAACTTAACCGTTAACACCAAACTAAAATATTCTACATCTCATAACGTCATTGGCATTTTAAAAGGTAGCGCCAGGCCAACCGAGTGCGTGTTGTATACCGCCCATTGGGATCATTTGGGAATTGGCAAACCTAACGCGAAGGGAGATAGCATTTACAACGGGGCAATTGATAATGCCGATGGCGTGGCATCCATTATCGGGATAGCCAACGCGTTTAAAAAATCGGCGGCAAAACCGCAGCGTTCCATTGTATTTTTAGCGGTTACGGGTGAAGAACAAGGCTTGTTAGGATCTGAGTATTATGCAACCCATCCTATTTATCCCCTTAACAAAACCGTTGCCGATTTAAACATCGACGCCATTGGCGATTATGGCGAAACCAAGGACATTGCCATAACCGGTAAAGGGCAAAATGAACTGGAGGACTACGTAGGTGATATCGCACAGCAGGACGGGCTAACTACGGTTGGCGACCGTACACCCGGCTCCGGAAGCTATTACCGGTCAGATCATTTCAATTTTGCCAAACTGGGTGTGCCTGCGCTTGATATTAATATAGGTAGCATCAGCAAGTTACATGATGGTACCTATGGCGCCGATAAAGAAAAAGATTATAACGAAAACCGCTACCATCAGCAGGCCGATAATTACATGCCGGATATGGACGCAACAGGTATGGCCCAAATTGCCGATATTCTTTTCAGGATAGGTACCAAATTGGGTAATGAAATCATCTTCCCTGGCTGGAAGCCTGGTTCGGAGTTTAAAGCGATAAGGGATAAAACTATGGCTAAATAAGCTCGAAAGGCTTAAAGCAACATACAATGGCCGGGCGCAATAGCATCCGGCCATTTTATATTTATAAGGCAACCCTTGGCCTGTTAAACCAAACGGACGCGCCCTTTGAAAAAAGCAAGGTGATGGCAGTAACTTCTAACAGGATCTCTGCTAAAAACAATCCCATTACTACCGGACTTAATTTTACAGCCGGATTTTTTTGAAAGAAAACTATGGCAGCCCATATGAACGATAGTAAATTAAAAACAATAAAAATCAATGTTACGATCCTGGCCCATTTGCGACCCTCGCCTGTAGCAAATATGATATAGATAGCCAAAAGCAATTCGGTAATAAATTCAAATAGGTGGATATGATCAAGCGAGTTATTGGCCATTTGAATAATCAATGCTAAATAAAGCAATGCTACGCCCCTTTTTACGGCTACAGGTACATTACCCTCGGGGTGATTGTTTAAATAAAACCTATTTAAAAGCCTGCCCAACATTTATTCTGATTTTTTGAAGGCGTTCCATCCCTGTGCTTTAAGGGGGTGCGAATTTCCGGATTTTGTAATCAGGTTACAGCCTGCAGATGCCTCGGTGATGTGCCCAATAATGGTGATATCCATTTTAAACTTGATTTTATCGTAATCAGATTGTTTTACGGTGAACAGCAGTTCATAATCTTCGCCGCCGCTTAACGCACAAACTGTTGGGTCAAGGTTAAACTCGCGGGCTGTTTCGTAGGTCATCGGATCAAGCGGGATCTTTTCCTCGTAAATATTGCAGCCTTTATCGCTTTGCCTGCAAATGTGCAGTATCTCAGAAGCAAGGCCGTCAGATACATCTATCATCGCCGTAGGTTTTACCTCGATGCTTTTAAGCAGCTCCACTATATCGCGGCGGGCTTCCGGCTTTAGCTGGCGCTCTACGATGTAATCCTTGCCTTCAAGGTCAGGCTGAATATTGGGGTTTTCCAAATAAATCAGCTTTTCGCGTTCCAGTAATTGCAAGCCGGTGTAAGCGCCGCCCAAATCGCCTGATACGCAAATCAAATCACCTTCGCCGGCTCCATTGCGGTAAACAACATCAGCTTCGTCGGCATAACCTATTGATGTTACACTAATTACCAGCCCCTGTTTTGATGATGTGGTGTCGCCGCCAACCAAATCCACGTTATATTTTTCGCAGGCTATGTAAATGCCTTCGTACAGTTCTTCAATTGCTTCTAAAGGAAACTTGCTCGACAGGCCGATAGACACCGTAACCTGCGAAGCCGTACCATTCATGGCGTAAATATCGCTCAGGTTAACCTGTATTGCCTTGTAGCCCAAATGCTTTAAGGGAGTGTAAGCCAAATCAAAATGAATGCCTTCCAACAGCATGTCTGTGCTCACCAGCACTTTTTTACCTGTAAAATCAAGCACAGCGGCATCGTCCCCTACTCCCTTATTGGTACTTGGCTGTGTTAACTTTATATTTTTGGTTAAATGGCTTATCAGGCCAAATTCGCCTAATTCTTCCAGATTTGTTCTTTCCTGATTTTCAAACATGTTTTTTGTAATTACGCCGGCATCTTGCCATCAATCAGCAAAAATACAATTATTCCCATTAGGTAAAGCGATAGAAGGTAAGGGTTTCAGGGCAAACGCATCTAAATTGGGTTAACATAACTTAACACTTTTCAAGTAAAATCTTTTACAAAGACTTAATTATCAATATTTTATTGTTTTTCATGGTTAACACTAAAGTGATGCTTTACGCAATTTAAGCGCATAGAAATATTACGGCCTTGAATTTGTGATTATTTCGGTAGACAACTCGCAACTATAGCATTACTATAGTTTATTAATATTTAGTTAATATAAATAACTGATTTTTGCCTCATTAAAAACTATCCTATGAAATTAAGAAATTTATTTATCTGCATTGGCTTAATGCTGGCTATGGCCGGCTGTAAAAAAGACCTTCAAAATCCGCACATCCCGCCCGGTGATACCACGGTTATACAACAGCCTGTGCCTTATACCGTTGTTGAGAATTTTGAAAACGGCAGCAAAACGGCCTATGCCATTGCAAACGTCCAGCTAAGTACCGGTTTGTGGAGTTTCAACGACGCATTGATCGGTAGCCTGGCTGCTGATGTTAAAGACGGCAATAAAGCAGTAAGGCTACGCGCAGGCGATATCACTATGAAATTTGACGTGAAGGGTTTAAAGCAAATCAGCATCAAACATGCCAAATATGGTAATGACGCAGCATCAACCTGGCAACTGATGATGTCGACAGATAGCGGCGCCACGTTTACGCAACTGGGTACAGACATTGCCGAAAACAGCACCAGCCTGGTTACCGACTCATTTAAAGTGACCACTACAGCAAAAGTGCGTTTCCAGATCAGGAAACTGGGTACAACCCGCATTAACATTGATGATATAACCTTTAAAGGCCTTGGCGATCCGGGAATTATTGTTGGCCCGCCCGATACCGGCGGTAGCGATACTACAGGCAACACCGGTACAGCCGCGCCCGACAGAGGCGTTATTGCCGGCACCGACGCACAGCCAGCAACCGGCGACAATAGTAACATTTTGCTGGGCAACCCCTCAGACGCGCAACCGGCTATTGTTATGGCCAATAACTACCTCATTGACCAAAAATATTACGAAGAATCATATAACAGTACCCGCGGTACACCAAACTGGGTAAGCTGGCACCTTGACGCTACCAATATCACCAATGCAACAGCCCGCCTGGATAACTTTGCCGGTTTTAACGGCTTGCCCACGGGCTTTTACGAAGTAGAAAGCAACAGCTATTCGGGCTCCGGGTTTGATAGGGGACATAATTGTCCTTCGGCCGACCGTACAAGCTCTGTTAATGCCAATTCGGCTACATTCCTGATGACCAATATGATACCACAGGCGCCGCAAAACAACCAGCAAACGTGGGCAAACCTTGAAAATTACCTACGCGAGCAAGTTGTTGCCGGGAATGAAGTATACATAATAATGGGGAGTTACGGAACCGGCGGAACGGGTTCAAATGGGTCTGTGAGTACTATTACCAGCGGCCATGTAACGGTGCCAAGCAACGTTTGGAAAGTAGCTGTTGTTGTGCCAACCGGCGATGGCGATGTTAACAGGATTACAGCAACCACAAGGGTAATAGCCGTTAATACCCCCAATATTAACACCATTAATGCCGATTGGAAGCAATACCGGGTAACTGTAAGGGACATTGAGAAGGCTACCGGTTATAATCTGCTATCAAACCTGCCGCAAGCGGTACAGGATGCCGTAGAAACTAAAAAGGATAACCTGTAACAATATCCACAAACACAAAAGAGGGCCTACTTTAACTAACAGTATAGTATAAAGGATGGGCCCTTTTTTTAATTGAAAATAAAAGCGGGTTTGTTTGCATACCTTAATTGGATAACACCGTGCTTATCCGGTTTTTTTAGGTTTTATTTTTTTAATGGTCTTGTCAATCTGGGTCAAAAAATGCTTTTCGACTTCAGAAAGGCCATTTTTGGTTTGCTCTTTATATTTTTCGAATTCCTCTTTCGCTTTTTTTAAGGCCTGATCGTGACTGATACTGCCGGCATTTTGTAAAATGTCGTTACCGGTCATTCTTACAAATTCGTCTAAACGTGCTATCCAATCACTCATGTACATGGGTTTCCGGTTAAGCGCCTGCAGCTCGGCCAATTCTAAATAGGCTGTTACCATGCGGTTAAGTACGTTCAATTCATTTTCGTTAAGGTAGTTTTTTGCAACTTCTATTTCCTGCCGTGTTGGTTTGTTCCCCTTGATATGGGTAAGGCCAAGGTTTGTTTTTTGGGCATCAATACGCTGATAAATAATTTCGGCTGCGGTATGGCCGTGGGCAGCCCAATGCATTTTATTTTGTACCGTTTGGAAAAAGAGGACTGATATTTCGAGTTTGGGATCGTAATCTATGCTGGTAGCGTAAATATCAAGTACCTTACTCCAAAATACCTTTTCGGACGACCGGATATCGCGGATGCGGGCAAGTAACTCTTCAAAGTAGTTTCCGCCTCCGGCTTGCTTCAACATATCGTCGTTCATTGTAAAACCTTTTACAATGTATTCCCTTAGCCTGGCAGTGGCCCATTGACGAAATTTGGTACCCTGGTGACTTTTTACACGGTAGCCGACGGAAATGATTACGTCGAGGTTATAAAAAGTAGTGTTGTAATATTTACCATCTGCGGCAGTTGTTCGGAAATTCCGAACAACTGAATTTTCATCCAGTTCGGCTTCTTCAAAAATATTTTTTATATGTTCACTTATCGTAGATTTAGCTTTTTGAAAAAGTTCTGCTAATTGACCTTGGGTAAGCCAGACAGTTTCATCTTCCAGGCGGGTTTCAATTTTGGTGTTGCCGTCTTCGGTTTGATATATGATAATATTGCTATCGTCCATGAATTAGTATCTCCGTTCAAGGTTTAAACGAAGATACTAAAAACAATAGCATTGTAAAGGCTTTTAGCTATAACACCATGATTCGCTTTTAAATAGCTCAAACAAAAAAGAGCATAAAAAGGATACTTTATTTCACGCAAAGACGGTAAGAAGCAAAGACGCAAAGAGATTTGCTTATTTTTCTTAGCGTCTTTGCGCGAGAAAAAATAACCGACTTAATATCAAATCCGATATCGTGCAATTATGCTATAGAAATCGCCGCCGAAATCCTAAACGCGATTTCCCTGCCTATAACACCCGTTCCGATTGCCTCAACATATCTGAAGTCGATTCCTTCCCAATTAATGTATTTTTCAGTATAACACAGCCCTTTAACGGAATATTTTTAATTATTATCGTCTGCCTTATCTTTCGCGGCCTTATCCTGGCCCTTTTGCAATTTTTCCTGCGCTTTTTTGATGGAATCCTGTTTGGCTTTTTCGCGTTTCTTTTTCTTGTTAAAAAAACCCTTTAATAAAAAGTTTGATTGCGCAGCTTTCAGATCCTCATTTAAGGTGCCTGTGGTAGCATGCACATTTTTCATAGTTGTACGGGCCTGGGCAACAGTGCTTTCCAGGCTCCTGGATAGGTTATCATTATTTAATAGCCGGCCAATACTCCCTTTTCCACTGTTTATTTTGCCTACAATTTCAGCTAAGTCGCCGGTCATCTCTTCGGCATTATCGGCCACCTTAGTTAGTTTGGTTATTATTTTATCCACATCAACCGGGTTTACTGAAGCAAGCCGGCCACCATCGGCAACCTGCTGGTTACTGGCGATACCGCCGGGAGCCAAAACAACCAGCTTATCGCCCATTAAACCATCGCTGCCGATGCTCAGTTTCGAGTCGGTTTTTACAAATTGCCTTACCTTATCGTTCAGGGTAAGATCAACCCGTACAGAGCTATCGGTTATGATGTTGATGGATTGAACCACACCAACGTTAATACCGGCAAAGCGTACATTGTTGCCCACCTGCAATCCGTTTACGTTTTTAAAGGTACCATAAACAGTAAAGGTGGAGTTAAACATACTTTTCTGGCTCCCGATGAAAAATACGGCGAGTGCCAGTATTACAAGGCCAAGAAATGTAAAAAGGCCGATTTTTATTTTTTGTGATGATGTGGTTTTCATGATGTTTTGTTAAAAAATGATCGGACAAGTTCGTTTTCTGATTTTTGGAGCGCTGCCCAGCTGCCTTCGGCTATAAATTCTCCGTCGTTCATAATCATAATTCTGTCCGCCGTAATGCGGGCGCATTGCAGGTCATGGGTAATGATGATGGATGATGTTTTATATTTTTTTTGCATGTGGAGTATCAGCTCACTTATCTCGCGGGAAGTTATGGGGTCTAATCCGGTGGTGGGCTCATCGTATAACATAATCTCGGGGTTCACAATAAGCGTACGGGCCAGGCCCACCCTTTTCCGCATCCCACCCGACAGATCAGAGGGCAGTTTATCAATCGCATCAAGCAATCCCACGTTATCCAACACCTCTTCTACCTTTTTGTCAATCTCGGCCTGGTCTTTTAGTTTAAGTACCCTGGTGAGTGGAAATTCGAGGTTCTCGCGTACGGTCATGCTATCATACAAAGCACCGCTCTGGAACAGGAAACCTATTTTAATACGCAGTTGCTTAAGCTCTTCGTCGCTCATTTCGGCTACCTCGTCGTCAAAAACCATTAATTCTCCACCATCGGGCTTTAGCATGCCAACCACACATTGTATGGTAACCGATTTGCCTTGACCCGATCGGCCCAGCACAACCATATTCTCGCCCCTCTTCAGGTCGAAAGTGATATTTTTTAATACCTCCTTCTCCCCGAACGACTTCTTTATCCCTTTGGCGTGTATAACCACCTCATCCTTTGCTGTCGTTGATTTTTCCGCCTTTTCAATATTTTCCTTTACTACTGCCATCTTACCTATAATATAACATACTGGTGATTTGTACAGCAATAGCATCGATAACGAAGATCCAAAGCGAAGCGGTTACCACGGCAGAATTTGCGGCTATGCCCACACTTTCGGTCCCTTTATTGGAATGATAGCCCTTGTAGCATCCCACAAAGCCTATCGCGAAGCCAAAGAATACTGTTTTAACTACAGCTGGTAAAAAGTCTGAAAAATCAAGCGAGCCAATACATTTCTGAAAATACAGGGTGAAGCTTATTTTATCGTTGATGTTAAGGGCCAGGAAACCACCCGCTAAGCCTATTACATCACCAATTACCGATAATAATGGCACCATTAAACTGGTTGCTATAATGCGGGTTACCACCAGGTATTGTATAGGGTTGGCGCCGGATACTTCCATGGCATCTATTTGCTCGGTAACCTTCATGCTGCCCAACTCGGCGCCAATACTGGAGGCTATTTTACCGGCGCAAATAATGGCGGTAATAACAGGGCCCATTTCGCGCACAAACGATACAGCGAGTGTTTTAGGCAGCATACTTGCCGCACCAAGCGAGACCAGCGATGGCCTGAGCTGAAGAATTAGTACAAAGCCCATGATGAAGGAGGTAATGCCCACCAACATCAGGGACCTGTAGCCAATTTCATAACATTGCCGCACAAACTCCGACCATTCGAAGCCGCCTGCAAAAATATTTCTGAAAAATCTGCCGAAGAAGACACATTGTTCGCCAATGTTTAGCATCCACCTTCGCCAGCCGGTAATTACCTGTTCTGCCATATATTAGGTTATAATTTGACATACAACAACGTATTGTCAAAATGTTTTGCAGTTCAGAAAAAATCGGCTCTTGGCGGTCGGCTTGCAGGATTTATGACATGGGTACGTCAATGATCAGGTAACGGGATTCTTCTTGGGCTTCAATTGTAAGTGAACTACTATCATAAACACCTATAGCGTCCCGTTTGTTTAGTAGGGTGCCATTTATTTTAGCAAGGCCATCCAACAGGAACACATAAGCGCCGTTACCGGGTGTGTTTATAGCATAATTTAAGGCCTTTCCAGCTTCGAAAGTACCCATGCTGAAAGTGGCATCCTGGTGCAGCCAAAGGTTGCCTTCGCTTTTATCCGGTGATACCAGCACGGTTAGTTCATTTAACTTAAACTGACCACTAAAACTCTTTTGATCGTATCTTGGTGCTACATTTCGCTCTTTAGGAAACAACCATATCTGTAATGTTTTAGCGGCATCTGTTTTAGATGCATTATATTCTGAATGATAAACGCCGGTTCCGGCCGACATTACCTGTACATCGCCGGCATTAATAACGCCTTTGTTGCCCATATTATCCTGGTGTTCAAGGCCACCTTCCAGCGGGATGGTAACAATTTCCATATTATCATGCGGATGCAGGCCAAAACCCTTGCCCCCGGCTATTATATCGTCATTTAAAACCCGAAGAGCTCCAAAACTCATCAGTTCGGGGTTATAGTAAGGGCCAAAGCTGAAAGAGAAATTTGCCTTTAACCAGCCTATATCATTTTTTCCACGTTCGTTTTCGGGATAAAATATTGTTTTCATTGTTATAGTTCCTTTTTATATGTTTAAACATCAATAGGCGTGCCAAGAGGCTGGCCTGGCGTGTTAATATGGCGACGAAGACTCACCCGACGAGGCTGCGCCCGTCACCCTCTCTTCACCCTGCGGGTGGAAAGAGGGGCTTGAATATTAACTACTATTACTAATTGCCGGTAATTTATCCGTATTCGAGCCCCCTCTTTCCGGCAAAGCCGAAGAGAGGGTGACGGGCGCAGCCTCGTCGGGTGAGTCTTCACCGCCGTTCAAACCGCTTTATATTTACACTGATTTAATTATGTGTACTTTTGCAAAAAATTAAGTATCAATGGCAAATAAAGCTATTATTGCAGGTTCAACAGGACTTATTGGCAGTAAATTGCTCCAAATTTTGCTGCGCGAAAGCTTTTACGACGAAGTTTTGATCCTTGTGAGGAAAAAAATAGATTTCGATCATAAAAAATTAACGCAGCTGGTGGTCAATTTCGACCAGTTGGATAGCTATGCCGATACACTAACGGGGCATGCTTTATTCAGTTGCCTCGGTACAACCAATGCCAAAACGCCGGACAAAACAGTTTACAGGCATATCGATCATGATTATCCTGTTCAACTGGCGCAATTGGCGTTAAAGAATGGTATCGGGCAGTATCATTTGGTATCATCCATTGGTGCTGATCCTGGTTCGTCGTTTTTTTACACCAAAACTAAGGGCGAAACAGAGGCTGATATCCGGAAATTAGGGTTACCTAAGTTATATATTTACCGCCCATCGATGCTAACAGGCAACAGACAGGAAAAACGATCAATGGAAAAAGCGCTGATCGCTTTCTATAAAATAATAGATCCCCTGTTATTTGGCAGCTGGAAGAAATACCGGAGCATAGCCGGCGAAACGGTGGCTATGGCCATGTACAAACAATCAACAAAAAACAATACTGGCACGTTTATATACGAGTCTGATCAAATAAAGCAACTATCGTGAGTACTTATCTATCTGCCGAGAACCTTGGCCATCAATTTCATGACAACTGGTTATTTAAAAATATAACCATAGGCATTAACCGCGGCCGCAGGGTTGCATTGGTTGGTGTTAACGGTGCCGGCAAATCAACTTTATTAAAATTATTGGCCGGCTATATTAAACCGACCGAAGGCAAGGTGGTGCAGGCGCGCGACCTGAATATGGGTTACCTGGAACAGGATCCCGGCTTTAAAGATGCCGTAACCATCAGCGATTATATTTTTCATGCCGATGACGTACAACAGCAAATGATCCGTAAATACGAAGAATTGCTGGAAAACGATCCTGACAACGCCAAGGCGCTGGAAAAGATCATGGAAGAGATGAGCGAGGTTGATGCCTGGGAGTATGAGTACAAAATAAAAACTATTTTGGGCCGGTTGGATATCCATCATCTTAACCAGCACATCAACACCCTATCGGGCGGCCAAAAGAAACGTTTGGCTTTGGCCAAGCTATTGATTGAAGACCCTGACATTTATATTTTAGATGAGCCTACCAATCACCTGGATATTGATACCATAGAGTGGCTGGAAAAGTTATTGACCGATGGATCAAAAACCATCCTGATGGTTACGCACGACAGGTATTTCCTGGATAACGTTTGTAACGAGATACTGGAGATTGACCGTGGTAAGATAGTACCCTATAATGGCAGTTACGCCTATTACCTTGAAAAGAAAGCCGAGCGGGATGCGGCAGACGAAGCATCGTTCCAGAAAAACAGTAATCTTTTAAGGAAAGAATTGGAATGGATGCGCCGCCAGCCACAGGCACGTGGTACCAAATCAAAAGCCCGTATTGATGCTTATTATGATTTGGAAGAGAAGACCAAACAGGGCGGCGCCCGAGATAAGGTTGAACTAAGTGTAAAAACAGCACGCCAGGGCAATAAAATTATGGAGATGGAGCACCTTTATAAGGGTTTCAATGGCAATACTTATATCGAAAACTTTAGCTACGTATTTAAAAAAGGCGACAGAATTGGCTTAGCCGGTAAAAATGGTACAGGCAAATCAACCTTGCTAAATTTAATCACCGGAGGCTTACAGCCCGATAAAGGAACCATTGTAAAAGGCGAAACCACGGTTATCGGCTACTTTCATCAATCTGGAATTTTATTTAAAGAGGACGACCGCGTGATAGATGTGGTAAAAAATGTAGCTGAATTCATCACTATGGCCGATGGCAAAATGATTTCGGCCTCGGCCCTGCTCACTTTGTTCCTGTTCCCTCCTGCCAAGCAGTATGCTTTTATATCCAAACTAAGTGGTGGCGAAAAGAAACGTTTGCAGTTGATGAGTATCCTGATGAAGAACCCTAACTTCCTGATCCTGGATGAGCCTACCAACGATTTGGATATTGATACCCTGAATGTATTGGAAGAGTTTTTAACCAACTATTCGGGTATATTAATGATGGTATCGCACGATAGGTATTTGCTTGATAAACTAACCGACCAGCTATTTATTATGGAAGGGCAAGGTAAGGTGCGTATATACAACGGCAACTATTCATCATACCGGGTTGAGCTGGATGAAGCCAAACAACAGAATAAAAAAGGCAATACTGCCCCTACCCCTGTTGCTGCTCCTGTAGCCAAAAAAAGCAAATTGAGCTTTAAAGAAGCTAAGGAATTGGAGACTATAGAAGCCGAAATAACCGTTATAGAAAACAGCATTAAAGCCAAAACCGACGAGTTAAACAAAGTCGGTATTGAGTTGGCAAAGCTTAATGAAACCATAGCGCAGATAGCCGATTTAAATAAAAAACTGGATGCAAAAAGCGCCCGTTGGATGGAATTAACGGAGTTAAACGAGGCATAAAATGAAACTATCAGATATCATAGCATCTATCGGTGTTATCATTTTATTGATAGCCTTTGTACTTAATTTATTAAATAAACTTTCATCAGAAAGCAGGGTTTACAAGCTGTTGAATTTTATAGGTGCAGGTACTTGTTGCTATGCATCGTACATGGTAAGTTTCTACCCTTTTGTTGTTTTAGAGGGTGTTTGGGGCACTGTGGCACTGGTATCTTTATTGCGGGTTCCACGTGGAACGTCGGTATAAAAAGAGTCTATTTATAGCTATTTAAACACGAAACAACTATAAAGAACGGCTAATAATTAACAATATAGTTACATTATAATACAATAAATTTCAAAGAAATACAAAAAGTTACAAGGAATATATAGGTGGCTTAAAAAACGTTCCACGTGGAACGTAAATAGCAAAAGAGAACCATCCTGTTATTATATATTCAGTTTAATTAGCATCTTTTCATGTTCCACGTGGAACATGAAAAGGATACCACTATTAGAGCGACATTAACAAAAGCAGTAATAACTGCAGTTTAAATAGATAGTAATTAGCACCGATTAAAGCTGATTGTAGTATATAAACCGTTCGGATTTTATTCGTGTAATTCGAAAAAATTCGAGACAATTAGTGTGATAAATTAACAAAGACAGTAATAATTATAGTTTAAATAGATACTAATCGGCACCGATTGAAACTAATTGCAGCGTAAAGATTATTTGAGTTTTATTCGTGCAATTCGAAAAAATTCGCAACAATTAGTGTGAAAATTTTGATTGTTCCACGTGGAACATGGAGGTATAAAATGTTTAAGAAATATAACGTTATTGTGGTTGGTGCAGGGCATGCGGGCTGTGAAGCTGCGGCTGCGGCTGCCAACCTTGGGTCGTCTGTTTTACTCATCACCATGAATATGGGTGTGATTGCACAGATGAGTTGTAACCCCGCTATGGGCGGCGTTGCCAAGGGACAGATAGTGCGCGAGATTGATGCATTAGGTGGTTACTCGGGTATCATCACCGATAAAACATCCATCCAATTCAGAATGCTCAACCAGTCGAAAGGCCCCGCTATGTGGAGCCCAAGAGCGCAAAGTGACCGTATGCGATTTGCCGAAGAATGGCGTTTAGCATTGGAGCGTACGCCCAATGTCGACTTCTGGCAGGATACTGTTTCATCCCTTTTAATTAAAGGAAATACCATCGCAGGGGTACGTACCTCCTTAGGTGTCGAGATAGAAGCCGACGCCGTTGTATTGACCAATGGTACCTTTCTAAACGGCATTATCCATATAGGCGAAAAGAAATTTGGTGGTGGCCGGGCCGGCGAAAAATCGGCAACCGGCCTAACCGAACAACTGATTGAATTAGGTTTTGATGCCGGCCGGATGAAGACCGGCACCCCTCCCCGCATTGACGGACGCAGCCTAAATTATGGGTTGATGGAAGAACAATGGGGCGACGAAGAACGCGGCCGTTTCTCCTACACCGATGTTGAAATGATACAACAGCAACGCTGCTGCTGGATTACTTATACCAATACCAACGTACACGAAACATTAAAAGAAGGCTTCGAAAAATCGCCCATGTTTACCGGCCGCATCAAAGGATTAGGCCCAAGGTATTGCCCGTCTATTGAAGATAAGATAAACCGTTTTGCAGAGCGCGACCGTCACCAGATTTTTGTTGAGCCTGAAGGATTGAACACGGTAGAGATTTATGTAAATGGTTTTTCAACTTCCCTGCCCGAAGATGTACAGTATAAAGCGCTGATTCAAATACCCGGTTTCGAGAACGCCAAAATGTTCCGCCCGGGTTATGCCATCGAGTATGATTACTTCCCACCTATCCAGTTAGGGTTAACATTGGAAACCAAATTGATCAGCAACTTGTACTTCGCCGGACAGATCAATGGTACCACCGGATATGAGGAAGCAGCATCGCAGGGCTTCATAGCAGGTATCAACGCGCATCAAAAAATCAATGATAAACATGAACTGATCCTGAAAAGATCGGAGTCATATATCGGTGTATTGATTGACGACCTGGTAACCAAAGGCACCGAAGAACCATACCGCATGTTTACTTCAAGGGCAGAGCACCGTTTATTATTACGCCAGGATAATGCCGATATCCGCCTCTCTCCTATGGGCCATGATTTAGGACTGATAAGCGACGAGCGTTTGGATAAGGTAAAACAGAAGATTAAAAACTCCGATGATATTGTTGCCTACACCCGCACCAAATCTATCGACCCATCTGTAGTAAATGGTTTGCTTGAGGAGTTGGGTACATCGGCCATTAACCAGGGCGCCAAACTTTTCAATTTGTTAAGCCGTCCGCAGGTTGGCTTTAATGATCTTAAAAAAGCCGACACCGGGCTGGAAGAATTATTATCGGCCTACGACAAAGAAACAATTGAGCAGGCTGAAATAAAAATCAAATATGAGAGTTACTTTATAAAAGAAATGGAAATTGTTGACCGGATGAAAAAAATGGAAGACCGCGAGATCAATCCAAATTTCGATTATCACACTTTAGTTTCGTTATCAAAAGAAGCCCGCGAAAAATTGATGAAGATAAAACCACGCACTTTAGGCCAGGCATCCCGAATTTCGGGCGTTTCGCCGTCGGATATTTCGGTTTTGATGGTTCATGTGTCCCGATAGATTATAACTAACTGATAATTAATAGTTTACAAAAAGTCTTTTTAAATCAATTATTTTAGATTTTTAATAGTAGGATTCGTAAAAATATAAAAATCGCTTATATCGCCTAAAAACTATGTTAAATCAAAAACCGGCTAATTTTTACAATTTTTTCTTCTATATTTTTGTCTCTTTGGTCATTTTGGGCTGCGCAGCCCAGCAACAACCGCAGGGTGGCCCGCGAGACGTAACACCCCCGGTTTTGGTGAAGGCCTTGCCGGCCAACAAGACCCGCAATTTTGCCGCCAAAGAAATTAACCTGGAATTTGACGAGTTTATAAAACTGGCCAACCAGTACACCGAAATTACCATGAGCCCAACCATGGAAAAACAACCGGAGTATTCGGCTAATAAAAAACACCTGCGTATAGTTTTCAAAGACACCCTTAAAAAAAATACAACCTACGTTATCAATTTTGGAAAAGGCATCCAGGATGTAAACGAAAGTAACGTGATGAAAAATTTCACCTACGTTTTTTCAACCGGCCCCCATATCGATTCGCTGAGCATTTCGGGAACGGTTACCAATACCCTCACCAGGGAAAATGAAAAAGATGTAACGGTAATGCTTTTCCCACTGAAACAAGACTCTCTCCTGTTTGGTAAAAAGAAGCCATCCATTTTTACCACCACCGATTCATCGGGAAATTTTAGTTTAAATAATTTACATGAAGACCAGTATCGTATTTACGCGTTAAAAGAAGCAAGCCCGGATAAAATTTTTAACAACGATAATGAACTCATCGCTTTTTTAAAGAAACCCATCAATCTTAAATCCGATACAGCAAATATCAAACTAAACCTTTTTAAGCAATTCCCCGAAAAATTCCGATTCTCCGAAAAACGATTTGACGTTGATGGAAAAATGTTGCTGGTATTTAATAAGGCTTTGCAAAACCCATCGCTAAAAATAATTTACCCGGCAGATATCAATAACCAGAAGTTTGTAGAATTTAGTAAAACTAAAGATACCGCATCGGTATTTGTAAAATACATGAACTTCGATTCCATCCGGGTAGCCGTTTATGATAACAATAAACCGGTTGACACAACCTACCTGCTAAAACAGAAAAAAGAAAACTTCGTCCGGGTATTCAACTTCAAATACAATATATCCAACGATAAGCTTAAACCAGGTACCGATCTTAAAATTACCAGCAACCTGCCCGTAGATGCTATTGACAATTCTCAGATCACGCTGAAGGAAGATTCTATCGGGCTGGGCTCATCCGATTATACTTTACAAAAAGATACCGGAAATGTTAAGAGCTTAACACTTAAATACCGCTGGCGGCAAAACGCCAAATACGAGCTTATTTTTAACCCCGGCGCATTTACGGATATATATGGTGACAAAAATAAATACGCTTCAAAAAAATTCCAGCCTGATAAGCCCGAAAACTATAGTTCGCTTACGTTGAAAGTTACATTGCCCGATACCTCAAAAGCCTATGTTATTGAGTTGCTTAATGATCAAAAAGTTGTATTAGAGACAACCCCCATAAGGCGAAGCGGGCCTGTTGCCTATAAAACTATTTTAACCGGCAAATACTTCATCAGGGTAATTTACGACGAAAATAAAAATGGCCGTTGGGATAGTGGTAACGTGCACTTAAAAAAGCAACCCGAAAATACCTGGGTAAACGAAAAAGAAATTACCCTGAGGCCCAACTGGGAGGCCGAGGAACCTATTGTAGTGCCCAAGGAGCCACTTACTCCATAAACCAACCCGAATACATGATATAGTTTTTTGGAAGCTGCTTAAGCAGCTCTATTTGCTGATCTGTTAAAGGCTTTATTTTTTTTGCAGGCATACCGGCATATAAAAAACCCGATTCGCAAACCGTATTTTCCAATACTACCGCGCCGGCAGCAATGATCACAAACTGGTTAACAACCGCATGATCCATTACGATAGCGCCCATGCCCACCAGGGTATGGTCATGCAGCGTACAGCCATGCACCAGGGCGTTGTGGCCGATAGATACATTACTTCCAATATTTGTAGGCGCCCTTAAATAGGTAGCATGTATCACCGCGCCATCCTGGATATTGGTATTGTCCCCTATCCTGATATAATGCACATCGCCCCGGATAACCGCATTAAACCAAACCGAACAATTACTGCCAATAACTACATCGCCAACAATGGTAGCGTTTTCGGCGATGAAACAATCTTCGCCCCAGATTGGGCTTTTATCTTTTACAGGTAATATCAGCGGCATAATTTAAAAAATTAGTGAATTAGCGATTTGGTGAATTAGTGATTTAAATTTTATTTATGTTTGAGGACAAATTTAAGCGGAAATAGCTCAGCTGGTAGAGCATCAGTTTCCCAAACTGAAGGCCGCGGGTTCGAATCCCGTTTTCCGCTCTTATAGCTTCATAACGGCGTTACCACTGCTGATAGAAGCGATGGTCGGGCTCATTGCTCATACTGCACAGGCCTTAGCCACAATTGGCCGGTATCCGTGACGATCCCTAACGCAGAAATATTTCTTAAAATAAAGTTATTCTTTATTCCTGTTAAGTATCCATTTTTCATAAGCTTCATCGCCCATCAAGTCGAAATTTGGCAATTCTCCATAGTTCACCCTTTGGAAGAAACCGTAGTTCTGCTTCCAATGGCTGTCTTCAATATTTTCTATCCAAGAATCATATCCAAATGATTTCCAATCAGCCGTTTCATCCGGATTTATTTTCTTAAAAAGCATAGCCGAAATTTGATTACCCCAAGCTAAAGCATCTGCCTCGGATTCCGCAGTTATAAAAATTCCTGTAGATGATTCATAATCCTCCATCAATCCCTTATTCCATCTATGATAACTTTCAGTATCGTGATACATGATACCTACCAAATACACTGACATAAGCCGAGTCATATTACCAAAACTTCCACCACTTTTTTTCATCCATTATCTTATCCCCAACACTAATTTCTCCAAAAATTGGTGAAATCAAAAAATCAGTGTAATCCCAAATCATAACCCCAGCCTCGCCGATATCTCCAGCATCCTCTCAATCGGCTTCACTGCTTTTTCAATAATATGCTCAGGTACGGTAACCTCTGGTAATCCATTCTTTAAACACAGGTACAATTTTTCCAGTGTGTTGCGTTTCATGTGCGGGCAATCGTTGCAGGCACAGCTGTTGTTTGGTGGCGCCGGGATGAATATCTTATCCGGGTTCTCTTTTTGCATCTGGTGCAGTATTCCGGCCTCTGTAGCCACTATAAACTCTTTTTCGGGGCGAGTACCCGCGTACTTTAAAATACCCGTTGTAGAGCCTATATAGTCGGCCATTTGCAATATCACTTCTTCACATTCGGGATGCGCCAACAGCTTTGCGCCGGGGTGCCTTTCCTTCAGTTTGGTTATCTTTTCGCGGCTGAAAATTTCATGCACCATGCAGGCCCCGTTCCACAATACCAGGTCGCGGCCTGTTTTTTTGGCTACGTACGCGCCAAGGTTTTTATCGGGGCCGAAGATGATCTTCTGATCTTTCGGCAAGCTTTCTACAATCTGCACTGCGTTGCTCGATGTACACACAATATCGCTTAAAGCTTTCAGTTCTGCAGTACAGTTTACGTAGGTGATCACCAGGTGATCCGGATAGTTTTCTTTAAACTTTTTAAATAAATGTGGAGGGCAACTATCTGCTAATGAGCATCCTGCCTTTACGTCGGGTAGTAATACCTTCTTTGCAGGCGAAAGTATTTTGGCAGTCTCGGCCATAAAATGTACCCCGGCAAAAACGATAACGTCGGCATCGGTTTTGGCAGCCTGCTGCGATAGCCCAAGGCTATCGCCAATATAATCTGCAATATCCTGTATATCGGGATCCTGGTAGTAATGGGCCAAAATGACGGCATTTTTTTCCTTTTTGAGTTTTTCAATTTCATCAAACAAGTCAAGGGTTGGGTCGATGTATTCGTCCACAAATCCTGTCACATTTATTTCTTCGAAGATATCCATTTCAACAAATCAATTAATAACAACTAATTTTATATATAAATAAAACTATTGTTTGTTATGGTGTTAGTTATGTGCAAAAGTCATTTAAAAAAATGCTATAAAAGTTATTTTTCACTTTTTATTAACAGTTTTCCACAGGTTTTTATTTTCTATTGAGTTGATCCTGTGATTTGTATGACAATCAAATATTAATTTAAAAAGTTATTTGTTAATAATTAGGTAACCTGTAAAATGTTAGCTTTAGTGTTTAAACTGCGCAAAAGTCGCTGAAAATTTTTTCACTTTCAGCATCAAAAATGGAGTTCTCCACACTTTGATTATTTGTTAGCTATTTGTTTACACGAAATTAACATCTTTTATACCCGTTATTAACACAAAGTGTACTTTTACACATATATACATAAAATATGACCCGAAATGTTGATTTTCTGATCGTAGGATCAGGCATCGCCGGATTAAGTTTTGCCCTTAAGGCAGCCAAACACGGTAAGGTGCTGATAGTTACAAAATCAAACGAAGACGAATCGAACACTAAGTATGCCCAGGGCGGTGTAGCAGTAGTTGTTGATAAAAAGGAAGATTCTTTTGAAAAACACATCGAAGACACCTTAATAAGCGGCGACGGCCTTTGCGACCGCGAAGTTGTAGAAGCCGTTGTTAAAGAAGGCCCCGAGCGGATTAACGAAATTATTGATTACGGAACCAATTTTGACAAGACCAACGAAGGCTTTTACGACCTGGCAAAAGAGGGCGGCCACTCCGAATTCAGGGTACTGCATTACAAGGATGTAACCGGGCTGGAAATTGAACGGTCGTTATTAGAAGAGATCCACAAAAATCCGAATATCGAGATCCTGACACATTATTTTGCTGTAGACCTGATTACCCAACACCATTTGGGCGAATTGGTAGGTAAATCGAGTACCGATATTACGTGTTACGGTATTTACGCTTTCAACACCGAAAGCAATGTTGTGGAAAAGATCCTGTCGAAAGTAACCGTAATGGCATCGGGTGGTGCCGGCCATATCTACTCTATCACCACAAACCCTACCATCGCTACCGGTGACGGTATTGCCATGGTTTACCGGGCTAAGGGTAAAGTAAGGAATATGGAGTTTATCCAGTTTCACCCAACCGCTTTATATAACCCCGGAGAATACCCATCATTCCTGATATCCGAAGCAGTGCGTGGTTTTGGCGGTGTATTAAAACGTACCAACGGTGAAGAGTTTATGCAGGAGTACGATCCGCGTAAATCATTGGCACCAAGGGATATAACAGCAAGAGCTATTGATGCCGAGATCAAAAAATCGGGCGAAGATTTTGTGTACCTGGATATCCGTCATCGCAGCAAAAAAGATATCTTAAATCATTTCCCTAATATATATGCCAAATGCCTGGAAATTGGGATAGATATGACCAAGGATATGATACCCGTTGCGCCGGCCTGCCATTATATGTGTGGGGGTATTATGGTTAATCATGTTGGGCAGTCATCTATATTAAGGTTATATGCCTGCGGCGAATGCTCATCAACCGGGCTGCATGGCGCCAACCGTTTGGCATCCAATTCGTTATTAGAAGCTTTGGTATTTGCACACCGTATTTATGAAGATGCTGTTGATAAATTTGAAAAAAATGTAATACCTGACAATATCCCTGACTGGGACGAGCATGGCGTACAACTATCAAATGAAGATATCCTGGTAACCCACAATGTACGCGAAATGCAAAAGTTGATGAACGACTACGTGGGTATCGTCCGCTCCGATTTTAGGCTGGAACGTGCCATGCGCCGTTTAGGTTTATTGTATGAAGAAACAGAATCGTTCTACAAAAAAACTAAACTATCCGTAAAGTTATGCGAACTGCGTAACCTGATACAGGTATCATTCATTGTAGTAAAATCGGCTATGTTAAGGAAAGAAAGCCGTGGGTTGCATTATACTACAGATTACCCGGTTCATGCGGAGGAAGTTAAAGATACGGTGTTTTAGAAAATAGACTTTGTTGCGAATATTATTTTAAGCGAACCTAAGTTCGCTTAAAATAATATAATCTTTCTTGTCCCGGACTTAATTAATCCATTCAAACTTAGTGTAAGGTACCAATACCTCTGGTATTTTAATCCCTTTTTCAGTTTGGTTATTCTCTAATAAAGTAGCAACAATACGTGGCAAAGCCAGCGCGCTTCCATTTAAGGTGTGTGCTAATTGTGTTTTGCCTTCGGAATTGCGGAAACGGAGTTTCAGCCTGTTGCTCTGGAATGTTTCGAAGTTTGATACGGATGATACTTCCAACCAGCGTTGTTGTGCCGCGCTCCAGGTTTCCATGTCATAAGTTAAAGCCGATGCAAAGCCCATATCGCCACCACATAAGCGCAGCACGCGGTATGGTAAGCCCAGATTTTGTAGCAATCCCTGTACATGGGCACTCATTAGCTCCAATGTTTCGTATGATTTATCCGGGTGTACCACCTGTACAATCTCTACCTTATCAAACTGGTGCAGGCGGTTTAGCCCGCGCACATGCGCGCCATAAGAGCCCGCCTCGCGACGGAAACATGGCGTATGCCCGCAATGCTTAACGGGCAAATCATCCCCCTTTAATATTACGTCGCGGAAGATGTTGGTGATAGGTACCTCGGCAGTAGGTATCAGGTATAGCTCGTCCTCATTTACAAAATACATCTGTCCTTCTTTATCGGGAAGCTGACCGGTGCCAAAACCAGAGTCCTTATTAACCATCAGCGGTACACTCACTTCGCCGTAACCTGCTTTTTCGGCTTCGTCGATAAAATAATTGATGAGCGCCCTTTGCAGTTTGGCACCCTTATTTTTATAAACCGGGAAACCGGCGCCGGTTATTTTAACACCCAATTCAAAATCAATCAGGTTATATTTTGCAGCCAGTTCCCAATGTGGCTGGGCATTGGCGGGCAATTCCGGCTTTGCACCATTCTCTAAAACAATTTCGTTTTCTTCAGGCGTTAAGCCTTTGGGAACCGAACTATGCGGCAGGTTTGGGAGTAATACCAGTTTTTGGTAAAGCTCCTCTTCGGTTGCGGCCAGTTGATCGCCAAATTTTTTGATGTCTTCTTTCCAGGCACCGGTTTTGGCTTTAATCTCTTCTGCTTCGGCTTTTTTGCCGACACGCATCAGGTCGCCAATTTGTTTTGATGCTGCATTGGCCTCGGCCGAAACGTTATCCATACTGGTTTGGGTGGAGCGACGTTTGTCATCTAACCCTATCAACTCATCAACCAGTTCGGGCTGTTTAAAATTTTTTACAGCCAAACGTTCCAAAACCTGTTCCCGGTTATCCCGGATATAACTAACTTGCAGCATTATTTTATTTTTTAGGCAAAGATATAATTAGTTCATAGTTTATGGTTCATAGTTCATGGCTGTTTTGTGAATTTAAGTTCATGGCATATGGTTCATAGTTCATGGCTGATTTACGACAATCTAACAATGGCCTATGCACGAATAGGCTATGAACAATGAACTATTAACCATGAACCAAACAGGCAAATTATATTTAGTTCCTACACCAATAGGTAATTTAGAAGACATCACGCTTCGGGCGCTTCGCGTGCTGAAGGAAGTTGACCTGATTTTGGCCGAGGATACACGTACATCGGCACCGCTGTTAAAACACTTTGATATTCATCAGAAGGTGTTTGCACACCATCAGCATAATGAGCACCAATCGTCGAACGAGATCATTAAGTTTTTGCTGCAAGGGAAAAACATCGCGCTGATATCTGATGCCGGTACGCCGGCGATATCCGATCCGGGCTTTTTCCTGGTGCGCGAGGCTTTGAAATTCAATTTGGATGTGGAATGCCTGCCCGGCGCTACTGCATTTGTGCCGGCGCTGGTAAATTCGGGGTTCCCTACGGATAAGTTTTGTTTTGAGGGTTTTTTGCCGTTGAAAAAAGGACGCCAGACCCGCTATAAGTTTTTGGCTACAGAAGAGCGTACTATCATACTATATGAGTCGCCGCACCGTTTATTGAAAACGCTGGACGAAATGGCCTTGTATTTTGGTGCCGACAGGCTCATTTCGGTATCGCGCGAGCTCACTAAAATGTTCGAAGAAACCGTGCGTGGAACTGTTGCCGAAGTAAAATTATATTTTGAAACACATCCGCTAAAAGGTGAGTTTGTAATGTGTGTGGCCGGTGCCGAACCGAAGCCGACAAAGAACAAGTACAAAGACGACGATAACGACGACGAATAGCCATGGATATTTATTTGAAGAGTGCCATTACACAGTTTGCCTATTACAAAAAGTTGGGCGAAAAAACATTTGCCCAATTAAATGATGCCGATTTGTTTTGGCAGTTTAATGCCGAAAGTAATAGTATTGCCGTTATTATCAAGCACCTATCCGGGAATATGCTGTCGCGATGGACCAATTTTTTGATCGCCGATGGTGAGAAAGAATGGCGAAACCGTGATACAGAATTTGAAGAAACCATTAATACCCGTGAACAGATCATGGCCGCCTGGGACCAGGGCTGGGATTGTTTGTTTAACGCGTTAAACTCGCTAACTGCCGAAGATTGGGAAAAAACAGTAAAAATCCGGAACGAGCCACACCGTATTGAAGATGCAATAAACAGGCAACTGGCCCATTACCCCTATCATATCGGCCAGATTGTTTTTATAGGCAAAATGATAACAGGATCAAAATGGCAATCGCTATCTATTCCAAAAGGAAAATCCGATAAATATAACGCTGATAAATTTGCAAACCCCGGCGACACCTTTAAATAGATCCCCTTTTACCCTTATTAATGAAAAAAAATATTCCCTTAGCCATACTTTCCGGTTTATTTTTGTGGATAGCCTGGCCGCCGACACCTTATACAACTTTCCTGCTTTTTATTGGCTTTGTGCCCATGCTGCTGGCAATGGAGAACATCATCCAATCTACATCTGCAAAAAAAGGAAAGCAGATTTTTAATACTGCATTCATTGGCTTTTTTGTTTGGAATGTAGGATCTGTTTATTGGGTATACAATGCCTTAAAACAAGTTGGCAACGTGGCAGCCATCCCGGTTACGCTGATCCCCTATTCATTAGGGCCACTGCTTATGGCTACTGCCTGCTGGCTATATTATCGTTTACGATTATTAACCGGCCGTAGCTGGGGCTTAGCCGGCCTGGTTTGCCTTTGGATAGGATACGAATACCTGCATCAAAGCTGGGACCTTAATTTCCCGTGGATGACCCTGGGTAATGGATTTGCCGTTAGTCATCAATGGATTCAATGGTACGAGTACACCGGAGTTTATGGGGGCTCTGTTTGGATTTGGGTGGTAAATATCCTGGCCTTTTTAATTTACGTTGGCCTGCGCGAAGCACAAACCAAACAGTTAAGGCTAAAGCTTACCAGCGGGTTTGTGCTGGCCATTGTTTTGCCCATGGGTTTTTCGTTATATACTTATTATAACTACACAGAGCAAAGCAATCCATCAAATATTGTTGCTGTTCAGCCCAATATCGATCCGTATGAAAAGGAAGGAACTATCCCAACGGCCACCCAGATTGACATTATGGTCAACCTTTCGAAGGGCATAGCGCAGCCCAATACCGAATTTATTTTATGGCCCGAAACGGCCATCCCCGATTATATAGATGAAGACCGGATACAGCAAAATCCTTACTACAGGCAGGCGCATTCCTTTTTGCGCAACTATAAAAACGGCAACCTGGTAACCGGGGCCGAAACGTACAAACTATACAACACCCGCAAAACAGCCACCGCAAGCCCAACACAGCAACCCGGCGTTTTTGCAGATAGTTTTAGTACCGCGTTAAATATCGAAAATGGCGACAAAGTTCAATTTTACCATAAATCGCGGCTGGTTCCGGGGGCCGAATCATTGCCGTTTGGTAAGGCATTATCGTTTTTAAAGCCTGTTTTTGAACACCTTGGCGGCGCAACCGGGGCCTACGGCAGCCAGGCAGATGCCGATGTTTTTTATTCGCAAAGCGGCATAGGTGTCGATCCGGTTATCTGTTATGAATCTATTTTTGGGGGATATATTGCACGCTCGGTAAAAAAGGGAGCACAATTTATTGCTATCATTACTAACGATGGCTGGTGGGAAAACACATCAGGCAAAGACCAGCACCTGGACTATGCCAAATTGCGCGCCATTGAAACCCGCAGGTGGATAGCCCAGTCGGCAAATACAGGAATCTCGGCTTTTATTAACCAGCGGGGCGATGTGGTGCAGCAAACCAAATGGTGGACCAAAACCGCCATAAAACAAGACATTAACCTGAATTCCGACCTTACTTTTTATGTGATGCACGGCGATTACCTACCCATGGCCGGCAGCGGGATGGCCGTTTTAATCATCCTGTTTATCATCATAAAACCTTGGGTTAAAAAGAAGCCTGTAATAACTTAAAATATTTATCATTACAAAAAAGGCCTTCCTGATTAACAGAAAGGCCTTTTTTGTTCATTTGACTCAAGTACAATTATTTCTCCGCCCTTGCGTCTTCCTTATCCAACACTTCCTTTTTTTCTATCCGGTATGACATGAATAAGCCGCCACCGCCAAATATGGCTATCAGTGAAAAGTAAAGAGCAGCTACGTCATCGTCAGATATACTGCGGAACATCGTGTGGTCTAAAACAAAGGCCAAAAACAATCCTACACCAGCCCCAACAAGCAACAGGCCCCATTTTAAGTTTTGGTAAGGTGCCGATTGCGGTTTGTATGCACGCGGGTCCATGCCCCGTTCTATCATCGCCATGCGCTCGCGTTTGTGTAAGTAAACTATGGCAAATATCATGGCAAAAAAGCCTGTGGTAATAATAATGCCTGCTAATATTCCTAAATTCCCGGTGTCCATTTTATTTATGTTTTAATAAGTTAATAAAGTTCTTTTTTCAATCACCCTAACTGGTGTATTTGTATGCTGTGACAACATGGTTTTGAAGCAGGTTACAGGTACCGCAAAAAATAATTGAAAATAAGTGCCCGCTCTTTTGCAATAGCCAAAAGAGTCCCGCGAGACGGGTGTATTACTTGTGAATGAATCATTTAAGCATTGACTATATAAAACGGACAAATCTGGAACAACTCTTCCAAATAATTTTAGTCAGAGGCAGGAATGTGCAGTAATATTCTGGCTTTATCTGTTGGCACCGCTGGGATTTCCGGTGCCCTTGTTTGTAAGGATAACGCCCTGTTTAAATGATTATTGCGAGAAAAAAAATATAGTCAAAAAACAGCTTTTTGATAGCTGATCCCTTATATTTTTGGGTGCATATCTCAAAATATACATTATGCTGATACCAGAAAGCAACATCATTTCAATAAACAAAGCACCCAAATATGTGCTCAGTTTCCAGGAGATAGACAGATCAATGACCATGGTTGCAGGCGGCAAAGGCGCCAACCTGGGCGAACTATGCCGGATTGAGGGGATCCGGGTGCCCGGGGGTTTTTGTGTTACCACCGAAGTGTATAAACAAATTACGGAGAATAACCCCGAGCTGAACAGCCTGCTGGATGAATTAGCAGGCTTTAAGGCAGATGAAAGGGAAAGTATCAGCACCGTCTGCTCGAAGATTCGCGGGGTTATAGAGGGGGTGGCTATTGCAGGGGATATAGCACACGCTATTACGGGGCACCTGGCAAAGTTTGATGAACAGGATGCCTTTGCTGTACGATCAAGCGCTACAGCCGAAGACCTGCCCACAGCATCATTTGCAGGCCAGCAGGACACCTATTTAAACATTATTGGCAGGGATGCCATCCTGAAACATATCAGCAAATGCTGGGCCTCGCTGTTTACCGATAGGGCAGCAATTTACCGCATCCAAAACGGATTCAATCATCGTAAAGTGCAGCTGGCGGTTGTTGTTCAGCAAATGGTTTTCCCGCAGGCGGCGGGGATTTTGTTTACTGCCGATCCTGTCACCGGTAACAGGAAGGTGTTGTCTGTTGATGCCGGCTTCGGGCTTGGCGAGGCCCTGGTATCGGGCCTGGTAAATGCCGATAATTACAAAGTGAGCAATAGCCGTATCATCGGCAAAAAAATATCTGCCAAAAAGCTGGCCGTTGTCGCCGTAAAAGGAGGCGGCACCCGGGAACAGGAGATTGAGCCGAAAAGTCAGAACAGGCAGGTGTTAACAGACAGGCAAATTTTACGGCTGGAACGCATCGGCAGAAAGATAGAAGAACATTTTGGCGGCCCGCAGGACATCGAATGGTGTTTAACCAACAATACATTTTATATTGTACAAAGCAGGCCAATTACTACCCTGTACCCAATCCCCGAAAACAGTGAACCGGGAAACCGTGTTTATATATCTGTCGGCCATCAACAAATGATGACCGATGCGATGAAACCATTGGGATTATCGTTATGGCAGTTAACTGCTTTTAGGCCAATGTTTAAAGCCGGCGGAAGATTGTTTGTTGATATTACGGACAACCTAAGCACGCCCCTTGGCCGAAAAGCGATAATAGATGCCATGGGCGAACACGATCCGCTCATAAAAGATGCTGTTGTAACCATTGTAGAACGGGGAGATTTTATAAAACCGGCACAAAACAACAAAGAAAAACAGCCTCGTGTTAAAAGCAGTGCCGGTAAATCGTTCGCAGATATCCAGGCGCAAATCAAAAACGATCCGGCTATCGTTGTTGATTTAATCAAAAGCAACCAGCTATCGGTAAACGAGTTAAAAGATAACATCCAAACAAAATCGGGGGCCGGCTTATTTGATTTTATCCTGGAAGATGGTCAGCAATCAAAGAAAAACTTATTCGTACCGCAAAACATGAGCGCAATTATGGCTTCTGTAGATGCATCATCGTGGATTAATGAAAACATAAAAAAATGGCTGGGCGAAAAAAACGCGGCAGATACGCTTGCTCAGTCTGCTCCCAATAATATTACATCAGAAATGGGCCTGGAGTTATTGAACGTAGCCGATGTGATAAGGCCTTATCACAAAGTGATTGAATATTTACAACAGGTAAAGGATGATAACTTTTTAGGCGGCCTGGTTGAGGTTGAGGGCGGAAAAGAAGCCCGGGATGCTATTTATGCTTACCTTAACAAATATGGAATGCGCTGCGCCGGCGAAATAGACATTACCAAAACCCGCTGGAGCGAAACCCCAGGTATGCTTATCCCCATGATCCTTGGTAACATCAAAAACTTTGGGCCCGGCGCCGGTAAACGTAAGTTTGAGCAGGGGCAGCAAGCGGCTTTGAAAAAAGAAGAAGAATTATTAAGCAGGCTAAGGCAATTGCCGCATGGCGAACAAAAAGCCGATGAAACAAAACAAATGATCAGCCTGCTCCGCAATTTCGCCGGTTATCGCGAATATCCAAAATATGGCATAATCAGCCGCTCCTTTGTTTATAAGCAGGCCTTACTGCGGGAAGCCGAAAAACTGGTGGAGGCCGGGGTTATCAACAACAAAGAAGATATCTACTACCTCAGTTTTCAGGAATTCCACGAAGTGGTACGCAGCGGTAAACTGGATTATGAACTGATTAACCAACGAAAAGACGAGCACAAACTAAATGAGAAACTAAACCCACCACGGGTTATCACATCCGATGGCGAGATAGGTGCAGGTAAATACAAAAAGGAGCACCTCCCGGCCGGGGCCATTGCCGGCCTGGCTGTTTCGTCGGGGCTTATAGAAGGCCGGGCACGTGTCATTTTAAAAATGGAAAACGCCAGCCTGGAAGATGGCGATATATTAGTCACCACATTTACCGACCCCAGCTGGACACCCTTGTTTGTATCCATCAAAGGCCTGGTAACCGAAGTTGGCGGACTGATGACCCATGGCGCAGTTATAGCCCGCGAATACGGCCTGCCGGCAGTTGTCGGGGTAGAACATGCTACCCGGCTGATTAAAGACGGGCAGCGCATCCGGGTGAACGGAACAGACGGATATGTAGAAATACTATGAATTATGGCGTACCCCTCCTTTGGTCGGGTCGGGCTATACACTTATACGCCCGCAGGCATTAAGCGCGGGGCCGGTATTCGTTGCTATCCCTTACGCGGAAAAAGGAAAGGGAAGGCTTAGTGCTTTACAAAGCTGTTGTTGGGTTGTCTACGTAGGTATTGGGGTGTTTTTTCAACTCCCTTAGTTTGGACTACTGTGTATACTTGTCTTTTAGGAAAAACCCCTCCGGGGTTGAATGTCGGTAGAAATGGATCAAAAATAGATTTACGTGCCGTAGGTACGTCCCCATTGAACATTTCATATCAAATGAGGATTGATAAATTGGCCAATTTTGGTGGCCAGTTGCGTACCTACGGCACGAAAAAGGAAGGGCGCTTAATTATTCTATCGACATTTTACTCCTAACGGAGTGGCTCACCGGCTCGGTTTTCTGTGACACCATAACGGGTAACGAATTTTTTGCAGACAACTCCAACAAAGCGAGGAAAGGATGAGAAACACCAACAAGGGCAGAGCCAACTTCCGTTAGGTATTGCGGTAACCTATTGACCCCAACTTTATGGTCATTTTGGATAACGAAGCTTCAGAGACAATCATCAAGGTCAGTTCCCCGTACTTCCGAAAAACCGGCTTTACGTCAATTTTGATCCCTTTGTAGAAGAATAATTAAGTAAGAAATTTTTATTATAAATTCCACAGAAATTGCCAACCATCGTGCTTTCTTTCAAACATGAGCATTTTGGGCAAACTTTAGCTATGAATTACGAAAAACACCTTAAAACACTTCGGAAAAAGTTATCATCAAACCAGATGTCCTTATTGGTTGGTTCGGGTTTCAGCAAAAATGTCAGCACAAAGTTCCCAACCTGGGATGAACTATTATTTGACTTGGTAGAGGAATTATATTCCGAAGAGATTTCCAGTGCCTTCCGGGAGCATTTAAGGCATGCCGTTAAACGCACCCGGATGACGAAAACCGCTTTCAATAAACAGAAAGTTTCCGAAATACTCCGTGCTAAAGGATATTTAAATATAGTATCTGAATTCATCAAAAAGGTGGGGTATACTGAAGCCATTGCAACATATATTGAAGAAAGAACTCCTTTTATTGAGAAGTTGAACGGGAAACAGTACCTCGTTACCAAAAATGAAAGGCAGGAATTACCCTATGAAAAGCTCGCACTTCACAGAACGGTTATCCAGTTGCCTTGGAATAATATATACACTACCAATTATGATGAACTACTGGATTGTTGCATCGACCCTTCTATCGCGGAAGATCTCCTTGGCAAAATAAAATTAACTGAAGGAGAAATAACCCAAATCCTGGAGGAAGAGACAGCCTGCAGAAAGGAGATCGACCAATTAGAACGACTGGCTTCACCGTATGCGGATGCCGATCTTAAACCAACTAGCCATGCAGATATCGACCTTAAACCGGACGAGCAAGCAGAAACTAACCGCAGACAAAGATTGTTTGATTTGCATAACCGCCTTGGGAGATTACGTGACCACAAGGATGAGAAAGAACAACAGGTGAGGAATCTGGAGACCTCCCTGAATAATAATTATCGGATTATCACCTATGCGGCAGGTTTGAAGCTAAGGCGCAACCGCAACATTGTAAAACTGCACGGCTCGCTGCGCTCTATAGAGGAAAAAAGCAGTAACCGCTTTGAGTTTGACGGCGATTTTAAAATGCAGTACGTGATATCCGGTGATGATTATGAAAATTATCCTAGTAAACATGAAGCATTCACCCAGCTTATGCGGATATCGCTTTTACAGGAATCATTTTGTCTAATTGGGTTTTCCGGCGTGGATCCTAATTTTCTGGCATGGATAAGCTGGGTCCGGGACATCCTTTATAAGCAGGTAGCAAAAAGCACTGATGAACCGGATTACAAGATCTACCTGATTGATATTGGCACCCATGAAGATGCACCTGACAAACAGCTGTTTTATGAAAACCATAGCATTATCCGGGTTCCAATCCGAAACCCGGATGTTTTAAAAATAATTTCCGGAAAAAGCGAAGCCGTTGGCATAGGGGAAGCGCTCCGTCTTTTCCTAGAATATCTGGGTGATGACAACGGTATTACACCACATGTCCCACTTAAAGATCTTTCCAGTGAACAGGACCGGATAACCACATGGAGGGAACTTTATATCCAAACACCAGTGAAAATAATCCCGCAAACGGAAGTTGAGAACATGCTTGTTAAACTTGATAGGATAAGTACGCATATTTTTCTTCCCGATGTTAATCATGCTTACACCAACAGCCAGCACAGGCTGATCCAGGCGACCCCTAATCTCCTCAAAAAAACTAAGGAAACAGCACCGGATCATTGCGAATCTATCTGCCTCCTAATACTTTATGCCGTAAAGGATTATTTTGTTCCGATCGCAAACATCCTTGACGACGAAACCATCAACACTATGCTGAGCTATCCATCCACGGCACAGTTAACCAGAACACTTTTGGATCGATGGAAGGCACTAAAAAATCCAGGGCTGCCATCAGATGATTTCGCGATATACGATCAAATTTTGCAAAGCGCTTACAACCTTCAGTTTGATCTTCTCCGGGATCAACTGGAATCCTGGCAGCCTGTTAAAAGAGATGTAATTAAAAAGGCGGGATTTCTTTCTATTTTTGACCCTGGAGCTGCGGGACTGTTGTTAACTGACTATATTGCGCTTACAGACGATTTTTCCGGCGAGGAAAAAATGTACGCCACTGAATTAATTGCCTACTTTAAACTATCTCTTAGCTGGCAGCGTGACAAGAAACTGGATAATCTCATCGCACATTACGAAAGTAATGGATTTAGGAACCTGAGTAAAAATTTCAGATACCTGCAGAAGGAACTCGCTTCCAAGCCTGAAAAGATCCAACCATATGGAAAAGGCCGCTTCTCTACCGGGAACTCCTCACAATGGATAACGTTTACCCAAAAGGAAATGGCCATCCAGTATCTTGCACTTTTAGCGGAATCAGGCACTCAATTGTCAATTGACAGGATCAATTTCCAATCGCACATTGACTGGTACCCGGTTTTCAAAATAGGATTTGAGCAATATCCCTTTGCGTTCCTATATTATAGTTTGCAATATGGCAGTGATGATTTCCTGAAAAGAGTCGGGCAGGATTATGCATACAGTGATATGTTGAACGGCGAATTGCCCTTAATATGCAGCAACCTGTTCCACGCCTTGCGAACAGCGCCTGCTCATATGACCAGTCATGCTTTTTATATCCTGTCTGAATTACTCGTTGCGGTTGAACCCGATGTTTGGGAAGCCGGCTTTAAGCTGGCATGGAAAAATGCTGTTCGCAACAATCATGCATTTTCAGATCGCCATGACGCAGAAATTCCATTTTTCACTAAAGGAATAAAATTTATAAAAAGTAAGGAACTTATCCTTGATGTTGTAAAGGACTGCTTTCAAAGTATCATTAAAGGCAAAGAAACGACGGCCATTGATTACCTGTATCACCTGAATTTCAACCAGCACTTTAAAGTGATTAGAAGCAGCGAAGCGATAAGCCGTTTTTTTAGGCCTGAAACAGACAGCCTGATCAATGGATTACATGGTAATATTGATTCCAACCTCTTCGCTTTGGGCAACACTTATAGCCTGCTCAATGCCCATCAAATAGAAGCTATCAAGGAAAAATTACGGCAGGAGGACTATACTACAGTCAAAAACACCCGCGTATGGCATATTATACTGTTCTTTATTCATCAGGATAGGCAAGTGGTCAATCGAATTAAATCTGCGATATTAAAACATCACTCACTTTGGTACACTGGCATAGAAAAAAATAAGATATCAGGCGGAATCGAAAGCATCACCATATCCAAAATAACCAGAAACTCGGTCAACAAGAAAGGAATACAATGGTCAAGTGAGGAAATTAAAGAATTGTATCGGAAGGCGAAGGATACTTTACTCTTGCTCGAACCTGTTATCAATGAAGACCGAGTATTCTTCTCTTTTGCAGAGGTATTGGAAGACATCGTAATTTTTTTGATAGCCGAAGCCAATAAATTGCGTTCGGAATCTGATTATAACATGCTCCGGGAATTGGCACATAAACTTTTCAATACCCAGCGTGAATATGATTCATTAGCCAAAGGCCTGCTAAGCGATGAACAAAAACCCGTCGTGTGGTCTTTAAGTGAAGTTAGCAAAGATATAAGCTTTGGAAAAGTGGATCCTGTAATTGTGGGAATCATACTGAACAAAGTACTTTTCCAGCACGAACCCGGTGTGGAAGCAAGCCTCAGTTACCTATCAAGTTGGATAGCAGATAAGAAAAGAAATGAACGTCTAAGGGTTTTCACACCTTATTTTTTACAGATCCTTGAAAAATACAGTACCGTCATGTTAGTTAACGCAGACATCGCTTACATCGAAGAGAAATTGGTAATAATTGCCTTTGTTCTGAAAGAATGGGATGTTAAACACAAAGCGATCGACTTCTGGGTTCAGCAAGCCAAGACGACCAGGTATAATAGTACCCAACAGCTAATGATGATTTCAAGATTTAAAAAAATCATCGATGCATAGGCCTGTGAATCCTTTTATAGCGATCCCCCGCTGTCCGAACGCCTGGCAGCGGATTTGCTGCTAACCTGTGGTAACAACCAGAACGCTTCGTTTTACTTAAAAATATTAACCACCAGTGGTGTACCACCCCGTACCAGGGTGTACCAGGGCGTTCCACCCCGTACCAGGGTGTGTCAGGGTGTGTCACCTGTACAGTACACTTTGCTGCTAAAAACCAGCTCCCCATTCTTCCCGTTGTTTGGTTTACCACAGGCTATATGCCTCATACATCCCCGAAAAGTATGCCTTGCGGTAGTGTTGAGTATCAACGGTTACAAAACTTAGTTCACTTTAAACTGGAATAAGCCTGAATCGGAAGTATTACCATTGGCATCTTTGGTTACAATTTTCCAATAATATTGTAGTCCCGATAGTACACTAACATTATTATAGAAATTATCTATAACGTTGTTTTTTAAAACCGCTGGTGATGTACTTGTACCGAAATATACATCATAGCCGGTAATATTACTGCCAACAGAACTGCCTTTCCAGCTCAGGTTAACCGTACCGGTCGGGGCCGCAACATTTTGGCCGATAGCGGGCGCAACAACATCCGCCGGGTAAGGGGCATACGATACGGTGCCCGCACCGGCATTATAAAATTTCCAGGTATCGCTCTGTACCGTAGTTGCCGATTTGCTTGATTTTGATACGATATACCACGAATATGGCGTGTTTCTGAATAGGGTTATTTGCAGTTGTGTAGTGCTTGCAGTTTGCGATGTGGTAAGCCCCGTTAAAAGGTTTTTGAGGTTTAAATCATAACTATCGGCATTGTTTGAAGCAGCCCATGTAAACAAAACAGAACTTTGGGTTGCAGAAATAATTGTTCCGCTTGTGCAGGCCTCATTTTGTTTGGGAAGCGTTAATGTTGCTTTGCCTGGCGTAAAATCCGGGACGGGCGCAGGGGCGCTCTTTTTCCCGCAGCCCGCCGTCGCTATTAAAAACAATACGGTTATTAATAATCTACTTTTCATTTTTTATTATTTTATATAGCGTTTCGGAATTATCTAATGACAGCTTTAGGATATACACGCCCTTCGCAAGACTGGACAGATCTAAAGAAATGATGCCCGATTGATTGGAATATTGCTTAGCATAAAGCACCTGCCCGGTTTTTACGCTACAGATTTGCACAGCGGCCTTGTTAACAACATCATTGCCAATACTGAGGTTTAACGTACTTTCAAAAGGGTTGGGATAAACCAGCGCCTTATTAGCTACGATGATGTCTTTTTGTATAATTCCCTGGCATTCCTTATCGGTAGTAACGGTAAGCTTATTCATTCCTTTTGAAAGGGACAGGGTTACCAGGCTTTCTGTTGTGGCGTACAACATACCGTTTAGGTTTATATTGTAGCTGGCGCCGCCCTGCAAATTTAAACTTACACTATTGGCACTTGTGTTTACGGTTGAATAAACCGACAAATCTTTCGGCTCGGTTACTACTACGTTGTCACATTGCAGATTGTCCGTTTTTCCGGCTATTGTTATACAAACAGCATAACTGCCGGCCGCTAAATTTTGCACCTGCAGGGAATCTGTAAACTGATAGGGCGTGCTTACGCTATTTCCGGTAATAGTGGCGGTATAATTTAAAGATTCGGCCGCTTTGATATTTATCGACCCATTATTTTTCCCTTTACAGGTGGCGCTGGTTACCGATATGCTAAAGTTGGTTACCGGCAGCGCTACCGTTAAGGCTTGGTTAACAGGGGTTGCCGCGGTATAAATATTATTGCCCTGCTGCGATGCGGTAATTATACTTGTTCCCGGGCCGGCTACATGTATTTTCCCATTAACAATAGTTGCAACGTTGGTATCGCTGCTGGAATAACTTACCGGCAAGCCCGAGCTTGCTGTCGCGCCGGCATCAAAATCGGCGTCGCCCGCTTTTTTCCGGGGAATGGTGTTAAACGTAATGGTTTGGAGGCCTCCTGTCAGCTGGGTAATTTCGCTTGCCGATAAAGCGTAGTTGTACACCCTGAAATCGTCGATATTACCGTTAAACAATGGATCGGGGTATTGACTGCGGCCTATGTAGTTCAGTATGGGTTTAAAATCCAACGGCCGTATGGTGATAGCAGCAGAGGAAGCCACTTTTTCGCCATTAACATATATGGTTGCACCGGCCGTATCTAAGGTTACAGCCACATGGCTCCACTTCCCCGAAGGCAGTGCCGCTGCTTCTAAACCTTGCTCGGCCCCGCCGTTCTTAATGGCAAAACGTAGTCCCGCCCCGCCATTTGGGGTTAAAAACAGATATTGATCCTGGTCGTTCCCAAAATCGAAGATGCGTTGCCAGGCAGCCCCTCCGTTCCAATAAACCCACGCGGCAATGGTAATACTTTGCTGATTTGCCAAAGTTGCCGGCAGTTGTACAAAAGTATTTGTACCGTTGAGCGCAATTGCCTGTTTACCAATCTTACCCGCAACGAATGAAACATCGCCATACGATGCCCCGTGGTTTAAATTTATTGAGCTATCGCGGGTATTCCCTTCGAATTGGAGTTGAACAACAAGATTTTTAGCTCCCGTTGTAGCAGCCGAAACCTCAGTTGAATAAGCCGAAAAATTCAGGGATTTATCTACCGCTTTTATTTTATAAAAGTATGTTCCGTTTATGGTGGTGGTATTATCTACAAAAGAGGTTGAGGTTATGTTGCGTGCGATGGTAGTATAGGTACCCCCCGTCGTTGCTGAACGATAAATGTTATACCCGGCCACGTCTTTGTCGGGGCTGGCAGTCCAGCTCAACAGTACAGATTCGGCATTTGCCTTGGAAACCAGATTGGTGGGTGTAGCCGGCGCAACAAATTCCACCGCTGCACCAACAGGCAGAAGACGCCATTGCTGGTTGGTTCCCCCATTTTTATCCCATTGGCAGATGTTTGCCCCATCTGCGGTGCTGCCATTAAATACATCAATACATTTTGCACTGTAACGGCTGCGGATATAAAACCAGCCATCCTGGGTATATTCCAGGTACCATTGCTGGGCGGCGTTTTTATTATCGTCCCATGCGTCGATGGTAGCACCATTGTCCAGCGAAAAATTAAAGAGGTCTGCCGCTTTACTGCTGTTTACATTAATAAAGCTAAAGTAGCTAAAGTCGCCCCCTATTCTTGAATCAACCGGGGTTACATCCCATTGCTGATAAGCGGCCCCGGTATTGGTTCCCTGCACAAGATTTGTACCTGCTGCGGTACCGCCCCCCGCAACCTGCAGTACTTTACCGCTATTGCGGTTCACCAGTACGTAACGTCCGCTGATAACGGGCTGAGTATCCTCGCCCCAGGTTACATTTACCACCCTTTCGGCATTGGTTTGTCCATTCTGGTAACTGCCGGCAGCGCCGCCGGGCATTACCATGGTGTATTCCCGTTGCGGGCCATAACCATTGTAGTACACGTCCCTGTCTTTTGATACAAACCGATAGGTGGTGGTAACGCCCTGCCGTTCAGACATGCCGGCGAAGGCCTGTACCTTGCCATCGGGGTTCCGGTAAACCGATGCAGCTGTCCAGTTGGGGCGGTGTTCGGCATATCCGAGCCGAACGCCGTCGCTGGCTTTTACAAACTCGCCGCGGGCCAGCTCGGCTGTGCCCCACCAGATACCGGCCTGCATACCATATTCAGCACCAACCATCGCTTCCATAACATTGTGCAACTCATCATTAGTGGCATAATGGGAGTTAGCTCGCACGGTTTGCTGAAAAGAGGCATAGTTATCAAAACTACCGGCAAGCTGGTGCGTATTTCCTTCATCTAACCTGTCTTTTAAAGGGATGTACCAGGTTAAGGCCTGATCGTCATTCAGCGTGTTGCCCCCGCTGATACGAATGTTGGCAAAACGGGGATTAGCTTTCAGCAAGCCGGCAATATTAAAAAAATCGGTAACCGAACCTTGTGTGCTCGATGGGTTATCGGGCTCATTAAATGGCGAGACGGTAACTACGGTGTGTCCGGCATCCTGGTGCCGACGGGTAGTTACATCTATTAGTTGCGCCCAATTAGTGGCATTGCCAGCAAACGAGGGATCAACCGTGGGGTTGTCGTCATTTAACACCACTTTGGTATTTGGGCCCAGCCAGGTATTAATTATATTTATTCGTTTATTAAGTGTGGTGAGTTCCGCGGGCGCAAGGTCGCCATTTACCAATGCGGAAGTTGGCGTAAAGGAGGACCGCACCAGGCGCACCCTATCCGCACCCATAAAGGCTACTCCCCGCCTCACGTTTTCTTCGCTGAGCCAGGCCAAATCTAATCCAAACGTAATGGGTTTAGAAACGCCCGCATCCGCAACTCCAAATATCACCGTCCTATCCGGAACGGGTTGGGCAACAAAGTAGTTACTTGCACTGGTGGTTTGAGCCGAAACATACGAAGAAGCCATTATGGTCAAAGCAGACAGGCCCAATTTGTACAGTCTATCCAACTTAAAAACAGCGGGTTTAATTTTCACGATACTTTTTTTGTATGTATTAGACCGCATTACGAATAAAAGGGTGAACTACCTTGTAGTTTTAAGTTGCTAAATCGATCACCGGGAAACCAGGAGATTAAGCGCATAGCAATTGGATGAGGGACAGAAGAAGACTACCAAACTATTTAGGCGACACAATAATTATGGCGTAACCCTCCTTTGGTCGGGTCGGGCTACAATTGTTAAGAAAGGCAGCTATGAAAAACAATATCGAACACTGAATTTCGAATATCCAACACCGAAAATTTTCCTTTGATTCGAAATTGTTTATCCGGTGGTCGACATTAAATCGACCTCTATTCTTTATTGACATTGGGCACAATGCGCGGGGCCGGTATTCGTTGCTATTCCTTACAGCGGATGAGAGGGGGTATATGCTGCCGCTTTAAAACAACCCTCGGGGGCAGGATATTTCACTCTTTCAGGACTCCGAGTCTAATATCCCCAACTATCCAAACCTGTCGCAAAATCACTCAGGCCTAATACAAGATCCGCGCTTAAAACCGTGTGATTATTTTGTACCTTTTCCTCCAATTATCTGTATAATTTAAATTTACAACTCAATTGTTTATGATGGCACACCGGTTATTTTTTATCCTGAGTTTTTTCGCAATTGTATTGGTGTCCGGCATTCTTTATTTCTTTTTTATACTTTTTAAAAGTCACAGGAAATGGAAGGTGAAAATCAAAAGTAATCCAAAAGACAGAATGGCTAAAAGCCAGCAGGATTTTATTGACTTTTACCTGAACTTAGGTTATGAAGAAAAAAGTATTGTCTTTGTTTATAGTCATGCACAGAAGTTTTTAAGGGCACATGATTTAGTCCTGCTACATACCGACGATATTGTAAACCTTTACGAGCGCGGGGAAGAAGAGTGGTTTTATATTCTGAACAGATGGCTTAAACACCGGGGCTTCGTTGAACTTTCTGAATCTGATTTTAAAGACAGAAGTGGTAAGGCTTTGGACTTTGAATTTTTAATCAGAACAATCCAATTGCGGGGGTGATTTGAGCTTGAGCTGTTTTACTCACTCAGGCCATCATTGGGTAGCATTTGATTTTTCATCTTCCCCACAAAAAAGCCCGGACAATCACTTATCCAGGCTTTATATTTTTTGTCTTAATTCTTGATTCTAATCTCTTGACTCTTTAATTCATCCTATACGGTGCAATCAAATAAAATTCGGGGATTTGCACATTAAAGCTGGCGTTATCTATCAGGCGGGTCATCTGGTATTCGCCTTTCATGCTGCCCATATCGGTTTTAAGGTTGCAGCCCGAAACGTATTCGTGCGCATGGCCGGGTTCTATCACCGGTTGCTGGCCTACCACACCTTCGCCTTCCACTTCGCGCTTGGCGCCGTTGGAATCAAAAATATACCAGTGGCGGCTAATTAGCTGGATAGCATAATTGCTCATATTCTCGATGCTCACCTTATAGGCAAACATAAAATGATCATTAGCCGGGTTAGAATACTCGGGCTGATATATGGTTTCTATGGAAACCTTAACACCTTCTGTAATAGTGGTAACCATGAGGATATTGTCTCGTTTAAATTCAAATATAATGAAAGCGAACAAATATTAAGCCATTTCTATGGCATATTTTTCGTCAATCTCGGCCAGTATCTGTTGCACCTCCTCTAAATTGCCTGCCGTTACCAGCCTCATGCGGAATTCTTTAAAGTGATCGATACCTTTAAAGTAGTTTGAATAGTGCCTGCGCATTTCAAAAATACCGGTTTTAGGGCCTTTCCACTCTATAGATTTTTGCAGGTGGGTTGAGCAGGCTGCAATGCGTTCGGTAATGGTTGGTTTATCTAAGTGCTCGCCGGTATTAAAAAAATGTTTTATCTCCCTGAAAATCCAGGGGTAACCAATGGCTGCGCGGCCAATCATCATACCGTCTACCCCAAATTCCATACGCCAGTCGGCCGCTTTTTCGGGCGAATCGATGTCGCCATTGCCGAAAATGGGGATTTTTATACGCGGGTTTTTCTTGATATCCCTTATCAGCGACCAATCGGCAACGCCTTTATACATCTGCGCACGGGTACGGCCGTGAATGGTAAGGGCTTTTATGCCCACATCCTGCAGGCGTTCGGCCACTTCGTATACGTTTTTGGTATTATCATCCCAACCTAAACGGGTTTTTACGGTTACGGGCAGGTGGGTAGCTTCAACAACCGCTTTGGTCATGGCTACCATTTTATCAATATCCTGCAATAGACTGGCGCCGGCGCCGCGGCAGGCTACCTGTTTTACCGGGCAGCCGTAGTTAATATCCATCAGGTCGGGCCCGGCAAGGGATGCAATTTCGGTGGCCTCGCGCATATGGTCGATATCGCTGCCGAAGATCTGGATGCCAATGGGCCTTTCGTACTCAAAAATGTCCAGTTTCTGGCGGCTTTTTGCCGCATCGCGGATGAGGCCTTCGCTCGAGATGAACTCGGTGTACATCATATCCGCGCCGTTTTGCTTGCACACGTAACGGAAGGGAGGATCGCTCACGTCTTCCATCGGTGCCAGTAACAGCGGGAACTCCCCTAAATCAATATTTCCTATTTGTACAGACATGCTTATCTTTAGCCCTGCAAAAATACGAAAATTACCCCAAATGATACAAGAACCTATAAAACAGTACACTCCGCAAACAAATATCGTTAGTCCCTTCGTACAGTTTTTAAGCATCACCGGGATAACTATTGGCTTGGTAATCGTTTTTTCGGCGATAGCAGCGGGGGTTATCATGTCTGTTTTTGGGATGAAAACCCTTACCGATACCTTTGCATTTAATACCGGCAACCCCCATCTTAGTTCGGCATTGTGGATATTGCAAATAGTAAGTACAACTATCCCATTATTCCTGGCTCCGGTTATTTTTGCCCGATTAATCATGAACGATACGCGCGATTATTTGAAGCCCTCCTTTAATTTCACCCCGGTTTTTTTGCTGCTGATATTTACCATCATGCTGTTTTCAAACCCTATAATGGAGGCTTTAACCAATATTAACCAAAGGCTGGTTTTACCCGCATCGTTAAAAGGACTGGAAGAGTGGATGCGCGCTGCCGAGCAATCGGCCCAGAAAGCAACTGAGGCTATGCTCAGCATGAAAAATATCTGGAGCATGCTGTGGGCGGTATTTGTTGTTGGCTTGCTTACCGCCATTGCCGAAGAGTTTCTGTTCCGCGGCGTTATCCAAACCATTTTTGTGCGCCTTACCAAAAACAAACATGCCGCCATCTGGATAACCGCCATCCTGTTCAGCGCTTTTCACATGGAGTTTTTTACTTTTTTGCCAAGGGTGTTCCTGGGCGCCATATTCGGCTATTTTGTAACGTATAGCGGCAGCATCTGGACGGGCGTTTGGGGCCATTTTTTAAATAACGGCTCGGCGGTGGTTATTACATACCTGTATAATCAAAAAATAGTTAAGCTTAATCCCGATGATCAGCATGTATTTAATTTATGGGCCTATACTTTTAGCTTGATAATTGTATTATTTTTGCTTTTTATATATAGAAATGTATCGATGCAAAAAAAACCGGCGCTGAGTAATTAATGGAAAAAAACTGGGTCAAAATTTTTAGTTCATCCAATTTTTATCAATCAGAGATTGTTAAGCAAGTACTTATCCGCCACCATATCGATACCGTTTTATTAAACAAACAAGATTCATCGCACCGTGCCTTCGGCGATATTGAAGTTTACATTCACCAGGAGGATTTTAGTAAGGCTATCGAGATCATGATCCTCAATCAAATTAGTTTATGAAATTACGCGCCATCACCGGCTTCTTTTTTATTATAGTGATGATTGCCTCAAACCTGTTGGGGCCATACGTTTTCAGTGGGTTTTATCTTGTACTCTCCGGCTTTTGCATGTTCGAGTTTTATAAACTGGTAAGGGAGGGCGGCATGACGGCCAGCCGCGAAACCGGTATTATCAACGGCGCATTGTTTTTTTTACTGGTTGCGGCCAACTTCTACTTCCCGGCCTGGCGGTTAATATTTTTACTCCCCCTTACTTTCAGCGCCATTTTTATACAGGAATTATATAAAAAAACGCCGGCACCGTTCACCAATATCGCCTTTACTTTTCTGGGGATCATATTCGCAGTAGTGCCGTTCATGTTTTTTCACGCTATGGCATTTATGGGCGCGGGCGCTGTTTTTAACTTCCATATCCCGCTGGCCTTCCTCATTATTTTGTGGAGCAACGATACCGGGGCTTACCTGGTGGGCAGCAAAATGGGTAAAACCAAGCTGTTTGAACGCCACTCGCCTAAAAAAACTTACGAAGGCTTAATTGGCGGCATCATCATCAGCGCAGTTGCCGCTTTAATACTGGCCCACTTTTATACCGAACTTACCTGGAAACAATGGGTTACCATAGCTATCCTTATTTCGTGCTTTGGCACCCTGGGCGATTTGGTTGAATCGATGTTTAAACGCAGCATCAACGTAAAAGATAGCGGCGGCATTTTGCCTGGCCACGGGGGCCTGCTGGATAGGTTCGACGGATTATTAATGGCCGCCCCTATTGTTTATGCATACTTATACTTCATTTCAAATTAGTAGCTTTGTAATAAATCATCTATAATATGACTTTTCATAAAGAAGGATACACCTCATTAGCCATAACAGTACTTTTTATTTTTGTACTTAACGCGGTGGTGCAGTTTTATTTTCCGCAGGAACATGCGCTTAAATGGTTTATTTACATCTTATCGGGATTTTTTTTCCTGGTTATCGTGCAGTTTTTTCGCAGCCCGTTTTTTGACATCAGCACCGACGAAACTACTGTACTTTGCCCAGCCGATGGAAAAGTAGTGGTGATTGAAGAAACCGAAGAAACCGAATTTTTAAAAGATAAGCGCATCCAGCTATCGGTATTTATGTCGCCGGTTAATGTGCACGTAAACCGTAACCCCATTGCGGGTGTGGTAAGCTATTTTAAATACCACAAAGGTAAATACCTGGTGGCCTGGCATCCCAAATCGTCAACAGAAAACGAGCGTACTACCATCTGTGTTCAAAACAGCGAAGGTGTATCGGTTTTGTTCAGGCAAATAGCAGGTGCTTTGGCCCGCCGTATTGTATGGTATGTAAAAGAGGGTGATATTGTAGAGCAAGGGCAGCAGTTTGGTTTTATCAAGTTTGGATCAAGGGTTGATGTTTTCCTGCCTTTAGGATCAAATATTTTGGTAAATATTGGCGACGTTGTAAAAGGCGGCCGTACCATCCTGGCCGAGCTGCCAACCGGTTTAGCCGCGGTTGCCGAAGAACAACAGGCAAAAATAAACAGGCCCGAAAGTTTTGATGATGAACCTGCCGAAATAACCAACGAAGGCCATCAGCAGGAGTTGCCTTTGGTTATTGACCATCCCGAAGTTGAAGAACCCGCAAAACCGGCAAAGAAGGCAGCACCCACAAAAAAAGCCACACCGGCAAAGAAAGCGCCGGCTAAGCCGAAAGGCGACGCGTAGTAACCGGGTTTAAAATATAAAAAAGGGGATGTCATATTGGTGACCTCCCCTTTTTTGTGCCTGTCAATCCGCTTTCAACAACCCTTCAAAAAATGGCTTAAGCTCTTCGGCCAGTATTTGATGATCGGCCACACTTGGATGGCCGGAACAACCGTGTGCATCCATCGGCTTAAAAAAGAATGTAGCCACCGGTTTGTCATTGGGGTAAATAGTATCTATTTGCTTTTTTATGCTGATAAGGCAATGCTGTAAAATGGTGTTCGATGTATCCCGTATCATGGGGCTGCTTAGCAAAGCAATCTGCGCTTTGGGATATTTGGATTTTACCAGCTGCACGAATTTTACATAATCGGCCACAAACTGCAGGGTATCAAAAGCGGCCCTGGGGCTGCCGTCGCCTTTGCTCATGTCATTGGTTCCTAAAGCAATACTCACAATTTTGGGGCTGTATGTATTAAAGTTCCATTTTTGTGGATTGTTAACCTGGAAATCAGCATTTTCATACACCTGGGGCATTGAAGGGCCATTCCTGTTCCACGTACGATAAATGCCAATACCACTTACGCTGGCCAAAACAAAATTGGCATTTAAAGCCCGGCTTACCCTGGGCCCGTAAGCCATATAGGCATTGTGATGGTCGTGGTATTCGCCGGTACCGCATGGAATTTCCGAATCATCGGCAGCCGCGCCGCAGGTAATGCTGTTACCTATAAACTCAATTAACGGAAGTTTGGGTATGGCCAGGCTTTTTATGCCGGGCGCTGCTATTTTTGATATGATGATGGCTCCTGTATGGGCTTCCGTTGCTTTATATATCCAAACACGGTGTTTACCGGGGCCATCCGCCTTTATCATAACCGGCACGGTTACACCGCCATCAATCCTTACCCTTTTTTGGTAAACACCATCCACCTCATATTGCAGGTAATTATGCTGACCGGCTACGGCAATTGTGGCATATACCGCGCATTCAGTCCCCTTAAAGCTAAAACCAAAATGTGCTGCGGACGTAATCAATTCTAATTGATGCTGCTTGTTGATTACGGTACGCCCGATAGGTTTTAACTGCGCCGCAAAAATGGTATCTGTTAGTTTTGTATACCCATAGCTTTCGCCGCAGGCCAGTACCAACAAAATAAAAGCTATTGCAAATCTTATTTTCATAAAGGTTGTATTGAACAGGCAATATTGGTCATATTTTGATGAAATACAATATTGGTGAATTTATTAGCATAAAAGGTTATAATAATACCAGGAGGAAAAAACCGCAAGGCTTGGAAGTTTTGATATCCGCCGAAGACAAGAAATTTTTTTGGGAAAAACATACCGATAATTATGAAGCGGAAAATGACAACTACATTATGTCATTGCGAGTACTCACCAGGTAAACTCTGAAAAATTGGGGATGACGTGTTGGCTTTAGATGCTCACAACAATCATATCATTGCGAGTGAAGCGCGGCAATCGCGAACTGTGCAAATCCATTAAGCAGGCGACGAGGTTGCCACGCCGGGGCAATGGCAATTTATTTAAATGCGAATAATGTGTATGTATGTTACAACTTATTTTAACTCGAGGCCTTTACCAGCAGGGGCATCACCGGAGCATCGAAAATATTGGCAAAAGCATTTGCAATGCCCTTGGCTTTTTCGGCTTTTTTGAAATCTTCGGGATAAAAAATGTAATCAACGCCGAGCACTTTTAAAAGGCTATCAACCTTGGTGTGTTCCTTTTGCTTGTAACAGCAAATCTTTATTTTATTGTAAGCGGGGTTTGATTGTAAGCGACGCAATATCTTTTCTATGTCGGCGTTTAGATGATCGTAATCAAAAATTACCAGGTTGGGTTTTTGCTCGTGAATGGACGGAAAAATATGACTTGTTGACGAAATATGCTTAAATTGTTTATTATTCGGCAACAACTCAACCGAAAAAGTATCGGGAGCAACCAATAGCACATTTTTAGACCGTACTCGGATCATGATCAATCAATTAAGGGGACTTAAAAGTAATTGTTAAAGTGCACTTTGTCAACAATTTATTGCTTTTTGTAATAAAATAATGCAAAAAAGAACAATTTGTTGCGAATTTAATAGGCTGACAGACACGGGGTTTCTTTGGGGTTAAATTTCTTAATTCCGAAAGCGGTCTGCGTTTGTCATTGCGGCTTATACGGCAGGAAACAGAAAATGTTACCGCAGGCTTATTGGTTTTTAAAATGATTTTGCGGAGCCGGATTTAAACTATCCTTTTTGCATTGTCCTTCACAAAGGTATCCCAGCCCGAATATGATTTTTTGCTGCCCGAAGCCGATTTACTGGCGGCGCCCATCCTTTGAAAGGAATGACAAACAGCAACGGCCAGGCCATCCGTAGCATCTAAAAAATCGGGCGTTTCTTTAAACTTTAACAAGTTTTGCAGCATGGCCGCAACCTGCTCTTTAGTGGCATTTCCGTTGCCGGTTATGGACTGTTTTATTTTGCGCGGGGCGTATTCGGTAATATCTAAATTGCGCGATAGTGCCGCCGCAATAGCCACGCCCTGCGCGCGGCCCAGTTTAAGCATTACCTGGATGTTTTTACCATAAAACGGCGCTTCGATAGCCAGGCAGTCGGGATTATAATTATCAATAAGTGCAACGGTTTTTTCAAATATGCGCTGTAGCTTGATCATGTGGTCGTCAAGCTTTTCCATCTTTACCACACCAAGGGCAATAAGCTCTATCCTGGGGCCGGTTTCTTTCACCAGGCCATAACCCATAACGGCGGTTCCGGGGTCGATTCCTAAAATAATTCGCTCTTTTGTGCTGGCCTGTTGCATTCCCCTCAAAGGTAACCAATCAAAGCAAACTATTGTGCAAAATGGCTATATATTGCTCCCGTGGTATCATGCGCGCCCCCATTGATTCCAGGTGGTTGGTATGCACCTGGCAGTCTATTAGTTTAAATTTATTGGTTTGGCACAGGTATATTAATGCTGTTTTTGATGCGTTACTTACTTTGCTAAACATGCTTTCGCCACAAAAAACATCGCCAACCCAAACGCCGTAAAGCCCTCCAACCAATTGGCCTTGCTCCCATACTTCAACAGAATGGGCGTAACCTTCAGCATTCATTTTGATGTATGCGGCCTGCATGTCATCGGTAATCCAGGTGCCGTCCTGCCCTTCGCGTGGTGCCGCCGAGCAGGCTTTTATAATATCGGCGAAGCAGGTATTGGTTGTAACCCCGAACCGGTTGGAGCGCAACACCTGGCGCATTGATTTGGAAATTTTTAATTCATCGGGATACAGTACAAAGCGCTCATGCGGCGAATACCACAGGATAGGCGAATCGTCGCTGTACCAGGGGAAAATGCCATTTTGATAAGCGAGTAACAGCCTTTGAGTTGATAAATCGCCGCCTACAGCCAAAAGCCCGTCTGGTTCGGCCAGATCGGGCTCAGGAAAAAGTAAACGTTCATCAAGCCTGAATATCATCAGGCGCAAATTTAAGCTTTGCGGCGTATCACCAGTTTTTTATTTTGCGCTTTGGCGATGGCGTCAAAATATACCTGCATTTCGTTGTATTTGGCTGCAGGGATTACCTGGTTGGTTAAGTTGAATTTTGTGGTGTTTACCACCTGATTTTTAGCGGCATCGTATGTGTATTTTACATCGTAAGTACCATAGCTGAATTTGAGACTTTGGCTGGCAGGTAAAGTTTCAACTTCAAAGCCTGCCGGGAGATCGATAGTAGTAACACATGTTTTTAACACCGGCACATCAAAATAATAATCGTTTTTTCTTTTTTCTTCAACAGGCAATGTTGCTTGCCACAGATCAAATATACGGGGCTTATAAAAATGTTTATCGCCAGAGGTTATGTCGCAAAACTTATCGTAACCCAAATCAATATTTACCTCTTTAATGCCATTGCTATCTATCGATGGCTTGAAGATTAATTCGGAGGGTTGTTTCATATTAAGCATTCTTATAATTACTTGCTTTTGTTCATCCGTTTTCAAAGCTTCTATGCCAATATAATCATCACGATAATCGCCGGTTGTTAAAATTTTTAGATGCGCCTTGGATCCACCATCAGCATCCAATACAATATGAGCTTCGGCATTAAGCTGATTATCAATAGCAATACTTTTGGGGGTGTTAACCAATTTTCCGCCATCATCCGTAATTATTAAGGCATTTCTGTTTTCTGTAAACTTGCCTAACTTGCCAAACGATTGTGTTTGGCTGGTACATTCCAACCACGTTGTGTCATTCTTAAATGGAACGCAAACGATGATGTGATTTGATAAATCATTAGGAAATGTAGGATTATATGGCTCCTCATTTGTTCCTGCCCTTACTTTGGCGTAATATGCAGGAATGTTGACCGCTTTAAGCATCGCACACATATAGTTTGATAGTCCTTTGCAATCGCCGTATTTTTTTTCATCAACAAAACTGGCAGGGAAGGGCTTCAATCCTCCTATGCCAAGCTGTATCCCAACATATCTAACATTTTTTTGCAAGTAATTGTATAGAAATCTTACTTTTTCCTTGTCTGTTTTAATATCTGCAGTCATTGCCTGTATTTCCTGAACCCGCTTCGGGCTGAGGCTGCATACGTCTGCGTTTAAAGACTGTTGCCATTTTCCATAGTTTTGCCAGGAGCTGATGTTTCCGGGAACCCCATAATATTCAAAATCATTAGCCGCAAAGGATACTTTGGGTAACACCCTCCATGATTCTGACCCTTCCTCTGGTTTAAAAGCCTTTAGGTTATTAATTTTCCAGGAATAGCTGTCAATTTTATCAATAGTGTTTTTTTGCGGACGGACATTGGTGTTTTTGTTAATATATCTAAATCCAGCATTGCTGTTAATGGAAATATGGTAGTATGCATTTTCAACAGCTTGCTCATAATCCTGATAGACCCAAGCACCAAGATCAATGAGACTCCTGACATCTAAATCATAAATATACTCAATTGTTGTAGGATAGACTGCGATAGTATGTCCAATACTAAGCGACCTATCATCGGTTACCATCGTTTCATTATCAACGGTCAACCTATCATACATATCACTTTTGTGGTATTTTTTTATTAATGTTCCGTCGGCACCATAAACACGCATCTCAAATGAGTTTACTATAGTGTATTTTTTATTATAATGCAGCCCGATTTCAGCTTCATCATTTCCTTTTTCGTTTAAAACGGTAACAATTTTATGGAAATGTTCATAAGCTCTGCCGGGGCCAACAATATTATCATCTTCCATGCTGTACCGCACAACCGAATTTGCGTCCTCCTTCAACGAATCGGGTATCGTTGCTGCGATATAAAGATTTTTAGGTATATTTTTATCCTGGCTATAACCCGTGGTATACAGCGCACATAAGGCTGCTGTGGTAAGCAGCAGCCTGGTGTAATGTTTAATAAACATAATTTTATTAGCCTTTTTTGAGTACAATTTGCTCGTTAAGCATATCGTACATTTTTTTACAAAACTCACGGAACTCGGGGTAATTCTCTTTAAAATACATCGACTTTTTATGATCGATGCTAAAGCGTACCATTATTGAACCTTCTTGTTCGGCAACCAGGCGCTTAAAAACTACAGTTCCATCGGGTATAGCCATGCTGATGCTTTTGGGCATTGCATCAATTTTATATCCTGCCGGAATTTTAAAAATGCCGGTGATGGCGTAGTTGTCGCGGTAGCCAAAATCAATATCAGTAAAGCGGTTTTCGGCCAAAAACGGGTTTGTTTTAAGGCCGGTAAACAGGTTTGAGTTAAAGTAGATATAATTATCATCGCTACCGGTAAGGTCAAGATTGAAGCTGAGCTTTTGACGCAGCGGCAACGTGTCGATGTCCATATTCTCGAACGTAAGTTCCGATATTTTAAGGTTGTTGTTGTCCTCGCGTAAATAGTCGTTATATTTTTTTTCGCCGTCGGTTTTAAACTTTTTAGTATACCTTATTTTATTGTAGCTGAAGCTGCTGATATCGGCGCTGCCGCTCATTTTGCCATCGGGCTTAATTTCGGCATTCAATAAAACAACCTGGCGTACTGGCTCCGGTTCCTGTAAAAACGAAAGATCATATATCTTGTTTGTGTCATCAATATAAAAACCAAACGAGTTTAAAAAGTTATCGGGCACCTTATTGTAAAGGTTGTATTTACTGGTGGCATCAAGCGCATAATATTTAGCGCTATCAACAGGGATATAAGCTATCATGCTGTTGAACTGATAAACACTCGGGTAGCTTGGGTTTATCCGCCCGTTTGTGCGTGTGCTTACCATCATAGGATAAACAGTCAACCCCGATTTTTTTAGTAAGTGATAAAGTATTATGTTTATTTCGGCAGAGTTACCCACTTTTTTCTCCCAGGCCTTCGGGGTTCCGTCGGTACTGCTAATGTCATAACTATCATTCCACTTCATGATGTTTTTAACCTCGTTAAAAACATAGGCAATTTTTTCATCATTGGTTTTAAGGGCCTTGGCCTTGTTGATAATTAATTCTTCGCCGGCAAGTTTCCTGTTCAGCTGACCGCCAAAATCCTTGTTATTCATCCTGTTTTCACCCACTTTTTTCCATGAATCCTGGAAGTTTGGCATAAAATACCCGGGTATGCGGATACTTAACAACTGGAAAAGGATCCGCTCAGAATTATCATTACGGGCATCCATATAGGGTTCATCTTTTAACGATGGAATATTGGCCATCGCTTCGGTATGGGTATTTGACGAACTTGTTTTATCAACTACGTATGGCGAATGCAAATTTGGCAGCCTCTTATAGGTTAAAATATCCGGGATATTAGTATCTAACTCGCTATACCGCGTAGGCAGATCGCTTTGAAAATACCAATCGGGAAAATCGCTCACAGAAGCGCTGGTTAACCTGTATTTATATTCGATAATACAGCCTGGTTTTACATTTGGAAACGAGAAAACCAGCGCCGAGTAGTACTTATCTACGGCTTCGGTGAAGATCTGTTTTTTATCTACCTTAATAATTTCAATGGCGCCATTGGTTAAATTAATGGTTTGCGCCTGTAGCCCGGTTATATATTGCGAACGATTGGCGCTATAGTATTTTATACGGATGTTTGCCTCATCCTTGCCGTTATCGTTAAATATTTTGATGCGCTTGTGCCTGTCGGTGTTGATATTGTATTGCGTGTCAAAATAGGTATCGCCTTTATCAAAAAGGATTTCGGCATTGGCATCGGGCTCAAAATCGCATTTGGTCATTTCCAGATCGGCTTTATCAACTTTACCGAATGATTGAGCTGTTGGCACAGGGGCAGTAGTTTGTGCGTTTGCGGTAATTGCTAAAGATCCCAGCAATAGGAGGGAAAAGAATTTCTTCATGTCAATAAGGTTTAATCAGACGAATATAATAATAGGAAAATGATTCTTGTTAAAATAAATAAAACAATTTATTTACTTGTTTGTAATGCAGCAAAGTGTTTTTCGGGGCAAGCGGACTAAATAGTTAACGGCGACCAGTTTAGTGTTAACCATGTTAAAACCACAAAATATTGATTATGAGACAATTGTAAAAACAATATCTGAAATGTGTTAAGTTATGTTAACCCTGTTAGATGCGTTTGTCCTGCGTTTTTTGTAAAACATATTTTATTAGTAATGACAGCCAATTTCCTTTGTATGTGCTATTTTGGCGTTAAATAAGCCCGTTTGTGCTATATTAGTAAATTGGCACCGTGATTGATATACCATAGTTAATGAAGCAAAAATTTTACGATACTGCTGTGAAGCAGGAAAAAGCTGTTTTGGTTGGCGTAATGACACCCCACGTAACCGACGAACAGGAGAAAGAATATTTAGAGGAACTGGAGTTTTTAGTTGCTACAGCAGGCGGCGAAACAATAACTCATTTCACCCAAAAACTACAGCGGCCCGACAGGGCGACTTTTGTGGGCAGTGGTAAGCTGGAAGATATAAAGGCTTTTGTTATTGAAGAAGAAATTGATATGGTGGTGTTTGACGATGAGCTGTCGCCATCGCAATTGCGCAATATTGAAAACGAGCTGCAGGTAAAGATACTTGACAGGAATAACCTTATCCTTGATATTTTTGCAAATCGCGCGCAAACAGCGCAGGCTAAAACCCAGGTGGAGCTTGCTCAACTACAATATTTGCTGCCCCGCCTTACCCGTTTGTGGACCCACCTTGAGCGCCAGAAGGGTGGTATTGGTATGCGCGGACCGGGTGAATCGCAAATTGAGACCGACAGGCGTTTGATTTTGAACAAGATAGCCTTATTGAAAGACAGGCTGAAACAAATAGACAAGCAAAACGAAACCCAGCGCAAAAACCGGAGCCAGATGGTGCGTGCCGCGCTGGTAGGTTATACAAACGTTGGCAAATCAACCATCATGAATATGGTATCCAAATCGGAAGTGTTTGCCGAAAACAAACTGTTTGCCACTTTAGATACAACTGTGAGGAAAGTGGTGTTGGAGAACGTGCCTTTCCTGTTGTCAGACACGGTTGGTTTTATCCGCAAACTACCTCACCAACTGGTAGAGTGTTTTAAATCGACACTGGATGAAGTGCGCGAAGCAGATATTCTGGTGCACGTGGTAGATATTTCGCACCCTAACTTTGAGGATCAGATACGTACCGTTAACGAGACCCTGAAAGATATTGGCGCTATTGATAAACGGATGATAACGGTATTTAATAAAATAGACGCCTTTAAACCGGAAGATCACCAGATAGAGCAGCAGGAAGAACCCTTAACGCTTGACGATTTTAAACACAGCTGGATGGCCAAAAACAACAGCCCGGCCATATTTATATCGGCCACCAAAAGAGAGAATGTAGATGAGTTCAGGAATTTGCTTTATGAGGAAGTGAAAGCGATACATACCGAAAGGTACCCGTATGATCATTTGTTGTATTAAACGGCGAAGCCCCCTAACCCCCTGAGGGAGGAATTTTTGATTCACTATGTCACTAAATAAAACGGCCCCTCTGATGCAAGAAGGGCCGTTTTATTTTAAACGATGGTTCCCCCTTCAGGGGGTTAGGGGGCTTAGAAATATTTCCTCGTTTATTTGGGGGATAATGTGTTTTTTCTGGGCAGTGTTAAAAAGCAGCTTTATCGCTTTCCTTCCCTCCTCTCCCAATTCTACAGAATATTTATTTACATACAAATCAATGTGTTTGTACATGACCTCTTCACTCATTTCCTGGGCGTGCGAGCGGATAAACTCCAGTCCCGATTTAGGGTTGGCAAAGGCAAACTCAACTGATTTACGCAACACCCTGTTTAATTTATGCTGAATAGCTGCCGGCAGGTTACGATTGGCAACGATGCCACCAAGCGGGATAGCGCAGCCGGTTTGTTTCTCCCAATGATCGCCCAGGTCGATAATCCTTTTTAGGCCTTTATCCTGGTAGGTGAAGCGGTTTTCGTGGATGATGAGGCCAATATCAACCCGGCCTTCCAGTACAGCGTTTTCGATATCCGAAAAAACAAGCTCTGCCTTGTTAGTAGCCTTAGGGAAAGCGTTGCCTAACAAGAAATTGGCGGTGGTATACTTGCCGGGGATGCCTATTTTGAGGTTGGGGTTGCCGGTTTCGAGTTGCGAAAGTAGTTTTTCCGGATCTGATTTGCAGATCAGCATTGGTCCCACGCCAAAGCCCAGGGCGCTGCCCGAGTCAAGCAGTACATATTTATCGGCCACGTAAGCAAACGCATGGTAGCTAAGTTTGGTAACATCCAATTCGCCGCGGAAAGCTTTTTGGTTCAGAGTTTCTACATCATCATAAAAAACCTCAAACACCAGGCCTTCGGTGTCAATTTTATGGTGAATAAGGGCATCAAAAATAAAAGTATCATTGGGGCAGGGCGAAAAGCCGAGGGTTAGTTTCATGGTAAGTTGTAAGTGTTACGTTATACGTTAAAAAGGGGCACGTATAACGTATAAAGTCAAACGTAAAACCCCTGTTTGCGTTTTTGAAGCCCTACGTATAACGTACCACGTCAAACGTAAAACCTCGACGCAATTAAAGCTTGATGATCGCGTCAATCAGATCAATGGCAAAGGTATTCAGATTTTTTATAGCTAACCCTATCTGCCAGTTATCCCGGTTGCGTTTTTCAACATAATTTGACACAGCCCTGATTTGGATACAACGCGCATTAACCTGCTGGCAGGCATAAAAGAACGCCGCGCCTTCCATACTCTCCAATTGGGGGGTTAACCGCTCCTGCACTTTTTTAATAGATGCATCATTTCCATGAACGGTATTTACCGTAATGGCCCGGCCTTTTTTCAAATAAAAACTACTTTCAACCTCATCTAATGTGGTTGTTGGTTTATAGGTTACCTCGCCAAAGCCCAAAACGTTCATCGGTATAAACCGCTCGTCGTCTTCCGCACCGGTTTCGGCAAAAGTATCTTCGGTTACTTCAACCAAAAAACCGGGTTCAATGTTCCTGTCGAAGCTGCCTGCAATGCCCAAATTTATTACCAGGTCATATTTAGCATGGGTAAATTGACGCCCCAGGGCAAAGGCAGTGGGTACCATGCCTGCGCCGGTTATCAATACATCTATTTTGTTACCGAAGTATTTGACTAAGGGTTCAACTTCGGGCGCCGTTGCGGCAACAATTAATATAAGCATATTGCTTTTTGTACGTTTAATTTACAGATTTTTGACCACGAATATAAAACAACTGGCCTGTTTTTGTTTTGTATATTTGCACCCACTTATTATTATGATGATACATATAACGCGCAAAGAACATTTTAATGCCGCTCACCGGATGTACCGTGAGGAATGGAGCGCTGAAAAAAACAATGAGGTATTTGGCAAATGCGCCAACCCCAACTGGCATGGTCATAATTACAATTTATTTGTAACGGTTAAGGGCGAAATTACCCACGCCACCGGCTATCTGATGGATTTGAAAGAGCTTAAGGTTATTATTAACGAGCATGTTATAGAAAAGCTTGATCATAAAAACATCAATTTGGATGTTGAATTCATGGCGGGTAAAATGGCGTCGACGGAATTGCTTTGCATCGAGATTTTTAATCAGCTTAAGGCGCCTATTGAGGCTTATGAGGGAGTGTTTTTACACTCGGTAAAATTATATGAAACTGAAAATAATTCCGCGGAGTATTTTGGCGGATAACCGGATAAAATGATTGATAAAAACCACATCCCCGACCGCGATGATGATATTGACGGTTACACCAAAATAGACCGGTACAATCCGCAACTAATTGAAAACCTATCGGGCCATTATCTTGATGTTTTAAAGCAGATTGGAGAAAACCCCCAAAGGGAAGGCCTGTTAAAAACACCAGAACGCATAGCCAAGGCGATGTTGTTTTTAACTCATGGCTATGATCTGGATGCTAAAAGCATCCTGAATTCGGCTATGTTTAAAGAGGAATACAGCCAGATGGTAATTGTAAAAGATATTGAAGTGTACTCTATGTGTGAGCACCATATGCTGCCTTTTTTTGGAAAGGCGCATATTGCCTATATTCCTAATGGCTATGTGGTTGGGCTAAGCAAAATACCGCGCGTAGTTGATGCCTTTGCCCGCAGGCTGCAGGTGCAGGAGCGCTTAACCAACGAGATTCGCGATTGTATACAGGAAACGCTTAACCCGGTTGGAGTAGGTATTGTTATTGAGTGCCGCCACCTGTGCATGAGTATGCGTGGTGTGCAAAAACAAAACTCGGTTACCACCACATCGGCCTTTACCGGTGAGTTTTTGAAAGAAAAAACCCGCACAGAGTTTTTAAATTTAATAAGTTCGAAACTAAGTTGATTAAGTGAATGGTTAATTAGGTGAGTAGTTAAAAAAATAAAAACCACTCACTTAATCAACTCAATCAACCAATAAACCAAAGCAATGAAAGCATATATTTTTCCAGGGCAGGGTGCCCAATTCCCGGGTATGGGTAAAGATCTTTACGAGCAGTCTGAAAAAGCACATGAGTTATTTGAAAAAGCAAATGAAATATTGGGTTTCCGGATTACAGATGTAATGTTTGATGGCACGGCCGAAGATTTGGTGCAAACCAACGTTACCCAGCCTGCTATATTTTTACACTCGGTAGTTTTAGCTACCGTTTTGGGCGATGAATTTAAACCGGATATGGTTGCCGGGCACTCCTTAGGCGAGTTTTCGGCCCTTGTTGCTGCAGGTGCCTTATCATTTGAAGATGGTTTGCGTTTAGTTGCCGCGCGTGCCAACGCCATGCAAAAAGCCTGCGAAATACAGCCATCAACTATGGCCGCTATTTTAGGGCTGGATGACTTTACTGTTGAGGATGTATGCCGCCAGGTAAGTAACGTAGTAGTAACCGCAAATTATAATTGCCCGGGCCAACTGGTAATATCGGGAACTATTGCCGGCATTGACGAGGCTTGTGAGAAACTGCTTGCTGCCGGCGCAAAAAGGGCACTGATACTTAAAGTTGGGGGCGCTTTCCATTCGCCGTTAATGGAATCGGCAAGGGTTGAGCTGGAAGCGGCAATTGTAGCTACCGAAATTAAGGCGCCGGTTTGCCCTGTCTATCAAAATATTGATGCTAAGCCATATACAGATCCGGCACTCATCAAACAAAATTTAATTGCCCAGCTTACCGGTGCAGTAAGGTGGACGCAAACCGTTAAGCACATGCTGGAAGATGGGGCCACCTCATTTACCGAAGTTGGCCCTGGCAACGTATTGCAAGGGCTGGTAAAAAAGCTTGACAGGGCAATACCTACCCAAAGCGCTGTTTTAGCTTAATAATAATTAAAAAGGCACTATTATAGTGCCTTTTGTTTTTAACGTGTAATATCTGATAGTAATTTGACAACCTCCGGAAAAATACGCTTGTTGCTTACCCTGATAGGTATCGGATTGTTGTTTACGGCCATTTTTATCCAAAAAACATATACGCCGGTAAATAACCTTGACCAAACTGCGCGGGAACTTGAGGATAATTTGCACAAAAAAGAGGCTTATATTGATAAACAGCTAAGTGATAAGGCACAGTTTAACAAATTTAAAATCCTCACAGATAATGATCAGGAAGCAATTAACGGAATAGAAACCTTTACCGCAAAAAAGAACACCTGGTTTATAACGACCTATAAAAACCATCTGAGTTTTTGGAGTGGTATTAAAGTTTTGCCGGATAGCCTTTGGAATATAAAGGAAGGCAATTCGTTTATTAAGCAACCAAACGGGTATTATGAAGCGATAAGGAAAACCGATGGTGATTTTTCTGTAATATTTTTCATCCCGGTGAAAAACAATTACACCTTTACCAACCAGTATCTTCAAAACACTTTTGCTAAAGACCTAATTACCAGCGATAATATTGAACTTGCCGATTTGGGCGATAAAGACGCCTATGATGTACACAGCATTAATAACGATTATCTTTTTTCGGTAAAGCAAAAAGCCAACAGTGTTAATTATGCGTTTATATACTACGAGGCCGCTTTTTGGATTTTAACCATTCTGACGCTTTGTATATTAATCCATAATATTTGTTGCCATGTGGCGGCAAAGGGTTACGCCTGGTTGTCGGTGATATTCCTGGCATTTTTTATAATGCTGTTCCGTTTTGTTAATTTATATTACCACCTGCCCGATTTTAGCGGCATGCTAAAGCTTTTTGACCCCCAAATTTTCAATTCGGGCATTTTGTACCCGTCTTTTGGCGATTTATGTATTAACCTGCTTTGCTTTTTTTGGTTTGTTGTATTTATATACCTGCAGCGCCGCAGATTGTTTACGGCGGTATATACAAACGCTGTCGGCTATTTTATTGTAGTTGGTTGCATTCTTTTGCTTATCGCGATATCCACATCGTTGTTAAGATTGTTTTCAGACCTTGTTATCAACTCGGGCATTAACTTTAATGTAAATAATGTGCTGGGCTTGTCATCGTTTAGTGTGCTGGGCGTTTTAATGTTATGCTTTAGTTTTCTTATTTTTTATCTTGTTGATGACGTTGTTCTTTTTATATGCCTTAGGCTGGGGGTGCCGCGGGTGCACCAGTTATTACTACTAATAGCAGGTGTTGCTATCAGCACGGCTGTTTTTGCCCGGTATTATGGCTTTAGCCTGTTTTACCTGTTGTGGATGATGCTGGTATTGATAAGGGCGTTTGGTTTTATATACCACAGAAGCAAACTTACCACAACCTCCTTTTTGGGCGTACTTTTAATATGCTCATTAATATCGGCCATTAAGTTAAACCATTTTGAAAGTATTAAAGAAGAGGTTGTGCGCAAAAAACTGGTACACCGGTTAGAAGACCCGGTTGATCATGATGCCGAAAATACTTTTATAAAAACAGAGAAACGGATTCTTATTGATACAGCCATTGTGCGCTATTTTAAGGAAAATGTACATAATACCGAGTACCTGCTAACCCGTTTTCAGAAATTATATTTTGACGGGTACTTATCAAAGTATGTAGTTAAAATACACGAATATGATGCTAACGACCAGCCCCTTGTTGAAGATGATGTTCCGATAACCAGCTTCAAAGATCAGGTTGTATATAACTCCTATAAGGTTGTGCCAACATCTTATTTTTACCGGGGAACGGCATCGTTTGGGCTTCAGAGCTACTTTGCGATACTTCCCATAAAAAGCAGGAACAAACAATTGGGCACCCTGGCTATTGAGTTTACCTCAAAACCCCTTCAATCGTTAGGTGCCTTCCCCGATTTATTGATAGATGGGTCGCTGCAATCCGAAGATGAATTTAAAGACTATTCGTACGCGTATTATTACGATAATCGCCTGCAAAGCCAGCGGGGCACTTATGTTTATACGCTTAATAATCCCGATTTTAAAGGGGTATTAAAAAAATATATTATAAAAACCACCAGGACAAACAACCCCGAATGGTACAACACCTTTACAAAATACGAACACCTTATTTATAAGCCCAACAAACGTAACATAGTTGTAGCAAGTAAGGAAACAAACCCGCTTTATAATGGGGTAACGTCCATCACCTTCTTTTTTATGGCTTTGCTGGTATTCAGCGCAATTATTATTATTGTCAGGGGTGCATGGGTACGCGTAAGAATTTTAAGCATCAAGGATGACAAAATCCGCTGGAATTTCCGGATCAATTTTGATAAGGTACTTTATAAAACGCGCATACAGTTTGTAATGATTTTTGCGGTTGTTGTTACGCTGATAGCGGTTGGTTTTATCACTTTTGTATCAATAGGGAGCCAATATCAAAGCCAGCAGGATAAACAAATCCGTAATAAAATAACCCGTATCGCCGAGGCTTTTCAAACGGGAGCGTTAAACAAGTACATATACAATGTAAACGAAAAAAGCCAGGTTGATTTTGACATAATGGCCAAAACCTATTCAACCGACCTGGTTTTGTTTGATATAAACGGCATACCGCTGGTGACAACACAGCCCAAAATGTACGAAGCCGGCCTGGTGGCAAAAAAAATGAACTCCCGTGCCTTTATCTATTTAAGCCGCCTGCAAAAAACAGAATTTGTAAATGATGAGCGGATAGGCGAATTGAGCTATAAAGCCGCTTATGCGCCCATTACAAGCTCCGGAAGAATAATAGCCTATATCCAATTGCCTTATTTTTCGAACGAGGCAGATTATAAAGAACGTATAACAGCGCTGCTGAACGTGATGATAAACGTTTATACGCTGGTGTTTATAGCTATTGGTTTATTTGCTATTATTATTGCAAGGCAAATTACCACGCCGTTAAGCTTCATACAGGAAACGTTGAGCAAAACCATATATGGCAAAAAAAACGAACCGATAAAATGGCAGCGAAATGATGAAATTGGGGCATTGGTTAAAGAGTACAATAAAATGATATCGGCCCTTGAAAATAGTGCGAACAGGCTGGCACAGTCTGAGCGTGAAAGCGCCTGGCGCGAAATGGCTAAACAGGTAGCTCACGAAATTAAAAATCCGTTAACCCCGCTAAAATTAGGTTTGCAACTGCTTGATAAATCGTGGCGCGACAAGGACCCTAAATTCGATCAAAAATTCGAGCGCTTCAGCAAATCGTTTGTCGAACAAATAGAAAGTTTATCCTCAATCGCATCTGAGTTTTCAGCTTTTGCCAAAATGCCCGATACCCGTATCGAACAATTAAATGTTTTTGAAATGCTTAACCAGGCGGTTACCATATTTAAGCAAATGGACAATATGCATATCATGTATCAGCCGCCGGCCCCCCCCTTTATGATTAATGCCGATAAGGATCAGTTGCTGCGTTGTTTTAATAATTTATTAAAAAATGCCATAGAGGCCACTCCGCCGGATAGGAAAGGGCTAATAGATATCAATTACCTAATTACCAGCAAAAATGTACTGCTTACCATAAAAGATAATGGCAACGGGATTCCCGAAAATATGCGCGAAAAGATATTCGAACCCAATTTTACCACCAAAAGCTCCGGAACGGGCCTTGGGCTTGCCTTTGTGAAAAATTCAATTGAGAATGCCAACGGCAAAATATGGTTTGAAACAACCATTGGTATCGGCACTACTTTTTACCTAAGCTTTCCATCTGTTTAAGGTGAAAGGCAAAAGGTGAAAAGTAAAAGGTTTTTTTGCGGCGAATGTGGAAGCCAGGGCCTTTTGATAGGAAAAAGAGGCCCCCGTCAGTTAACTACTAAAACCCTTTTACTTTTCACCTTTCGCCTTTACCCTTTCGCCTTTGACCTACTTAATAAATTTCTTCACTGTCTCTGTAATATGGGCTAAATGGTGTTTGCTGTGCCATGAGTATAATGCCAACCCTTTTTTAAGCGAAACAGTATCGCCGGATGCCGGATGTACAAAAGAACGCTGCCACTCGTTTTCGGTAAAACTTTCAAATAAGGCAACCATGTGGATGTGTATGCCTTCTAACATTTTTAATGATGATTCTACCGGCAGGCGATAATCGGGGAGTAAAGCCCAGTCGGCTTCTTCGTATGGTTTTATAACCGGGTTGTTTTCGGTAAGCGCCAGCTTAAACCGGGTGATTGAATTCATGTGGCTGTCGGCCAGGTGATGGATCACTTGCCTCAATGTCCAGCCGCCGGTACGGTAAGGGGTATCCAGTTCCTGGTAGTTTAAACCGGCTATTGCGTTACGCAATTTACCGGGCAGGGTGCGCAGGTCGTCTATCCATTCGCGAATGTTTTCGTCGGTATAGGATGCCGGTGGTGCAAACTTCCCTATCGGGAACCTCATTTGTTGGTCTGTCATATGTCTATAAAAAAAATTAAATTAAGTATAATTTTATAGTACAGCAAGCTTTAGCCTAAATTAGCGTTCTGTACGTGTTATTTCAACCGATGATAAAAAAATTGTTTTTAGTATTGCTGCTTTTAAAATGCCCGTTTACATACGCCCAAACCATTAAAACCGATATTTTGGTAATCGGCGGAGGTCCAGCCGGCACGTCAGCCGCAATACAGGGTGCCCGCAGCAAAATTAAAACAGTATTAATTGAAGCAGGCCCGCAATTATGCTCTTCAATGCAAGCTCAAACAATGGCGACCATCGGCGGCGGGCAAAATCTGCCGTCCGGCATCTGGGGCGAATTCCGGAAATGGGTAATGATATTTTACAAAAAAACACCTGGATATGATACCGCGTATAATGCCCCACTGCGCTTAGAGCCATACACAGGTGCTGCCATTATAAAAAAAATGGCCGATACGGTTAAAAATCTCACTATAAAATTAAATACTGTTGTTAACTCGGTAAAAAAAGACGGGGATGGTTGGGTGGTAACCGTTAGCCAGGATTCAAAATCGCAACAAATAAAAACAAGGGTGATTATTGACGCTACACCCAATGCCGCAATAGCCCAAAAACTGAATCTCAATTTTAAGCCAGCGGATTTAATGGCCAATAGCTACCAGTCTACCGCCTATCGTACCAGCATCGCGACAGGCGATGGTTATAAGGGCCGTAGTGATGATAAAAAGAACACATCAAACAGTTACCCGCAACCGCCGGTATATTGTATTCCATTAGGCGCTGTTGTAGCGCCGGGCGCGGAGAACCTGTTGATAACGAGTTCGTTTTTCCCCGAGGATGACATTCAATATCTGCCCAACCAGCTTATGCTGGGCCAGGGTGCCGGAGCAGCAGCAGCATTTTGTGCGTTTTTTAAAACTACTACCCACAAATTAAACGCACGCACTGTGCAGGGCGAACTACTGGATTTTAAAAGCTACCTGCTTCCTTTTGCCGATGTGAGCCAAAACGATCGTTATTTTAGGGCGGTGCAGCAGATTGGGGCAACCGGTTTATTAAAGGGAGTGCAAAAACAGGATAGTAATAAAACTGATGTACTGTTTATGCCCGATTCGACTGTTAATACGGCCGAGATTGAACCGGTATTAAATGATATTTATACCCGTACATTTTTATGGTTCAACAGGGAAAAACCCACGCAAAAATTTACAGTAGAAAACACGCTGTCGCTTATAAGCGAGATAACGCTAACTGATCCTAAAACCCTGCACATCTCCATGGCCAAGGCCTGGAAAAGCCAATATAAATTCCAAACGGATTTTGATGTTAACCGGCCAATAACCCGCCGGGAGTTTGCTATACTGGTTAACCAGTTTTTAAACCCTTTTGCCCGAACGGTGGATTTATCGGGTAGGTTTGTAAATTAAACGGAAGGCTTAAGTATAGCGTATAAATGCTCGTCTAAAATAAGGCCGTTTTTAATAATGGCATTTTTACAGATAGCTTCTTTTACGAAACCCGCTTTTTCCAATACCCGCATTGATTTTGGATTGTTGCCTAATACGCCCGCCTGTAGCCTTACAATATCAAGTTTGGCAAAGCCGTAATCAACAACCTGTTTAACAGCTTTGTGCATTATGCCTTTTCCCCAATGTTCCTGACCCAGCCAATATCCAATTAATGCGGATTTTCGATAAATATCGACCCTTAAATCAATGCCAATTACGCCTGCAACTTCGTGGTTAATAACAATCGCAAACTTAGTTTGCACTTTGTCGGCCATTGCAAGCCCTATAAAATCAAAGGCATCCGTAAGCTTGTATGGCGATGGAAAGCGATCAAGAAGGGCATCAAAAACCCTTGGGTTATCGGCATGTTTTTGTAACGATTTAGCATCGGCCAACCGCAACTTCCGTAAAATAAAACCGTCGCCTTTAATTTCCATTTGTAACAATAAACGCCTAAAATTAGCAAAGCAAAGCCAAACTGTTAAATTGCATCGCGTATTAGTTGCGCGAAATAAGACTGACTCATGAAAAAAATATTTACGCTGCTATTGCTGGCCAATACTGCCGGTGCTTTTGCCCAAAAGCTGGATACCCTTACCATTGAAAAAATTATGCGCGATCCAAAATGGATAGGCGTATCCCCATCAAACATTCACTGGAGCGATGACAGCAAAAAAATCCTTTTTACCTGGAATGCAGATAAAACCGGGCCTGATGAATTGTTTGCCGCTACGCCTGCCAGTGCGGCACCGCAAAAAGTAAGCATTGCCAATAAGCGCGGTTTACCGGCAGAAAATGGTAATTGGAATAAAAAGCGCACTCAAAAAGTTTTTGAAAAAAACGGAGATTTGTTTTTAGAAGATCTCAAAACGGGCAAAATAACGCAGCTTACCCATACCGAGGAGGGGGAAAGTGCGCCGGTTTTTAACGGCGATGAAAGCCACATCATATTTTCGCAAGGCAGTAACCTGTTCTCCGTGAAGCTTAATGGGAATGGGTTGGAGCAGCTAACTAATTTTGTTAAATCAAAAAGTAAAAAGGGCAACGACGAACTTAACGAAGAAGAAAAATGGCTTAAAGGGCAGCAACTGGAATTGTTTGATATTATTAAAGTTGAGAGGAAAGAGAAAAAACAAGACTCAACTGAAAGTGCAGAGTTGGCGCCGAAGCGATTGAAGGAACTGGTTTTTGGAACAAAACGGGTTGGGCGGGTTAAAATAAGCCCCGATGAACGCTTTGTTACTTACCGGCTTACAAAGCAGGCCGATGACGTTAAAAGCGCCATCGTTCCTAATTATGTAACCGAATCGGGGTTCACGGAGGATATTCCCAATCGTTCAAAAGTAGGCCGTCCATCATCAACATCCGAAACTTTTATTTATGACCGTCAGCGCGATTCTGTTTATCGCATCAGCACGGCCGATATCCCAGGAATTAAAGACCAGCCCGATTATTTAAAAGATTATCCTAAAGAACAGGAAGCTTATAAAAAGGCAAATGCCGACAGGCTGGTAACCATAGAAGGCGTGTTATGGAGCGAGAACAGCGCCCATGCAGTTGTTGTAATATCGGCCCAGGATAATAAAGACCGTTGGATTATGCGATTGGACGCCGCCACCGGCAAGCTTAGCCTGCTTGACCGCCAGCGCGATGAAGCCTGGATTGGTGGTCCCGGAATTGAAAACTCGGCGACAGGGAATGTTGGGTTTATCGACAATGATCATTTTTATTTTCAGAGCGAGGCCAGCGGTTACTCCCACATCTACGTAATTGATGTTAATAGCGGCGTAAAAAAGCAAATTACCAGTGGCAAATGGGAAGTGCAAACCTTGCAGTTATCCAACGATAAAAAAAGGTTTTACTTCACCGCCAATATCGATCATCCCGGGTTGACGGATTTTTATAGTCTGCCGGTTGATGGCGGGACGCCAACAAAAATAACCGGCATGAAGGGCGGCAACGACGTAACACTATCGCCCGACGAAAAGTGGCTGGCTATCCGCTACTCCTATTCCAACAAACCATGGGAACTATATGTGCAGGCCAATAAGCCCGGTGCCAGGGCGGTGCAGGTTACCAAATCCATAAGCAAAGAATACGAATCATACCAATGGCGCGCCCCGGAAATTATCACCTTTAAGAACCGTTATGGCAGCGATGTTTACGCACGCCTTTACCTACCCAAAAAGGCCGACCCCGCCAAACCGGCTGTGGTTTTTGTGCATGGCGCAGGATACCTGCAAAATGTAACTTATTCCTGGAGCTATTACTTCCGCGAGTTTATGTTTAACAATATGCTGGCCGATAATGGTTATACTGTGATTGATATTGATTATACGGCAAGCGCGGGTTACGGCCGCGACTGGCGCACAGGTATTTACCGGCATATGGGGGGCAAAGACCTATCCGACCAGGTTGATGGCGTAAAGTACCTGGTTGATAAATATGGCGTAAACCCCAAACACGTTGGCTTATACGGCGGATCATACGGCGGGTTTATTACGCTGATGGGCATGTTTACCGAGCCCGATGTTTTCGCGGCGGGCGGTGCTATCCGCTCGGTTACAGATTGGGCGCATTATAATCATGAGTATACCTCCAATATTTTAAATGAACCTTTTACAGATGAAACAGCTTATCGAAAAAGCTCGCCTATATACTTTGCCAATGGCTTAAAAGGCAATTTATTGATGTTGCACGGTATGATAGATCAGAATGTGAATTACCAGGATATAATCAGGCTAACCCAGAGATTAATTGAGTTACACAAAGAAAATTGGGAGCTGGCATCGTACCCCGTAGAAGACCACGCCTTTGAACAGCCCAGCAGCTGGACGGATGAGTATAAACGGATTTATAAATTATTTGAACAAACGTTGAAGAAATAATGGGACGGCACATCAATAAGTCGAGCATCACCAATTTATTTCCTATTCTTGTCATCCTGAGGAACGAAGGATCTGTCGACTATCCTTTGCCGACATGCATGACCGATAGCAAAGTTCGCAGATCCTTCGTTCCTCAGGATGACAGTTTTATATTTAAACTTTGTTCTTCTTCCATAATATCGAAGAAGGTTATCACAGTGAACAACTTCTTTGTTTATATAGTATTCTTGGCTCTAACCCTGTTTTTCACCGGCTGCTCATCCAATCAACCCAAAGTCAACAACGTTAAAATTAACCTTACCCCCGATAAGCACTCCCTCAAAATAACAGGCCTCGACCTATTGATAGTCCAGGATATCAACCGCGACTCATCCGGTGGCAACTGGCAAAGCCTGGTGCCGGTATTTAAAATGCCGATAGATGCCGAGCTAAAAAACTATCAGCCCATACAGCCGGGCAAGTATGTGGTTACAGATAGCGTGGTGGTTTTTACGCCCGACACCCCTTTTATCGCGCAGCAAACTTATTTTGTACGCTACTATAAATTTGATGCCAATAGCAAGGCCTCGGATTTTATATTAGGAAAAAACAAACTGGGCAGCTTGCACTATACAGATTTGATTTTTAAGCAATAACCCTATTTGATAGTTGAAAAATTAATAAATTTGATTATATTTGCAGTCAATTAATAAAAGAGGGGGCAAATAGCCCCCTCTTTTATTTTATCAATTAAAAATTATCAATCAAAAAACGGGCGGGTAATGAACATTGAAAAAAGAGTAAGGGAACTGGTAGAAGAAAAAATAGCCGATAAGCCGAATTTGTTTTTGGTTGATGTTAAAATGCACTCAAACGGAAAGCTTATTGTTTTGCTTGATGGCGATGACGGTGTAGGTATTGACGATTGCGTGGCGGTAAGCAGGCATGTGGGCTTCCATTTAGAGGAAGAAAACGTAATTGAAACAGCCTACAACCTGGAAGTATCGTCGCCGGGGATTGATTTTCCGCTTTCATCGGCAAGGCAATATGCCAAGAATGTTGGGCGCACATTGGGTATCAAAATGGCCGATGGCGTAAAACGAGAGGGTGTTTTATCGGCATTAACCGAAGACGCCATTATAATTGAAGAAAAAATAAAAGAAAAAGGGAAAAAGGCCGAAACTGTTGAAAGCGTTATCCCATTAGATAAAATAACAGAAACAAAAGTTTTAATATCATTCAAGTAGAAAATGAGCAATATTAATTTAATTGATTCTTTTCAGGAATTTAAAGATTTCAAGAACATTGACCGCCCAACCATGATGAGCGTTTTGGAAGACGTTTTCAGAAGCATGATCAGGAAAAAATACGGCACAGATGAAAATTGCGACGTAATTGTTAATACCGATAACGGTGACTTAGAGATTTGGCGCACCCGTAAGGTTATGGAAGATGGGTTTAGCGAAGACGATGACCTGGAAGTTGAACTGGCCGAGGCCAAATTGTTTGATCCGGACCTGGAAGTTGGCGACGAGCAAATTGAGCAAATTACCCTGGAAAGCTTTGGCCGCCGTGCTATTTTAGCGGCACGCCAAACACTGGTTTCAAAAATTCTGGAACTGGAAAAAGACGAGATCTTTAAAAAATACAAAGATCGTGTGGGCGAAATTGTTACAGGCGAAGTTTACCAGGTTTGGAAAAAAGAAACTTTGGTATTGGATGATGAAGGTAACGAATTGTTGCTACCAAAAACAGAGCAGATACCGGCCGACTACTTTAAAAAAGGTGATAGCGTAAAAGCGGTTGTTCATAAGGTAGATATGCTGAACAGCAACCCTAAGATCATCATTTCGCGTACAGCACCAGAGTTTTTACAGCGTTTGTTTGAGCTTGAAGTACCCGAGATTTTCGACGGATTGATCACCATTAAAAAAATTGTGCGTGAGCCGGGCGAAAGGGCCAAGGTTGCCGTAGAATCATATGATGATCGTATTGACCCGGTTGGTGCCTGCGTAGGTATGAAGGGTTCACGTATACATGGTATCGTTCGCGAATTAAAAAATGAAAATATTGATGTGATTAACTTCACCAACAATATTCAGCTTTATATTCAACGTGCATTGTCGCCAGCCAAAATCACATCTATTAAATTAGATGACGAGAAAAAAACAGCAGCAGTATACTTAAAGCCCGACCAGGTTTCTTTAGCTATCGGCCGTGGTGGTCATAATATTAAACTGGCTGGTAAATTAACCGGCTATGAAATAGATGTTTACCGTGAGGCTGATGAACATGATGAGGATGTGGATATCGAAGAGTTCTCAGATGAAATTGATAGCTGGATTATTGATGAATTTAAGCGTATTGGCTTAGATACAGCAAAATCGGTATTGGCTTTAACTGTTGGCGAGTTGGTAAAACGTACCGATCTGGAAGAAGAAACGGTAAAAGAAGTGCTATCAATATTGAATGCTGAGTTTGAATAAGCATAATAACCAAAATTAAAATCGTATTTTTGCGATAATTAGCAGAGAAAATATAATAAATGTCAGAAGACAAATCAATAAAATTAATTAAGGCGGTAAAAGAGCTCAACATTGGTATGGGTACCATTGTCGATTTTTTGGCGACTAAAGGCTATAAGGTTGATAAGCACCCCATGGCCCAGCTAAATGGCGACATGTACAATGCGTTGTTGAAGGAATTTGCCTTTGATAAAAGTATTAAAGAGGAAGCCAAGCAGATCAGTATCGGTAAGATAAGGAAAGAGGAAACTGCACCGCTGCCTGAAAGACCGGTTGAAAACCGCCGTTCGCGCGATTTTGAAAACGAAGAAATACTGATCAAAAATGCCGGCCAATATACTGCGCCGCAGGCCGAAAAACCGAAACCGGTTGAGCCTGCTGCTCCTGCTGCCCCGGTGAAAACCGAGGAGCGCAGCGATGTATTGCCCGGAGTTAAGGTAATTGGAAAAATTGACCTTAATAATCTGAATGCGAAGCCGCAGCCTGTTGCCGACAAGCCGGTTGTAGCAGAAGCGCCTAAACCAGAACCAGTTGTGGAAGCGCCTAAACCGGTTGTTGCTGAAGTGCCGAAAGTAGAAGCGCCAAAACCAGAGCCAGTTGTGGAAGCACCAAAGCCGGTTGTTGCAGAAACCCCTAAGGTAGAAGCACCCAAACCACCGGTTGTTGAAACGCCAAAGGCAGAAGAGCCTAAAGTAGAGGCTCCAAAACCGCCTGCAGTGCAAGCCCCTGTTGTTGAAACCCCGGCCGAAGCACCTGCAGATGGGGATGATGACGTAATACGGGCCAAGGCCGAACGCCTTACTGGGCCTAATATTATCGGTAAAATACAATTGCCGGTTAATGCTCCAAAGCGTAATCCTATAGCATCTTCATCAAATTCAAACAGCGCCGATCATAAGCGCAAAAGGAAACGTAAAGATAGTCAGGGCAATCCGCAGCAAGGTGGCGGTGGCAACCATCCGCAAAGCCAACAAGGCGGTGGAGGCAGTCATCCTCCGCATACCCCATCGGGTGGCGGTACTATTAACCCCAACCGTCCGGATTTCAGGAATCGGGGTAATGGTGCGCCAGGAAACGGAGGCCCTCAGCAAGGAGGTGGCGGTGGAAACCGCCCCGATTTCAGAGGCAACCGTAATAATGCGCCGCAAAATACCGGTCCTAAGGAAGAACCTTCAGAAAAAGATATACAAGACCAGATTAAAGCGACACTCGCACGCTTAAGCGGTGCAGGTAAATCAGGTAAGTTTGCACAGCGGGCCAAATTCCGCCGTCAAAAACGTGATGACGTTGCCGCCAGCGCCGACGAATTGGCAATGGAGCAGGAATTGCAATCGAAAGTATTAAAGGTTACCGAGTTTGTAACTGCCAATGAGCTTGCGTTGATGATGGATGTATCCGTAACCCAGATTATATCTACCTGTATGAGCCTGGGCATGTTCGTATCTATCAACCAAAGGCTTGATGCAGAAACATTAACCATTGTGGCCGATGAGTTTGGCTACCAGGTTGAATTTGTGAAGCCACAGGATGAAGAGGCCAACCTTGATCAACCCGATGATCCGGCAGATTTAGTTCCCCGTGCGCCAATTGTAACCATCATGGGTCACGTGGATCATGGTAAAACATCATTGTTGGATTTTATCCGCAAAACAAACGTAATAGGCGGCGAAGCCGGGGGTATTACCCAGCACATTGGTGCCTATGAGGTTACTTTGCCGGATAATAAAGGAAAAATAACATTCCTGGATACACCGGGTCACGAGGCGTTTACCGCCATGCGTGCAAGGGGTGCACAGGTAACAGATATTGTAATTATTGTAATTGCTGCTGATGATAGCGTGATGCCGCAAACCCGCGAGGCCATAAACCACGCGCAGGCTGCAGGTGCACCAATCATCTTTGCTTTCAACAAAATTGACAGACCCGGAGCCAACTCGGATAAAATCCGCGAGCAATTATCGGCCATGAATATTTTGGTTGAAGAGTGGGGTGGTAAATACCAAACACAAGAGATATCGGCCAAAACAGGCTTAAATATCGAATTACTGTTAGAGAAAGTATTGCTTGAAGCCGAATTGCTTGAATTAAAAGCAAACCCTAATAAACGTGCCGTAGGTACTGTTATTGAGGCGGCGTTAGATAAAGGCCGAGGTATTGTAACCACTATATTGGTACAGGCAGGCCGTTTAAAAGTAGGTGATCCTATTTTGGCCGGTTGCTACAGCGGTCGTGTTAAGGCATTAACCAATGAGCGTGGTCAAAGGGTTGAATCTGCCGGCCCATCAACACCGGTACAGGTATTGGGTATGCAGGGCGCGCCAACAGCGGGCGATAAATTCAACGTATTGGAAAGTGAAGTTGAAGCACGTGAAATTGCCAACAAGCGTTTACAATTACAACGCGAACAAGGTTTACGTACGCAGAAACATATTACACTTGATGAAATTGGCCGCCGTTTGGCAGTTGGTAACTTTAAGGAGCTTAACATTATTGTTAAGGGCGACGTGGATGGATCTATCGAGGCGTTATCAGATTCGTTGCTGAAACTATCTACCGAGCAGATACAGGTTAACATCATATCAAAAGCGGTGGGTCAGATCTCTGAATCTGACGTATTGCTGGCTTCTGCGTCAGATGCTATTATCATTGGTTTCCAGGTTCGTCCTTCGGGAAGTGCCCGTAAGCTGGCCGAGGCTGAGCAGATTGATATCAGGCTATACTCTATCATCTACGATGCCATTAACGAAATTAAGGCGGCGATGGAAGGCATGCTGGCACCAACCTTTGAAGAGAAGATTGTTGCGAATGTGGAGATCCGGGAAACCTTCAAGATCAGCAAGGTGGGTACCATTGCAGGTTGTATGGTGCTGGATGGTAAAATTAACCGTAACAGCAAAATCCGTATCGTTCGTGATGGCGTGGTTATCTACACTGGCGAGCTTGCTTCACTGAAACGCTTTAAAGACGATGTGAAAGAAGTATTGACTGGTTACGAGTGCGGTTTGAACATCCAAAACTTCAACAATATTGAAGTAGGCGACATTGTTGAAGCTTACGAAAACGTAGAGGTTAAACGGAAGCTGTAATAACATTAGTCTCCTAAAAAATACAAGGGCCAATCTTCAACAGATCGGCCCTTTTTTTTATTTGTTCGCCTGGTGTGGGTTCAAACAAAGGATAAAATCCGAATGATCTTTGATAGTGGGAGGCGTTAACCCAGGGCGATGGTGTCGGGGGGGAGCACCCGAAGCAGGAAGACCCCGTGCGGCTAACCTTAGGCCGGCGAACAAGGAAGCAGATGATACGTCAGTGCCTGAAGAGCACTTTCGGCAGGACGCATGCCCCAATCCCCCCCCTTTTAACAAATGCCCCCCTATTGTTTAACAAACGTTCCATATTATTATTTGTACCCATAAATATTGGTGTATACTTTTAGCCAACCAAAAAAACTTAATCTTACTAAAAGCCTTTATGCAAAGAAAACTAAGCAGCTTTGCGGTATGTACCGGATTTTTATCCATGTGTATGTTCTTTGCTTGCCTCCAAAACAACAGCACGCCAAATCAGCACAAGCCCAATCCAAATACCGCGATTAACGAAGGTTTGGTAAAGCATTATTATAACAGTTCTTTGATAAAGAAACCTGCAACAAGTGTTAAAACTTATCAATTGACAAACTGCGCAGATCCTAATGCTATACCCGGAGAAAAAAATTGTAAATCGCGGAGGTTTGCATGGTGCTTTAAGTTACAAAACAATAAAGTAACCTATATTGAAATACCTGTCGGGTACAACCGGCGGCGTCATCTATCGCGGGATATATAAATATTTAACAAGCCTTGTTTCAATCAGTTTAATACTTCCGTAATATATTGTTGTATTTGCAATTGTAACATAATCAATACATTATTAATGTAACAGGCCTTTTAGGGTGAGCGGTTTGATTATTAATTAAAAGTAATGTACATTTCATCTTTATAAAACCTAAATGATAAACAAACCGGCTCTGTGCTTTTTTATCGCCTTCACTTATTTAAGCAGCCACGCCTTCGGACAAACGGCAACGGACGACAGTGCCATGCAAAAAATAGCCATTGGCCACGTAGTTGGCGCTTACAATACTTCAATAGGTCAAATGTCCCGCCTTTATAACGGCCCCGAGTACGAGTATTATGATCCACTAATAAAAGGGAACGCTTTTTTCTTGGATATAAACGAGTTTAAACCCGGCACGGTCAATTACGATGGGATATATTATGCCAATGTGCCAATGATGTACGATATCAACAAAGACCTGGTGGTAACTTTGTTGTATAATGGCTTTTCTAAATACTCCTTATTAAACTCCAGGATCCAAAGTTTTGATTTGCATAACCATCACTTTGTATACGTTGCGGTCGATTCAACAAATGTGGCGTCATCAATAAGCAGCGGTTTGTATGAAGAGATATATGGCGGCAACCTGCAGGTGTTAGTTAAATGGACAAAAAGCATTCAAAGCATATCAACGCAAACCACACTCGAAACCTTTTTTACAGAAGCTAAAAAGCATTACTATTTAAAAAAGGGCAGCAATTATTATAGTATTGGAGGGCAAGGTGCTTTCCTGAATGTATTGAAGGATAAGAAGAAAGAACTGCAGCAATATATAAAGGCCAATAAAATTAAGTTTAAGGATAACCCGGAAAAGGCAATGTATTTGATTGCCGCGCAGTATGATCAGTTATCAAAATAAGTAAGCTTTATAAAATATTGTATCAACCCAAAAACAGCTGTTAAACCTTCACCAGATAAAGGGCATTGCGAAAAATAAATATGCGAATGAAAAAAATTTACTTTCTAAGTTTTTGGTTTTTGATCCTGATGAAGGTTGGTAATGCCCAGCAAACTGCGGTTAAAACAATAAGTGTAAACTTTCAGCAGGCTACTATCGGGCAACTTGTTGCCGATGTTGAAGCCCAAACAGGGTATCACTTTTACTATGAGCCCTCACTATTTGATAGTTTAAAGGTAACAATTAAGTTAGATAATAAACCGGTTGAAGCAGTGCTGGATGCCGCATTCAAAAATACTGCTTTTCGTTACGCTATAACAGCTGATCGCCAGGTGTTTTTAACCAAAGGACGCGAAATACAACCATCGCTTGCCGCCGGCTTTTTTGGAGTTAAACCCGGCACCCAGGCGGTAAAAAACAATGTGACCACAACCGTAGCAGAATTTACCGATCAGAAAGAAAAGGTTATTCCGGAAGCGACAACCGAAAACAAATTATATGAAATAGGTAATAAAACGAACACTATTGGCTCCGGTAACGCAACGCTATCTGGCTACGTTCGCGACAGCAAATCTGGCGAGGCGGTAATTGGGGGGAGCATTTTTGTTACTAATACCAAAACAGGGGTTGCAACAGATCAGTTTGGCTATTTTACCATCAGCCTGCCTAAAGGGCGTCAAATTTTAAGTATCCGTGGACTTGGGATGCGCGATACGCGCAGGCAAATTGTGCTTTATTCTGACGGAAAGCTAATCATCGAAATGAAAGAGCAAATTACCAGCCTGAAGGAAGTAAAAATATCGGCCGAGAAGGTGGCCAATGTACGCAATGTACAATTGGGCGTAAACAGGCTGGATATTAAGAGCATTAAACAGGTGCCAACGGTATTTGGCGAGGCCGACGTTTTAAGGGTGATATTAACGCTGCCGGGAGTACAATCGGTGGGCGAAGCCACAACAGGCTTCAATGTGCGTGGCGGATCGGCCGATCAGAACCTTATTTTAATGAATGATGCTACAATTTATAACCCATCTCATTTTTTCGGATTTTTCTCGTCATTTAACCCCGACATTGTTAAAGATATTGAACTTTATAAAAGCAGTATCCCGGAAAAATTTGGCGGGCGCCTATCGTCGGTGCTGGATGTTACCAATCGCGAAGGCAATAAAAAGAAGTTTACCGGTTCGGCAGGCATTGGTTTAATAACCAGCAGGCTTAATGTGGAGGGGCCTATCATTAAAGATAAAACCTCGTTTTCATTCGGCGGCCGCACTACCTACTCTGATTGGCTGTTGAAATTGCTGCCCGATGCTTATAAACACAGCCAGGCATCCTTTTACGATTTAAACCTCGACATTAGCCACCAGATAAACGAGAAAAATAATATTTATGTAACTACGTATCTGAGTAAAGATAAATTTAAACTAAACAGCGATACATCATACGGATACAGCAACCGCAACGCCAACATTAAATGGAAGCATAATTTTAACGATAAGCTGTTTAGTGTAATTGGAGCAGGTATAGACAGGTATCAATATGATATTGCCAGCTATGATAACCCGGTTAACGCTTATAAGCTTAATTTCGACATCAACCAAACCAATTTTAAAGCTGATTTTGTTTATTACTTTAACCGTAAAAACACCATTGATTTTGGTTTAACATCTATTTTTTATAAGCTACATCCCGGAAATTTTCAGCCAAATAGCCCCAAATCATTGGTAGCACCTGATGTTATCCCGGCACAGCAGGCTTTGGAAAGCGCCTTATACCTGGGCGACAAGTATGATTTTACCGAAGACTTTTCGGTAAGCGGAGGCATCAGGTATTCCATTTATAATTTCCTGGGCCCCCAAATGGTTTATAATTACGCCCCTAATTTGCCAAAAACAACCTCAAACCTGCTCGATAGTACAAATTATAGCAGCGGGAAGTTCATTAAAACATATTCGGGACCGGAGATTCGGCTTTCGGCAAGGTACCAATTGGGCGACAATACTTCTTTAAAAGGAGGTTACAACACGTTAAGGCAATACATTCATTTATTGTCAAACACAACCGCCATTGCCCCTACTGATGTGTGGCAACTGAGCGATCCTAATATTAAGCCACAATATGGCGATCAGGTATCGCTTGGCCTTTACCATAACATGAAGGCAAACACCATCGAGACATCTGTTGAAATTTATTACAAAAGGCTAAGGGACTACCTGGATTACCGCAGCGGGGCCAACCTGGTGTTGAACCACCACATTGAAAATGATGTATTGGGTACCGAAGGCAAGGCTTACGGCATTGAATTTTTGCTAAAGAAAACTACAGGCAAGGCTAATGGCTGGATAACCTATACCTACTCGCGCACTTTTTTAAGGCAAACCAATCCTAATGAAGGAGAGTTGATTAATGGCGGCACGTACTATCCGGCCAACTTTGATAAGCCACACGCGTTTAACTTTATCGGCAATTACCGCTTTTCGCACAGGTTTAGCGTATCGTTAAATGTTACTTATAGCACAGGCAGACCTATTACATTGCCGGTAGCCAAATATGAGTACGGCGGATCGGAGCGGGTATATTATTCAGACAGGAACCAGTACCGGATACCAGATTACTTCCGTTCGGACTTTTCAATGAACATTGAGGGGAATCACAAAGTGCATCAGCGAACACACAACTCATTCACCATAGGTGTGTATAATTTAACCGGCAGGCAAAATGCCTATTCCACTTATTTTACCGAGCAGGGGGGTATAATAACCGGGTATAAACTATCCATTTTTGCAAGGCCAATTCCGTTTATCAATTATAACATCAGGTTTTAACCAAATATGTGTAGGGGGCCAATTATATGGTTTATTTGATAATGCTTACAGCAGTTACGCAGGCCTGTCATAACGCCAATGCGCATTTATCAGTTGAAAGTGTAGGGGGTATAGTTTGTATGTTAAATAAGGTTAAAGCAGGGTGCAATATGCCCGGTAGTGGCCTGTGTGGAAAGGGGGGTTACCGCTTCAATAATGACGGCCTGAACGCGTCCGGGGCTGTTTGTCAAAAAGGGAAATTAAACCCGACAGATGCCGTTATAAGGCCGCAACATGCCGGTGGCGTTATTGGTTACAACGCTTTTGTCATTTGCTGCACAGGCTGCCGGGCACATAGGACATCAGTTGCTCCTGATTTTTGGATATTATAATGATGAAAAAAAACAAAGACATATGGTGTATTATTGTAATACTGGGCTGTATAGTTGCCGGGTGCAGAAAACCCTATAACCCGCCAGCAATTTTGGCGCCTAATAGTTACCTTGTTGTTGAAGGGGTAATAAACAGCGGCGCCGACTCAACAGTTATTACATTAAGTAAAACGGTGAACCTATCCGAAACGCCGTCGTCAACACTATTATCAAATGCAACGGTAACTGTCGAGGCCGACGGTGGTGCCATCTATCCCTTGCAAGCTTCAATGTCTAATCCGGGTAAATATATTGCCGTTGGCTTAAACCTGGATAATACTAAAAAGTACCGCCTGCATATCACCGCATCAGGTAATAAATATTTATCCGATTATGTGGCTGTAAAAGCAACCCCGCCAATTGATAGCATTACATATAAAATAACAGAGAAAGGCTTGCAAATAAACTCGAACACTCATGATGTCACCAATAACACCCGATATTACCGTTGGGCCTATGAAGAAACATGGCGCTTTCACGCCAGGTTTAATTCGGGATTGATAGTAAAAAACGGCGAGGTTGTGTTTAGGGGAAACGATGAACAGATTTATTATTGCTATGCGGGAGATAAGTCGAGTAATATTGTACTGGCATCATCGTCAAAGCTGCTTCAGGATGTTATATCACAGAATCCGGTTACATTAATACAATCCAATTCAGAGAAGCTTGGAATAAGATATAGCATTTTATTAAAACAGTATGCGCTAACCAAAGAAGGGTATGCATTTTGGGAAAACATTAAGAAAAACAGCGAACAATTAGGAAGCATATTTGATCCTCAGCCGTCAGAGATAAAAGGAAATATTCATAATGTAACCAATCCGGCAGAGCCGGTTGTTGGTTATTTAAGCGTAACGAATGTGCAAACCAAACGAATATTTATATCAAACAACGATTTGCCATTAACCTGGCAACCGCAGGTGGATGCTTTCTGTCAAATAGATTCTGTTTTGTTTGCCAACCCGCATAACGGAGCTAATGATGTTCAAAATCAAATTGTAAATGGTGGGTTAATACCAATTTCGACAATAAGCAAGGATGGGTTTCATGTTATTGGATATACAGCATCAACAGTAGAATGTACAGATTGTAGGGTACGAGGGCAGGTAACAGCTCCCCCATTTTGGAAATAATTGACGAGAAAATGATTATGAAAAAATATATATGGTTTTTGGCGATAGTTTGTGGAATAGCCGGAGGGTGTAAAAAGCCGTATAATCCATCGGTTATAAGCAGCCCCAACCATTATCTGGTGGTAGAGGGGGTAATTGATGTTGGCGATAGTATAACAGTTATTAAGCTAAGCCAAACTGTGAACCTTGGCGATGATGTTAAAACATCCGGCCTGGCCGGTTACACGGTAACTATTCAGGATGCAGCCGGAGCGTCCATAGCAGAATTGCAGCCGATACCCGGACAGGACGGAAAATATGCTTCGGCGGCGCCATTAACGCTTGATCAGTCAAAAAAATACAGGCTGCATATTTCGGGCGATGGCAAGGAATATGCTTCAGACTATACAGCAGTAAAAAAAACACCGCCTATTGATAGCATCGGTTTTATACCGAAGGGCAATAATTTGAATGTATATGTTAATACCCATGATGCAACAAACAGTACACGCTATTATCGCTGGGATTACACAGAGGTCTGGAAATTTCATGCCAAATACGTATCAGGGTTCCTTGTAGACCCGGTAACCAAAGAAGTAAGGAGCAGAAAAGAGAATGAAGCCGCATACTATTGCTATACGGGCGATATATCAAGTAATACAGTAATAGCATCATCAGCCAAGCTAACATCAGATGTTATATTCCAGGCACCGGTAACAACGATACCTTCTACCGCCGAGAAAATTTCAGTGCGGTACTCTATTTTATTGAGGCAATATGCTTTAACAAAAGAGTGTTATGAGTTTTGGGAAAACATCCGAAAAAACACCGAGCAACTGGGAAGTATCTTTGATGCCCAGCCATCGCAACTGCAAGGGAATATCCATAGCATATCTGACCCTGCCGACCCTGTTATCGGATTTATAACCATCACAAATGTTCAGCGGAAGCGCATTTTTATTGACAACAGCCAGTTGCCGACAGCGTGGTATCCTGTTTATCCATATAACTGTGAGGCAGATACTGCGCGTATATATAATCCGAAAAATATGCAGCACGAAGTACAGCAATTTATAATTGACGGAAATGGCATTCCAATTTCGGCCATTATAGAAATGAATGTATTAATTGGTTACACGTATTCAACTATCGAATGTACGGATTGCCGGATAAGGGGTAAATCATTACCTCCGCCATTTTGGAAGCCATAACGCACAAATAAAACACTAAAACAACAGCCAAGTAAGGCAGATCACATAATTGTTAAACAAACCAGCTTTTAGCTATGGGAAAACATAACGGAGTCACTAAGACTATAGTTTCGTCGGTTTTGGTTTTATTGCTTGCACAAACAACGGGCTTTGCTCAGGTAATTGAGCAGGTAAAAAGCAGCTTTAACCAATACCGGCAGCGCAACATACAGGAAAAGATATATGTGCATACCGATAAAAGCGTGTACCTGCCGGGCGAAATTATTTGGTTTAAAATATATAGTGTTGATGCCTCTTTTCATCAGCTCTTGAACCTGAGCAAGGTAGTTTATGTTGACGTAATAGATAATGGCCATAACGGCATAATGCAAGCTAAAATAGCTGTGAATTATGGCACAGGCAGCGGCTCGTTATACATACCCGTATCGGTAAGTAATGGCAACTATACCTTGCGCGCATATACCAATTGGATGAAAAATTTTAATCCCGATTATTATTTTGAAAAAAACATCACCATTATAAATCCGTTGAAGTCGCCTGATGCTTCTGCCAAAGAAACGGCGCCAGTTTACGATGTGCAATTTTTCCCTGAAGGGGGCAGTCTTGTGGGCGGTTTAAACAGTAAGGTAGCCTTTAAAGTTGCTGCGCCCAATGGCAACGGACTTGCAATATACCGGGGGGCTGTAATTGACCAGCACAGCGATACGGTGGTACGCTTTGAGCCATTAAAGTTTGGTATTGGCAGTTTTACATTTACACCCGCGGCAAACAACAGCTACAAGGCTATTATTAAAACAAGCCAGGGTAATAAGATTATTAAAGAACTACCCGTGGTCAACAACCGGGGCTATGTAATGCAGCTAAAAGATAATGGAGCCAATTTAGATGTTACCGTAAACTGCAATAGCGGCGACAATCAGGTGTTTCTTTTTGCGCATACAAGGCAATTGGTTAAAGCTGCTTTAAGTTCTTCGCTTAATTCGGGTGTGGCTACATTTAGCATCGATAAAAGCAAACTGGGCGAAGGCATATCGCATATAACTATTTTTAATAGCGCCAGGCAGCCGGTGTGTGAGCGTCTTTATTTTAAGCGTCCTAAACAGTTACTGCAAATAGATGCGGCTGCCGACCAGTCTCAATACGCTACGCGAAAAAAAGTAAATATTAATGTGGGCACTAAAAGGGCAAACGGGGCTGCTGTGTTGGCTAATTTATCACTTTCGGTTTACCGGGTCGATTCGTTGCAGCAAATGGATGCTGATGATATATTTAACTATCTGTGGCTAAGATCGGACTTGAGGGGCAATATAGAATCGGCAGGTTATTACATCAAAAACCAAAACGCCGAAGCTGATGCCGCTATGGATAACCTGATGCTGTCGCAAGGCTGGCGCAGGTTCCAATGGAATAATATTCTAAATGGCGGGTCGTCGGCATTTAATTTTTTGCCGGAGTATAATGACCATCTGATAAGCGCGAAAATAACCAACACACTAACGGGCGCTCCGGCAAAGGATATAGTAGCATATTTGAGTGTGCCGGGCAAAAGGGTACAATTATATGCATCCAGGAGTGATTCATTGGGTCGCCTTGTGTTTAATACCAAGCAGTTATTTGGCCCCGGTGAGGTAGTTGCCCAAACCAATCCCGAAAAAGATTCAACCTACCGGATTGATGTTTTGAGCCCCTTTTCGGAGCAATACAGTAAACGTATCACGCCCCAATTAGCCTTGTCTGCCGATTTACAAAAGGCCTTAGAGCAGCACAGCCTGGGCATGCAGGTACAAAATATATATGCCCTTAATAAAATCAAACGGTTTTATGATCCGGGTGTAGATAGTGCCGGTTTTTTTGCGCAGCCTTATAAAACCTACCTGCTGGATAACTACACCCGATTTACCACAATGGAAGAAGTGTTGCGCGAGTATGTGAGAGAAGACAATATAGTGCGCTCCAAGGGTAGGTACCACATTAAAGTATTGAACGAAAAAGGTTTTTTAGACGGCGACCCTATTGTTTTACTGGATGATGTGCCGGTATTTAATATAGATAAGGTAATGGCAATTGACCCCTTGAAGGTAAGAAAGCTTGAAGTAATAAGGGACAGATACTTTTATGGCCCAACCGTTAATGAGGGCGTGTTTAGCTTTACCACGTACAAAGGCGACCTTGGCGGCGTTGAAATAGACCCACACGCAGTAGTTTTGGATTATGAAGGCTTGCAGTTAAAACGAGAGTTTTATTCGCCGGTTTATGATACCCAAAAAGCCGCCGATAGTCGGGTACCTGATTTCAGAAGCTTGTTGTTTTGGTCGCCAGATGTAAACACAAATGCTGCGGGCAAAGGCCTGGTATCGTTTTACACGTCGGATCAGAAGGGAAAATACGTCGTATCGGTGCAGGGAATTAGCGAAGAAGGCAACGCAGGCGCCCAGTATTTTAGTTTTGAAGTTAAATAAAAAAATAAATTTTAAGAAAATTATTAAAGAGATGGCCAACCCTATCGTTCTTTTTTTTCTTTGATATTGAGATAGTTATGACGGGTGCAAAGACCGAGGTTAACATTGAAAAACAGTTGAGGCCGCTAATAAAAGAGATTAAAGCAAGGTTTTTTAAAAAACCACTTGTGTAAACCAAAATGGTGCGTATATTTGCAGACCCAAACGGAGTGGTAGTTCAGCTGGTTAGAATGCCTGCCTGTCACGCAGGAGGTCGCGGGTTCGAGTCCCGTCCATTCCGCAAATTCAGTAATGAAAACAGTAAAAACCCCTCAGATGACATCATCTGAGGGGTTTTTCATTTTCAGGGCATACCAAATTATTCAGCTTTTTCCATTGGATATGTGAGTAATTCGGGAGTCATTTCAAGTCGGCTCAAAGAACTCCCGAATTTTAGCGCAAGCATTTGACATACAGCATGTTCATTCATTGAACATCTTGATTCCAAGTGATTAATTAATCAAATTTGTTTCACTTTTAATTAATCAAAAGTCATGAGAACTACAGTTTCTTTGCTTTTTTCCCTGAGAAAGCCCAAAAATTACAAAGCCGGGGAGATGCCAATCTATTTACGTATTACAGTTGATGGCCAACGAACCGAACTCGCTATTAGCAGAAAATGTGATCCTGCGAGATGGGATACGGCAAGCGGTAGAGCCACAGGATCAAAAGCCGATTCAAGAACATTAAATGCTTATCTCGATGATATTCAATTTAAGATTTTTGAACTTCATCGCAAAATGTCAGAAGCCGATGAGATACTCACAGTGGAAACGCTTAAAAATCGTTTTGTGGGTAAGGATGAAAAAGCGCGTACATTATTGACCGTGTTTACTGATCACAATCAAAAAATGAAAAGCCTCGTGGGACAGGAATTCGAGAAAAGCACGTTGCAACGTTATGAAACATGTTTAATGCACACCAAGAATTTTATGCAGTTGGAATATAATATTTCAGATATCCCGGTAACCAAGATCAATTTTGCTTTTTTAAACGATTTTGAATATTATATGCGAAGCGTACGTAAATGCGGTAACAACTCAGCAATCAAATACATTAAGAACCTTGGCAAGATAGTTCGGATTTGCTTAGGCAACGGTTGGCTGGCAGTAGACCCTTATGTGAACTATAAGCCTAAGCAAAAAGCCGTACACAGAGAAGTGTTGACTAAAGAGGAATTGAATCAATTAAGAAAAAAGAAATTCAGCGTCGAAAGGCTGAATGTAGTTAGAGACATGTTTGTATTCTGTTGCTATACTGGCCTCGCGTATGTTGATGTCCATAAACTAAAACGTTCTGAATTGGTTAATGGTGTCGATGGTAACTTATGGATCTATACCAGCAGACAAAAAACAGATACACTTTCAAGAATACCAGTCTTGCCGGTAGCTTTGTCGATAATTCAAGCATACAAAGATCACCCGCAATGCATTGTCAAAGATGCTTTGCTTCCCATAATGAGTAACCAGAAAATAAATGCTTATCTTAAAGAGATAGCAGATCTATGCAAAATTAAAAAGCCTTTGACCTTTCATATTGCACGACACACCTTTGCTACAACCGTGACGCTAAATAATGGGGTGCCTATTGAAAGCGTTGCAAAGATGATGGGGCATACCAGCATTAAGACTACACAAATCTATGCTAAAGTAATGGATCATAAGATTAGTTCTGATATGCAGCAGTTAAGAAAAAAGTTATCCGTCGGTTAACTCTTGCATCGACTATCGGGTTTTACATCTACTATAGCAAAGGCAAGCACGCTTTTCGGCCGCTTGCCTTTTTATTTTAAAATCAAGCTCAATTTACGGTAAAGTGGTAGGTCCCCGAGTCGGATGTATTGCCTTGACTATCTTTCGTTATAACTTTCCAGTAATAGGTTGTACCTGATTTTACGACAACACCATTTGAAAACTTGTTTGTGATGGAGCTTTTGTATGCTCCCGGATTGCTGGATGTGCCGAAATAAACATCATATGTAGCAATATCGTTGTCTGGGTCGCTTGAAGTCCAGGTCAGATTTATGGTTCCGGTTGTTGCGGATATTGCTTGACCAAAGGAAGGGGAAAGGTTGTCGGCGGGAAAAGGAGGATGGGAAGACGTTCCCGCGCCGGCATTGTAAAATTTCCAGGTGTCACTTTGCGCTGTAGCGGTTGAGTTGGTTGATTTAGATATAACAAACCACGAGTAAGGTGTATTACGAAGTAAGTTTATTGGTAAATGGTTGGCGGTAGTTGTTTGTGTACTGGTAACGCCTGTAATGAGATTTTTAATGTTAAGTTCATAACTATCAGTATTTGCCGAGCTATTCCATGTAAAGGTTATGCTGCTTTGCGTATCTGAAATTTGCGTTCCTGTTGTGCAAGCAGAGTTTTTATCCGGAAAGGTTAGCGTTGCCTTAACTGGATCAGGAACAACTTTGGTGTCTTTTTTTTTACTGCAGGCTGTGATCAGGATTATACCGGCAGTTGATAGGATGGCAATATATTTGTTCATTGTTTTACAACTTTTATCATTTTTTCAGTTTGACCTGTTAATAGTTTGAGCATATATGTTCCCTGTACAAGGTTGCCCGGATTTATAGATATGATACCAGATATATTGGAAAACTGCTGGCTGTAAACTTTGGTTCCCATGATGTTATATAACTGCAATGTTGCCTTAGCTAAATTGTCGGTTCCTACATTGATATTAAGCGTAGTATTAAACGGATTTGGAAAAACCGAAAAATCATCAGCAAAGGTGAATTTTTTTTCAAGCGAGCCCTGGCAAGGCTTATCAGAGGAGATAGCGATATCGTTACTTCCTTTGTTAAGCGCCAGCGTTATAATGTTTTGGGTGGTGGTAACGGTTGTACCGTTAAGTGTGATGTAATACGTGCTTGCTCCATCTAGCGTAAGGGTAATATTACTTGCATTTTTGTTTATCGCGGCATACATGGCGAGGTCCTTAGGTTCGGTTATCACTATATCGAAGCACTGCGAATAGGAACTTTGGCCGGCAACCTTAAAGCATAAATTGTAAGTTCCTGCTGCCAGATTACTAATGGTTGCAACATCGGTGAATGAATAGGCTTTGTTCATGTTGCCCCCGGTGAGCGTAACGGTGTAATTTAATTGTTGTGCGGCAGCTATTGTTATTGATCCGTTTGCCGAACCTCGGCAACTGGCGCTGTTGGCGGTGATGGTAAAATTATTTGCAGGCAACGTAAACACCCAGTTAAAGCCTGCAAGGGTAGCTGTGCCTCCCGTTGTTGTCACTGCCACTTTGCCCGAAGTTCCCTCGCCAACTATTGCCGTGATCATGGTTGGTGATACAACGTTGAACGAGGTTGCCGGCGTGCCGCCGAAACTTACATCGGTTACCGTTATAAAGTTTGTGCCTGTTATAGTTATTTCGGTGCCTGTTATTGTACTTGGTGGTGTAAAAGAAGTAATTGTTGGTGGTGATGGTATCGTAGTGAAACTAAGTATATCGCCAGATAAAGTCGTGCTTCCGCTTATACATTTTATTCTGAAATAATACGTTGTTCCTTGTATAAGGTTTGTTAAGTTACTTGTGAAACTCACGTTGCCGGTTGCAGGTAAAATAGGGCTTACCCCGGTTGTTAACGTCGCTGTTTTTGCCCCTGCCAGGGTTGGAGAAGTGCCATATTCAATGGTGACCGTAGTCCTTTGTCCCCCATCATTAACAACTCCGTTTAATGTTGCGGTGGTACCTCCAACAGCAGTGGCCGCTCGTGTTGTAGCAGATGCCGGGGTAGCGGCAACAAATACCCACAAGGCACCCTGAAAGTCTGTATTCATTACGGCTGTTTTGCCATCAGGTGTTATCGCCGTGAAAAAATTGTTGTCCGTGTTGTCGTTAGGGTTTACAAAGTCGTTGCCACCAAGGGTGGTTGCTGATTTCCATGTATTGCCGGTGCGTGTAAATACCCATAGCAGACTTTGGTTTGCATCAACCGTATATCCGGATGTTAATCCGGCCATAGTGGCTGTATTGCCATCTGCACTTAGAGCTACTGAACGCCCTTGATACACAATGCTGTAAAATCCTGTCCCTATTAATTCGGCCCCTTGCAGGTTCCATGTAGTACCCGTCCTCACAAAAATGTTTGCCCCGCCGGTTTCACCAACAATAGCTGTATTGCCGTCGGCGCTTAAGGCAACGCTTGAACCCTGACCGGTGCCAGCTTTTATAAGCTTAGTCCCTTGTTGCACCCAGTTATCTGCGGTTTTCGTAAATATCCATGCCGCACCTGTTGTGTTATTGTCATAAGTACCACCAACTATGGCAGTATTACCATCGGCGCTTATATTTACGGCATATCCCTGTTGGGATGCCCCCACACTACCGGTACCAACTAATTTGGTGCCTTGTTGTGTCCAAATACCATTGGTACGGGAAAATATCCAGGCAGCCCCCAAGTCATTGTCATCATTTGGGGCACCTTCAATAATAGTATTACCATCGGCGCTAATAGCTATCGACGATCCTTGCTGGGCTACGCCCGCATAGCCAGCGCCAGATAATCTTAAACCCTGTTGCTTCCAAACTCCGTTAACTTTTACGAATACCCATATTGCACCGTCAGATTGACTACTGTTAGCATTTAGAGAATATTGAGATGCCCCGATTGCGGCAGTATTGCCATCTGCACTCAACGCAACACTATTCCCTATTGCTGAATAAGGTATTGGGCCAGCCTGATCTAATCCGGTCAACCCAACTTTTTGTTCTGTCCAAATACCATTATTACGGGTAAAAAATACCGCTCCGTAAGAATTATTGAATGGCATAAGCGCAGCCAATATGGTGTTGCCGTCGGCACTTATAGCAACAGCCTTTCCAACTGAACCATTGGTGCTTGTGAGTTTTTTACCTTGCTGAACGGCGGGGTAGGGTGTAGTCGTCACTGTAAAATTACCTGAACTATTAGCAAGGCCAGCTGTAGTATTAACTGATAGCCCGCCTGTTTCAGCACCGGGCATTACCATACACTTTAATTCTGTACCTGTATTTGATACCACCAGTGCATTAACATTCCCTATTTTAACTGTCGGGTAATTTAAATTGGCGCCGTTGATAGTTACTACGGTTCCTATAGGCCCGGATGCCGGGCTGAATGACGTTATTGCGGGAGGGACCTTTGCAGCCCCTGTTGAAAAATTTATAGTAGTACTGCTACCGCCCGAAAGGTTATAAGCTGTAACGGTATAAGTGGTTTCAGGAGTTATCACTGTAGGCACGCCAGTTATTGCGCCGGTACCATCTATACTAAGCCCGGCAGGTAAATTGGGAGTAACACTATAACCGGTTGTTGTGATTTTACGGATTTTGTATGCATGGAGATCCGCCATATATATATTCCCGAGCGCATCTATTGAAATATCCTGCGGGTAATCAACCGCTATCGCATTGCCTATGCCATTTATTGAACCTTTTATGCTATTGCCCACCAATGTTGTTACCACACCCGTCGGGGTTACCCTGCGTATGGCGTTATTTGCCCCGTCGGCAATATACAAGTTACCAATACCATCTATCGCTATAGCATTAAGCCCGGAAAATTTTGCAGCAGCACCTGTTCCGTCGGCGTAACCGTTGGTACTGCCGGCCAGATCACTGACAATACCTGCAGAGCTTATTTTCCTGATTTTGAAATTATCCGCGTCTGAGACGTACAAGTTCCCCGATGGGTCGATGGCTACGCCGGTTGGGGAATAAAATGAAGGGGGTGTTGAAGAACCATATATTGATCCGTTTGCTGATCCATCTACAACATCGCCGGCATACCGGGATACTGCTCCGGTAGTGGTTACCCTTACTATTGAAGAGTTTCTTTCATTCGCAACAAACACAGTGCCGTCGGCGGCAACGGTTAGTCCGGCGCCCTTAACACCCCTGGCTAACGTGGTTACCACACCAGCCGGTGTTATCTTACGAATTAAACCATTGTCGCGACCATCAGAAACATATAAATTATTAGCAGCATCTACTGCTAAGCGGTACGGATAATTAAAACTTGCAGCCGTGCCGTCGCCGTCTGTATTTCCAATCTCCCCGCTGCCGGCAAAGGTGCTTACAATACCCGCCGGGGTAATTTTGCGAATAAGGTTATTATTTCCCTCGGTTACATAAACATTTCCAAGGGCATCGGCCACTGTACTTATAGGGAAATTGAAACTTGAAGTTGTGTCTGTTCCGTTTGCCAGGCCGGGTTGCCCGCTGCCCGCAAGGGTAGTTGCTTGCAGGTAAATATTGTTGGGAACCGCGCCACCGCTGTTTTTTACAATTATAGGTTTAATTGCCGTACCAACCGGGTAGCTTGTACTGGTACTATATGCTATTTTAGGCGGGTTGCTTATAACCAGGCCTTTAACAGCCGTACTACCATACTGATTGCTGACAACGATGCTGCCAGAGGTTGCGCCCGGAGGCACTTCTGCGGTAATGGTTGATGCCGAAACTACAGTGAATGAAGAAGCCGGGATACCTCCTATGGTTACTCCGGTAGCGCCAAGAACATTGATACCTGTTATAGTGATTTTTGTGCCTGACTTACATATATAAGGGGTAAAGGCCTGTATGCCGGGAGGCACTGGTGGAATAACTGTAGTTATTTTAATTGTGGTTGTTCCTGTGCCGTTAACATTAACTGCTTTTATGGTGTACGAGCCGTTAGTTATAGCGGTGGGCGTGCCAGATATGGTGCCGTTAGCCGTATTAAGGATTAGACCCGGAGGCATAGCGGGGGTGGATGTATAGCCCGTAATGACCATTTTCCTGACATTGGTGCTATCGCTTATTATCAGGTTGCCCTGTAGGTCGCACATAACGCCAACTGGCCTTTTAAAGCCTGCCTTTGTACCGGTATTGTCATAAGCAAGGCTTGTTCCGTTGCCTGCTAAAGTGGTTACAATGCCTGCCGGGGTGATCATCCTGACCAGGTAATTAGCAGCATCGGCCACATATATATTCCCGTTTCTGTCGGCTGCTACACCTGCGGGGCCATTAAAAGTTGCCGCATTACCTTTGCCATCTGCCATCCCGGCTGTGCCATTACCAACCAGCGTAGTTACCAGGCCGGCAGGAGTTATCTGTCTGATCATGTTGTTCCCCTTATCGGCAACGTAAATATTACCTGAGCCATCCATTGTTAACGCGGTAGGCGCGTTAAAGCTTGCGTTAATTCCTGTTCCATTTGCCGCTCCGGCTGTACCGCTTCCTGCAAATGTACTAACCAAACCTGCGGGGGTGATTTTCCTGATAAGGTTGTTTCCCTGCTCGGCTACATATAAGTTACCCTTTGTATCAAAAACCAAACCAGCAGGGCTGTTAAAGCTTGCCGCTGTACCAGTTCCGTTAACTGAGCCTTTTGAGCCACTCCCGGCAAAGGGTTCGGCATATGGATTGACTTGCGGAGTTATTTTTATTATTCTGTTATTTACCTGGTCGGCTACAAAGATATTGCCCGTTGGACTCACAGCCAGGCCGGCAGGATACATATCGAAGTTTACAGCGTTGTTTACGAAATTGGCATATATGCTTACCTGGTTGTTAAGATTTAATTTTTTTACTATAGATCCGTCTGAAACGTATATGTTACCAAGCGCATCAATTGTGCTTGATACCGGTGTGTAAAAGGCTGCCGTAGTGCCGTTCAAGTATTGATATGCCGGGGTGGTGACCTGCAAATACTCTTTAGACGGCACAGCTCCCCCGGCATTGGTTGGCGGTAACGGCGTAATTTTTTTGGTAATGTCATAAGTAGGGTTGGTTGGATAGGATATTTTAGGTGCGGTGGCTAATTGAAACCCAGCCAACGAGCCCGTGCCATAGCCATTTGTTACCGTAACATTGCCCGGCGTTGCGCCTGCCCCAACTGTTGCATAAACGGTTGTTGAAGATGCCCGGGCAAATGATGCCGCCGCAACGCCGCCAATAGAAACCGCAGTAACATTATCCAGGTTTACCCCGGTTATAATAATAGTTGTGCCTACGCCGGATGCCGAAGGCGCAAATGAGCTGACAACAGGAGGGGTAAGCGTTAAAAAACTTAATACCTCGCCGGTGTTTGCGCCGGTTGCGTTTGTTCCGTTTATACGGTAATAATAAGTTGTACCGGGTAATAACCCGGTAAGCTTGCTTGTAAAGGTTGAATTTCCCGAACCGGCGGCAATGGGTGTGGTACCTGTTGTTAATGCCGCAGCAATGCTTCCGGTCATATTTGCCGAAGTGCTGTATTCCATGTTTACAGCGGTTGAACCGCCATTATCATCAACCGTTCCGCTAATGGTGGCCGTTGTTGTTGTTATGTTTGAGGCAATACCTGTAGTTGGTACAGGAAATGATAAATTTGAGAATGCGCAAACGGTGCCTTTAATATTATTGTCGGCAATATCGCCTGTAAGCGCGTTGCTACCATCCGCACTAAGGGCCAGGCCAATCTGGCTAATGCCACCTGATCCGGGTAATTTGCCTACTTGGGTCCAGGAGGCGTTGATTCGGGTGTATACCCAGGCTGCCCCGGCCTCATTTTCACTTGGACTACTTTGTAGTAAAACAGTTCCGTCGGCGTTTGTTGCTACACAATAACCCTGGTGTAACCCATCAGACTGGGCTGAGATTATTCCTGAACTAACTAATTTAGCCTGCTGTGCCCATGTGTTTCCCGCGCGGGTATATACCCATGTGGCACCAGTGCCATTAGCATTTCCCGGACCGCCTACCACAATCATATTGCCATTTGCGGTGACGGCCACCGATGCCCCCTGAGACGACGGTCCGACATGATCGGCTGCGATTATCTTATTTCCCTGCTGTGTCCAATTGCCCGTTGTGCGGGCGAATATATAGGTGGCTCCCGTAGAGTTATCGTCACCGGGCGAACCTATAACAGCAGTTAACCCATCGGCACTCATTGAAATTGAATACCCAAAAGCAACCTTTGTGCCTGTGGAACCGGATGGAGTAATTTTACCTCCCTGCTGCGTCCATGTTGTGCCGGTTTTGCTGTAGCCCCATGCCGCACCCTGGTGATTAGCATCGGCAGCACTGCTTATCAAGACGTTCATGCCATCGGCACTTATGGATACGGTATAGCCCCGGCCAATTATATTGTCGAAGAAAATATCATTATTCGGAACAGCGTCGCTGCCGGTAAGTCTGTTGGTTTGCTGTGTCCAGATTCCGTTACTCCTTGAATATATCCAGGCACCTCTGTCTCCGCCCATGATCATCGTATTTCCGTCGGCGCTGAGCGCTACGCCCGATCCGATGTATGAATTGCCAGTATAATCCGACGGAACTATTTTATTGCCTTGCTGTACCCAAGTGGCGCCATTTCTTACAAATATCCAAACACCACCTATTTGATTATCATTAAAACCTCCAATGGCTGCGGTACTTCCATCGGCACTGAGCGATACCGCGTCGCCAAATTCGGCATAGTTGACCGCATCAGCCCCGGAAAGCTTACCGCCGATGGGATATTTTGGATATGCTGCCGCATTGACTTTGAATGTTCCCGGCCCTGTTGTGCTACCGCCCGATGTGGTAATAGCTACAGGGCCGGTTGTTGCTCCCGGCATCACCATTGCTACCAATTTTGATCCCGTGTTGGAAATGGGAATGGCGGCTACACCCCCGACAGTGACGGATGTGGAGCTATCTAAATTTGACCCGCTAATTGTTACCAACGTCCCAGCCCGTCCGCTTACAGGGCTAAAGGAAGTTATGATCGGAGCCGCAGCAAATACAGTGCATGCAACGAGAAATAATGTGCAGGTTAGTAGAAATCTTTTCAAGAGGGCTTAGGTTTAAATAAATTATTATTTATGGTTTTAAACCATAAATATATCAAAAAAACACGTTAATACAACTCTTCCTACATTTAGCATTTTAGACAAACAGCCATTTTAGGACATAAAAAAAAATGCGTCTGCTATCAGTCGGGCTTAACCAAGCTACGCCACTTTTCAGGAGTCTTGAACAGTATAGCGCATGTCGCCGTACAGATAAATTTAACCGATAAAAGCAGGAGACCCAATGTTTGTGAGTTTTTTGATAATCTGAGCGAATTCGTATGGTGATTGACTTCGGCGTGGTGGATCTTCACGATTGCGGCGAATGAGGGCATAATGTTTTCTCACAACAAAGGCAGGCTGTTAAGACTCGAGCAGGTTTCTGAGGCCAACGTATAATATCAAACTAGTACAAATGCAGGGGACATCAGCTCTTGTTCCTGTCTTGTAATGCCAATCTCGGCGGCTAGTGCCCGCCAGTTTTTCGTCCCCTCCTTCACTTCCGAGATAATTTTATCCATTTCAGCATTTTTAAGCTGAAAATATTGACCGACGCTTTTGACCAATTCAAGATCCAGATCATTATTGTCCATGTCGATGTTTAGTCCCAAACCAGATTTATCAGTAGATGGATTTAGATCATAAGCCGGTGATAGTATCCAGCCCTTACCATTTAAAATAAAACCGTGATTACGTAAATGATCATCTGTGTTGGAAATGGCCAGATTGAAAACAACTCTCCGCCAAAGTTGCCAGAGGTTTTCTTTGACATTAATTCCCGAGTACTGTATAAACTCAGCGATTTCTAAGTAGCTGGGTGTATGGTCCCGGATTAACTCTTCATGGTTGCCGGTCATGGTCATGGCTGAGGCAAAATGAATGCGCTCTAACTTTTGCCGATCAAACCTTTTGGTGAAAAATGTTCGATATTTTCCGTAAACCATTTCAAGCTTGCATTCAGCCATTTCAATATTACATTGAATCGCGAGCCTGTGAGCCAAGTATTCCCAGGCAGCTTTGTCGGTAGTGTCATTTTTGGATGGAAATTTTGCGATCCACAAATGACCAGCCCCATCCAGAATATTGGCCTTAGGTCTTGCGCCACCCAAAGATGACCCCGGAGCGATGAGCAAATCTAACCACTTTTTATTATCGCCGTCTGCATCCTCCTCGAAAACTTCAGCACTGTGCTGAAGTTCACGAATATGTGCCCATGGCGGTGTTGGTGAACTTTCGTCGTTATCCAAAAATGGACCATCAGGGTCAAGCTTAAACCTTAGTGCGCCCATCCGGGTAAAATCATGAACGCCTAATAAATAGTCGATTTCATATAAGCCAGGTGTCGCTTTGCTGTTCTCCCGTGCTTTTTGTACAGCGCGGCGCTGCATTAACTTTCTACCCCAGGTATCCGGCATAGAATCCGTGAAGACACCGAAATTTTCCTTTCCATTGGGAAATTGTCCACCACTGTACCATCCGATATCTGGGTCTAATAAAAACTGCTCACCTGACCCCATCCACTCCCGGTTATATTCAAAACTAAAAGACTTTCGACCTTTAGCTTGTTGAGCGGATAAGACACCGATGCACTTTGGGGCTTGCATGCCTAGCCAGTGGGCATATACCCAAATATCAGTTTTTCCTACTGCCATGACCAGAAGTTGTTAAAATCTCTAAATCCTGTAATTTCCTCCCAATCGGGTCGGCTGAAGCGATTTTTAAAATCTCATCCTGGAGGTTATAAACTCTTAGAACATTGAAATATGCACCTAACGAAACGCTCGGATTACCCCGCTCGACCTCCCTTAAAGTTCCGCGATCAATGCCTGCTCGCTCAGCGACCTGCAAACTCGTTAATTTTCTGCGCTTTCTGGCCAGCTTTAGATTTTCACCGAAAAGTTCTAACAGCTGTTGTTGTTTAGGAAACACGATGTGTTTTTTTAAAGCCATGATGGTGAATATTTTCATCAAAGTTAATAAAAAAGAAGAAAATATACATCATGAATAATATTTTGGAATGATAGCAAAGACAGTGAAAAGATTAGCCTTGACTAAATGGCACCGGATCGACTAAAGAAGAGTTTTTATAGTGGAGATGCGGTTAGAGACGTGTTTGTATTTTTGCGACACCTGGCTAACCTGGGACGGGACTCGAACCTCATTTGAAATTAGCTGGTTTTCAACCCTTTATATTCCTTCAAAAAAAAGACGCCACGAATGACGCTTTATCTAAAATTGATTGTCTATTTGTCAATGACATTTAAAAAATGAAAGCCCTCTTAATCAATCTAAAAACAACTGACATCTGCTACATTTCTTAACTCAAATGTAAGTATTTGCGGCGATATTTAATAATTCCATCAAACTGGTATTTCTATATTAGTTGTTCTAATTGCACGTTGGGTCGCTGTCTTTTTTCCGTCTTGCTTCTGGATTACAAATTTTAGTTTTAAAAATCATGCGGTGGTCATTTTATTCTGGGGAGGCTTGCGGCGGATAATCTGTTGCTTGAACATTGTCCATATGTCCTGAAATGCACAGCAACGAATTCGTATTGATCACTTATGTTTAAAAATACAAACTCCCACATGTAAATTGAACATCCGGGAGTTACAGGTTATAACTTAGCATGGCGTTTACCTATCAGCGGGCCACAAGTACAGTACCTTGCGGTAGCGAAAGATTGAGACATTCGCTAAGGTGGCCGATGCTTTAGAGAACCATTGGATTATCTGGTAATAGATACTGAATATCAGGACACAAATCAGGATGCTTTAAACAGCTTAAAGTTGATCGAAAAGCTACCGCAGGAAGAACGCTCACACCTGTTTGCCACTATGGATGCTTTCGTCGCTAAAAACAAACTGCAAGTGCTCCTTAAATGACAAAGCCCGGCATCACGGCCAGGCTCTGTCTGTTTTACAACATTACTTTTATCTAACCCAACTGTAGTTACAAACTACAAGCATAGCCGTTCGAAGTCGGAGACATTCGAACAGCGGTAGATTACGGACAACCGGGGGGCATATTCATTAATTAGCAAAAACTTACAAGTTCTTTAGCTGCGGAATTTCAGAAACCTTGAATGTTCTTTATAGCCGTCGCTCCCTTTGTTAGCAAGTTTATCGCCGGTCGCATCATAGGTATACGTGGCTAGCGTCGCCCCGCTTTGCGTCACCGTCTGCGGCAGGTTCAACAGATTATAGCTAATCTGTTTCGGTGCAGTTATCCCGCCATTTCCGGGCGCATTCCCGTTCGGGTCATACGTGCCATAACTACGGAAGGCGGCACCGCCGTTGGTTACCGTTTGCAGCTGGTTGCTGCCATTGCTGTTATAATAGGTATAAACCAGCGAAGCGGCATTTGGGCCTATGCGCGTCAGGGCGGAAATATTGCCCATCAGGTCGTAGCTTACTTGTTCACCCAATGTACTGCCTCCTGTACTGGTGCCGTTTGTTAGCCGGTTCAGCTGATCATAATTATATTTGAAAGCCACGTTTGCCGCCGATGTTTTGCTGTAAACAAACTCGCTGATATTACCATTGTAAGATGGTCTGTAAATACTCAGATCTGTCGGCTTGTTATAGTACAGGTTCATATTAAAGAGGTTGCCATTCGTGGTGGAGCCCAGCAGCCATCCCCGTTCATTATAACTATAAGTTGCCGATTGCAGAAACGCGCCGCCATTCTCGCTATGCAGGTGTTTTATCATCAGCTGACCGATCTCGTTATAATCCAGCTGGCTTTGCAACACACTGGCCGCATTATTGATGGCTGTGTACGTTTGCCGCTTGCGGCCCATGTGGTCGTAAAAATAAGCGTTATCTACCCTTAATGCCTGCGCCCCAGCTACGAAGTGGTAGCGGTAATTAGCCGATGCCTGGTTGTCGAAGTTATAAGTGGTGAATATCTTATCATAGTTCCCTAATGATGCCGCTCCTGTTGTACCGTAAAGATAATGCTGGGCATACGCCGTAGTCTGCCGGCCCAGGTCATCATAATAAAATACCTTGTATAATACTGCCGTGCTGCCCAGTACCCAGGTTTTGGCACAGGTAAGCAGCCCTTTGGTTTGCGTGCTTGATACCGACCTGCTATCCCATGCTGTGGGGAAAGAAGCAAAATCGCCAAAGGTATAATCATCATAATAACTAACCGTCAACGTCCCTGAGGGATTCGTCGGCCAGCTTACATTGGAGGGGTATCCCCCGGTGGCTCGGGTCTCCCATAAGGGGCCTGTGAACTGAGTGACCTGTAGTTGCAGTGCCGGCCGGGTTATGGCTGTAACCCATGTGCCGGTTACCATCACCCGGCCAAGTGCATCATACTTGGTAAATATCCATTGGTTATTTAGCCGCTGGTTGCCATCCTGGGTGGCAACCACCTTGTCAAGGCTGTTATATATCATATACTCCCAGTCTTTCCCGGGAAGCTTCTTTTGAACCAGGCGGTTACGGCTGTCATACTGGTACTGGTAACAAAAATTACTTAGCGCAGCTGCCGATGGCAGGCCTGCCGCATCCGGGCTTGCCCCGGGAGGTAATACAAAGGCCAGGTTGCCCAGGTTATCGTATACATAATACGTGGATAGCATTTGCAGTGATGCCGGCAGTACCGGCGAGGTTTGTGCCGGGATATAATTAAATGTTCTTTTCAGCACCACATGTCCTTCGTTATCTTTATACTCCTCGGTAGTGCCGCCGCGACCGCTTTTCCAATTTTCGTCCCTGATTACCGTGACATACAGTTGTCCGGCCAGGTAATTGGCTGCCGTTCCTGTGGCCCTGGTGAGCGTACGACTCTGATCGGCATTGATGGTTGCACGATACAGCGCCGCAAGCGTACTTACGGCCGTATCCGCCCCGCTGAATGTGTTCACGTTGTTGACTAAATATGCCATTTTTACAGTATGGCCCGAATTCGTTATCCCCGCATTATAAGGCTGCCAATCATTCCCTGGAAATCTAAGAAAAAAAGCAGCCTAAAGAGCTTCTTTTCTTTCGTTCTCAATCAATAATGTTCGTTAGTTCGAAATCAACAGTAAAAAACTACTTGAAATCAATTTATTTGCCGTAAAATAAAAAAGCCGCATCATTTGAATTATGATACGGCCTCTTTTCTGCATTTAAGCCCTTTTTAAGCGGTTTCTCACAAAAAAGCATATCAAATAAAATCAATTATTTACAGCCTTGTAGGGTACCAAGCGCGGCATTTATGCCGGTAAGTTGTATATCTATAAATGTAAACGTCAGGATACTTTTCTCATTTGCAACAGCCAGATGTTTGAATTTACAAACTTAAATATCATTTTTATAAGCACTAATCTGCCAGAAGTTTTATCAGCATCCGCCGTTTGGATATAAATGTACACGATGTCAATAAAAATGTATGATTTTGCAACTGTTTTGGAAACTATTATGGGTTCATTTGTATCACACAGCAGACAAATAACATAACTAATATATGGCTGCCAGCATATTGGGCAAAAAATTTTAAAGCACATAGCGGTATTTAAACCCGGCCAGCTATGATATGTTTTTATCATATATAGCTGGCGTTACCCGTTTAACAAAAGAAATTGATTAGAACATTTTTAACCTGCCAGAAAATAACGCCTGTAATAAACTATGAGGAAACATATCCTTTTTATCATTTTAACTTTGTGTTCGGTATGTGTTACCCATGCACAGCAGTCGCCTGTTAAATATGTAAACCCGTTGTTGGGTACTGCTACTTTGTGGGATGCTAAGGATGCAGGTTTTACACCTACACATCGCGTTTGGGGGGCCGAGGTGTTTCCCGGGTCATCGCTTCCCAATGCCATGGTGCAGTTAACTCCGGTTACGCAGTTTCACAGTGGCTCAGGCTATCAATATGAGGATACGGTGATATATGGGTTTGCCCATACCAGCAAAGGTCACTGGAATTTATGTAACATACCTTTGCTGCCGGCTACAGGTGTTATAGCAGCCGACGATTATAAATCGGCCTATGATCATAAAAATGAATCGGCCCATCCCGGTTATTACCAGGTTTATTTAAAGCGTTATGGCATTAATGCCGAATTAACCTCAACCCTGCGTTGTGCATTCCATAAATATACTTTTAAACATGGTGAAAGCAAAAAGTTAATTGCCGACCTGGCCATGGCCAATGAAAGGGTACGGAGCTGGAGTATAAGTCAGGATGGTAGCAATGCGTTTACAGGTTTCCAGCAATGCGGCGAAAAGATGTACTTCTACGCTGTTACTAATCATAAGATTAAAAAGATCGACTCGTTAAGAAAAGATGCTAAAATAGTGCCCGTTGTAAATTTTTTTAACGAAAATAAACCGCTTGAAATCCGGATCGGGTTTTCGTTTGTAAGCTTGAAAAATGCAAAGGAGAACCTGGAGAAGGAAATGCCGGGCAAAAGCTTTGACCAGGTAAGGGCGGATGCCGCTGAAACCTGGAATAAGCTACTCTCAAAAATTACGGTTACAGGCGGTACCGAACGTCAAAAGGGGCTGTTTTATTCGTGTTTATACCGCTCATTTTTATGGCCGGCCTTACGCAGCGATATTAATGGCGATTTTACCGATCAAGGCGGCAACGTAGTAAACAAGGGCTTCAATTACTACACAGAACCCTCGTTATGGGACGATTATCGCAACAAACTTATCTTGTTAGGCCTGCTCTCGCCCAAAGTAACGGCCGATGTTATTCAATCACTGATCGATAAAGGGGCAAAAAGCGGCTTTATGCCAACATTTTTTCATGGCGACCATGCATCTGTGTTTATAACGGGTTCGTACCTAAGGGGCATAAGAGGTTTTGATGTGAAAACAGCGTACACCATGATGTTAAAAAATGCCACTGTTGAAGGTACCAGGAAGTATGTTGATGAATACAACATCAAGGGCTATATAGCCGAACTTGATGTACCCCGGCCGGTTACCGAAACTGTAACCAAAGCTGCGGTCACTAAAACACTTGAATACGCTTATGATGATTACGCCGTCGCTTTGCTGGCAAAAGAATTGAAAGATACAGGTAGTTTCCGCATGTTAATGAAACGCACAGGCAATTACAAAAACGTATTTGATGCCTCAACAGGGTTCATGAGGGGTAGGCTGGCCAATGGTGAATGGGTTAAAAACTTTGATCCTTATTACCCATATTATGAATACATGTACCGCGAAGCCAATGCATGGCAATCGTCTTTTTTTGCCCCGCACGATGTAAAAGGACTTATCGGATTATATAAGAACAATAATGCCTTCGAAAAAAAGCTGGATTCGTTGTTTTCCCTTCCATGGAAAGGGTATGAGGTTTACAACATTTCGGGTTTCATTGGGCAATATTGCCAGGGTAACCAGCCCGATCATAGTTACCCGTTCCTGTACTATTTTGTTGGTAAACAGGAAAAATCGCAGGTATTGCTGGATAGCATCATGAACCATTTTTATGATATGGGGAAACAGAAATTAGCCTATGCCGGTATGGATGACGCGGGTGAAATGTCGTCCTGGTATGTGTTTAATGCTATGGGTTTTTATCCGTTTTCACCTGCCGATCCCAAATATATCGTCTCTGTTCCTCTTTTTGATAAAGTAGAACTTAAACTGGATAACAATAAAATGTTTACCATTTTGAAAAAGAATACAGGTAAAAAAATCGGCAGCCTTAATTACGCAGATCATAAAATTGAAGATTATTTTATAACCGACAATGAGCTGAAACAAGGCGGCCAACTAGTAATAACCACCCGCTGACGGCATTTGATAATCGAAATTATCATTAATAAAATGTTTCTTATTTAAAACGGTGGTTTATTGAATTTTGACAATGCATAGTATTTTTAGAGCAACTGTGTGACTTACATTTTTACATCTGAAAAGTATGTGAAAGCAATTGGTTTTTTTTTATATTATTTAAAGTTATAGTGTTTTAAAATAAGTTTCTGATAATAAACAAAAGAAGGACGGTATGTTTAAAACACATCCTTAAATGTTTCAATGCCAGTGCCAATTGATTTTCTACCGAACGCTTGGAAATGTTGAGCCGGCCGGCTATCTCCTGGTTTGATAAGTGTTCAAATCTGCTTAACTCGAAAATTTCCTGGCATCTTTTAGGAAGTTTATCAAGGTACAAACTTAGCTCGTTGTCAATTTCTTTTTGCCTGATCCTCATTTCGCCGTCGTTGGTATGGCTGAAATTATCAGTGGTCAGATTATCTTTAAAAACTATTTCAAGCTTTACCGCTTTGCGGCGTTTATAGATCTGAAAACGCACCGAAGTTTGCATAAAATTAAAGAATGAAATAATCTCAAGTTCTTTTCTGCGGTTCCAGATGCTTACAAAAACATCGTTAACAGCCTCGGCACAAGCTTCTTGGTCTTCCAGATAATAATGAGCTGTTTTATACAAGCTTATCCAGTAACGATCAAATAATATATTGAATGCCAACTTATCGTCCTTTCGTACGGAATCCCATAGATTAATATCTGTTTCTGAAGTATTTAGCATTATATTGGCATCTTAAAAATAAGAATAAAATGTTAAAAAACCTACAATAAAAAATAAAAAAATAATGTGTGTGAGTTTTTTGCCGAATAACGTACTATAGTTATATAAACCAAAAAATGTCGAAGCAGGATTTCATTTCACTGTACAAAAAGTTCCTTTCCGGCCAATGCTCTGAAGAAGAAATCAGGCAATTGGAAAGCTACTATTCTGAAATAAAACTCATGGACAATGAATGGGAAAACGCCCTTGGCGATGAGCGGCGGATAAAGGAAATGATTATGTCAAAAATCAAAGCCAGCACAGATATTGACTATCACCAGACAACAAAGAAGCTGATATTTCAACCTTGGATATGGTATGCCGCATCCGTGTTTTTTGCCATAATTACCGGTGTTTTTTCATTTCATTATTTAACAAAAGATAAAGCACCAAATCAAATTGCTATCATCATTCGGCCGGGTAAAAACCAGGCTTATCTTACTCTTGCCAATGGAAAGTCTATTGTGCTGCATGATGCCAAAAATGGCCAGATAGCGGGAGTGTCGGGAGTTATTATAAAAAAAATAAACGACAGCGTTTTAACGTATTATGCAAATAATAGCGAAAAAATACATAAAAATACCGATAGCAATTCACTCACCATACCTCGCGGAGGGGTATTTCAAACGGTGCTGTCTGATGGTACAAAAGTGTGGCTAAATTCGGCCTCATCTTTAAAATATCCCGTGGCATTTGCCGGTAAAGAACGCCGGGTTACGCTCGTTGGCGAAGCTTATTTTGAAGTTGAAAAAAACAAGGCGATGCCATTTAAGGTATCGGTTAACGGCATGGATGTACAGGTTTTAGGTACTCATTTTAACGTGACGGGTTATCCGGAGGATGTCGATGTAAAAACAACTTTGTTACAGGGCAGGGTTAAGTTGCATTCATCTGCCGGAAGCCAAAACCTGGTCCCCGGCCAGCAAGGGGTATACAATTATCATAGCCGCGGTTTTGAGGTGATGCAGGTTAATACCGACGATATAGTAGCCTGGAAAGATGGTTTTTTTGTATTTGACAATGAAAACATTCAAAGCATTATGATGAAAATAGGCCGCTGGTACAACGTAGATGTGGTTTTTAAGAATAAAACAAGCCAAAACAACTTTGGCGGTACTATTTCGCGCTATAAAAATATTGATGCGGTGCTAAAGGCACTTGAGGCAACCGGATCTGTTCATTTCAAAATGGAAGGAAGGAGGGTAGTCGTTATGGATTAACCATTACATAAAGCTTCATAACGATCCTTAAAAAAAAGAGACCAGGAGTAGGTGGAAGTACTCCCGGTCAAAACACCTTTCGGCATTAAGGATCAATAACTGATTATTTCTTACAACCAATTAATTACTAACCTTAACCAAATGTATAAATTTTCGATTGCATTCCCGTGCAAAAGGGATTCCCGTATCCTATTAAAATTTTTGCTGATAATGAAACTCTCCTTTGTTTTATTGGTAACGGCATTGCTTCAGGTAAGCGCCGCTACCTATTCGCAAAACATAAGTCTGAAAGTGAAGGATGCTTCTCTGCTGGCTGTGTTTAAACAACTGCACCGCCAAAGCGGGGTGGAGTTTGTGTACGACAATCAGATGCTTAAAGAGGCCAGGCCTGTTAGCTTAATTGTCGTAAATCAGCCGCTTATAAAAGTGCTTGATCAATGCTTTTCGCAGCAGGCTTTAAGCTATGAGATTGTTCAAAATATGATTGTAGTTAAAAGAAAAGCAAGTGGCGAAATGCCCGCTCAGGGCGCCGGCAGCCAAGTGTTACCCATAACTGTTACCGGCAAGGTTGTTGATGAAAAAGGTTTAGCGCTGCCAGGCGTAACTGTAAAGCTGAAAGACGGTACAACGGTTACCTCAACCCGTGGAGATGGTACCTATACTATTAGGCTGCCTGATGGAAGCGGCACACTTGTTTTTACATTTATAGGTTACGCCACGCAGGAGGTTCCTGTTAATAATGCCAAACAAATTAATGTAACCCTTAAAGAAACGTCAACCGGCCTTAACGATGTAGTAGTGGTAGGGTACGGACAGCAAAAAAAAGTAAGCCTGATTGGTGCAATAAGCACCATAAAGGCCGAAGAATTGAAGCAGCCTGTTGCTAATCTATCCGATTTGATTGCCGGCCGTGTTGCCGGGGTTATAGGCGTGCAGCGTAGCGGCCAGCCAGGATATGATAATGCCGAAATCTACATCAGGGGCATATCTACATTCACAAGCAGCAGCCCCCTGGTGTTGGTTGATGGTGTTGAGCGGGAACTGTCTAACGTAGATCCTGAAGACATTGGCAGTTTCAGCATCCTTAAGGATGCATCGGCAACGGCTGTATACGGCGTACGTGGCGCAAACGGTGTTATCCTTATCCAAACCAAAAAAGGTAAAGTAGGCAAACCAACCATAAATGCCCAATATGACCAGGGAATTACCGAATTTACAAAAATACCTTCGTTTGCCGATGGCGTTACCTATATGCAAATGGCCAACGAAGCTTACAAAAGCAGTAACCCCGGTGATGCCCTGCCTAAATATTCTGCCGATCGTATCCAGAAGACAGCCGACGGTACCGAACCCGACCTTTATCCCAATGTGGATTGGTTTAAAATTTTGTTTAACAAAACGGGCCAAAACCGTCGGGCCAGGGTTAATGCCAACGGAGGATCCGAAAACGCGCAGTATTATCTGTCTGTTGGTTATTACAACGAAAACGGCTTGTACAAAACAGATCAACTGGCCAACTATAACTCGGCCATTAAGTTTGACAGGTATAACTTTACATCAAACCTTACATTGAATGTAACTAAATCAACCAAAGTAGATTTTGGCGCTTCGGGATGGATAAGCAATGGTAATTACCCCGGAAGTTCTGTTGACGCCATCTGGAGTTCGGCCTATATTATGCCGCCAATAGTAATTCCACCGGTATATTCAAACGGTTTGCATTCGCAAATCCGAACCGGCGATGTGCTCAACCCTTATAACCTGCTTACTCAAAGTGGGTATGTAAACGAATTCAGGAGCCAGTTGTGGAGCAATATCAGGGTAACCCAGGATTTAGGCACTATCCTTAAGGGCCTTTCGGCTACGGCTATGTATTCTTTTGATAATTACAACACGCACATCATTAGCCGTACAAAAACCGTTGATGGCTACCTGGCTACCGGGCGTGATGCCAATGGAAAGCTATTACTCGATAAAACATCTGTCGGCACAAGTTTTCTTGGTTATTCCAGAAGCAATGGTGGTACGCGCCAGTTTTATACAGAGGCTGCAATTAATTACACCAACACATTTGGCAAACATGCCGTTTCGGGGCTGATACTATACAATCAATCGGATAAAGAGGATGCCTTTGCAAACGATTTTATCAGTTCGATACCATATCGTTATATGGGGCTTGCAGGGCGTGTAACCTACGCTTACAATAATAAGTACCTGGCCGAAGCAAATTTTGGCTACAATGGTTCTGAAACTTTTGCGCCCGACCACAGGTTTGGATTTTTTCCTTCATTTGGCCTTGGTTGGGTAATATCAGAGGAGTCTTTTTTTAAGCCGCTGGCCGGTACCTTTCAGTTTTTGAAACTCAGGTATTCATATGGTGTGGTGGGTAATAGTAACATTGGCGGCCGACGCTTTGCCTACATCTCGACAGTAGGAGGCGGTAACGGTGGTTACTCCTACGGTCAAAATGGTACAGACCAAAACATCAGCGGGCTTGACATTGGCGATTACGCAGTAAGTGTTACCTGGGAAAAGGCAAAAAAACAAAATTTTGGCATTGAACTTAAAATATTGGATAATGCCGTTTCTTTAACTGCCGATGTTTTCCAGGAAAACCGCACAGGTATTTTTCGCCAGCGCGGCGATGTGCCAACCTATACCGGTATCAGAACTTTGCCTTATGCCAATCTTGGCGAAGTACATAATCGAGGTATCGACGCCACGCTCGACATTAATAAGCGGATAAATACCGACTGGCAATTAGGTTTCCGGGGCAATTTTACATGGAACAGGGCAAAGGTAATAAATGATGCCAACGCACCCTGGCCATACCCCTGGCAGCAGCGGATAGGTCGTAAACTGGGCCAGCGTTTTGGATATACCGACCTTGGTCTTTTTCAAAGCGATGCCGACGTAGCCAATAGCCCTTATCAAACCGGAACAAACAAAGCAGGTGATATTAAATATAAAGACCTTAACGGCGATGGTAAGATAGATAATTTTGATCAGGGCCCGATAGGTTACGGCAGCATTCCTGAAATTGTTTATGGCTTTGGGCCAACCATTAGTTATAAAGGCTTTGCTATTGCCGGCTGGTTTAAAGGTATCAGTAATGTAGATGTTTCGCTAAATGGCGACGGCCTGCAGCCGTTTAGCCAGGGCGGCGAACGTGGTAACCTGCTTACCCAAATCACCGACCGATGGACACCTGGCAGCACTAACCCGCGGCCTTTTTATCCACGCCTTACTTATGGTAACGATAATATGAACTATGCAAATAGTACCTGGTGGGTAAAAAATGGCGCCTTTATGCGCCTGCAAACCTTACAGTTAAGCTACGATTTTGCCCGCTCACAATGGCTGCGCCATACGGGCATGTCAAACCTAAGCCTATATTTTATAGGCTACAATTTGCTCACTGTAAGTGGATTTAAGCTTTGGGATGTAGAGTTGGGTGACGGCAGAGGGGCACAGTATCCTTTACTGAAAACATATAACCTGGGCATTAAATGCACATTTAAATAATCGTGATCATTCAATTATAATTAATTATGAAAAATACTATCATAAAATACAGTGCTGTAATGTTAACGGTTGTATTGCTTTTTAGCAGTGGCTGTAAAAAATATCTTGATCAGGTGCCCAATGATCGTGTTACCATCGAGCAAGTGTTTCAAAAAAAGGGACCATCAGAGCAGTACCTGGCTAATATATACAGCTATGTAGACGATCAATCAGAACAGTGGACACAAAACCCCTGGATGGGCAATGCCGATGAAATTGACGTAACATGGTCAAAATATATTATTTACGATCTTAATATTGGTAACATTGGCGCCAGTAACGCCATATTTGACAGGTGGGGTTATTATTACAGCGGTATTAGGGCGGCTACATATTTCCTTAACCATATTGATGGTAATGCCGAGATCCTGGCCCTGAACGGACAGCAACTGATTGATCAGTATAAAGCCGAAGCGAGATTTTTACGTGCCTATTACTACTTTCTGTTGATGCGCCAGTATGGCCCGGTAGTATTGGTGGGCGAAAAGGAAATCCCTGCCGATGCCAGCGCCGCAGATATGCAGCTACCCCGTAGTACATATGATGATTGTGTAAATTATGTAAGCAGCGAATTGGATAAAGCGGCTTCGGTGCTGCCACTTGTACCTTCAAATAACGGGCAGGCAAGCGATGTTCAATATGGGCGTGCTACGGTTGGTATGGCATTGGCCGTAAAAGCAAGGCTGTTATTATACGCTGCCAGCCCCTTATACAACGGCAATACAGATTATGCCTCATTTAAAACTGCGGATGGCAAGCCATTTATTAACCAAAGCTATGATGTGCAAAAATGGAAAAAGGCGGCTGATGCCGCTAAAGCGGTAATTGATCTGGGATTATATCAGTTATATAAAGATCCTAGCGGTAACCCTGTAAAATCATACCAGGGTGTGTTTTTACAACAGTGGAACTCGGAGCAAATATTTAACCGGAAAGCCAATAGCCTGCCCAATTGGGATACGCATTGCATGCCAAGGCAAGCCGGAGGCTGGGATGGTATAGGTGTAACGCAGGAGCAGGTAGATGCCTATTTTATGAGCGATGGCAAAACTATCCAGGAATCGTCGTTGTATTCAGAAACAGGCTATACTACGGTTAACGGCGTACAAATTTATAATATGTATGTAAACCGCGAACCCCGTTTTTATGCTTCGGTAACCTATAATAACAGCGTTTTTCAAGGTGGTAATATGCAATCGGCCTCGCCAATCAGCTTTTTTGTGAGCGGGCCAAATAGCAAAAACGGTCACCCAACTGATTTTACAAAAACGGGGTACCTGGTACGCAAAAATGTAGGCACCCAAACCAATTCGGGTTCTGGTGGTAACGGCGCCCAACAGGCGCGTCCGCTGGCGCTCTTTAGGCTTGGCGAGGTTTACCTTAACTATGCCGAGGCATTAAATGAAGTTAGCCCCGGCAGCCCTGATATTGTTAAATACCTAAACCTGATTAGGGAAAGAGCAGGGGTGCCGCAATATGGCACAGCATCCTTGCCTTTGCCTCCAAGCCAGGCAGATATGCGCGCCCGCATCTGGCAGGAGCGCCGTGTTGAACTGGCCTTTGAAGCATTGCGCTGGTTTGATATCCGCCGTTGGAAAATAGCATCGCAGGTTATGGGCGATATGCATGGTATGAACATGAACAAAGATGGCGACGACTTTTATAAACGTACAGTTGTCAGCAAGCATCTTTTCAGGGCACCGGCTTCGTATTGGTTCCCGATAAGCCAATATGATATGGACCGATCAAAGCTTATTGTTCAAAACCCCGGATGGTAATAACGCATTAATTTTTTAATACAAAAGTTATGACAACTAAAAAAATATTAAAATTCATTGGCCTGGCATGTATTGTACAATGCATGTTTTTAATGAGCTGTAAGGATAATGTAGTATTGCCAAGTCAGCCGGTAGCAAGCTATAGCCGTGTATATATGCCCGAAGCGGTAAATGGCCCGGTAGTTAAAATCTTTAAAATAACAGATACGGCCCAGGCGCTTATTTATGGCGCCGGTTTTGGAGGGCAGGATTTCCCGGGCAGCGATATCCCCGTTGGTTTTGCGGTAATACAAACCAAAGCAGATACTTTTAACATGGTTAATAATACACACTACCCGCTGTTACCCGCCGATAGCTACACCCTATCTGCAACATCTGCCATTATCCCTAAAGGTATGGTTACAACTACTCCTCTAACTATCAGCGTAAAAACCAGTGGGGCGGGAGCAATGGATGCGTTAAAAACTTATATTTTACCTGTAAGTATTACCAATACCACTGTAAAAGTAAATGAGGCCCTGCGTACTACCTATTACATCCTGAAAGCCCAGCCCGATTTTAACGATTACCCCAATTATGACCGCGCCAACTGGGCCATCATTGGCTTTTCTTCGCAGGAGGCTAATGGCGAAGGACCTAATAATGGCCGGGCAATTTTTGCGCTCGATGGCAATACAGGCACTTTTTGGCACACGCAGTGGTCGGGAGGATCGCCCGGGCCGCCCCATTTTTTAGTTATTGATATGAAGGAGGTTAAAACGCTGCACGGCCTGTCATTTGTAGGCAGGCAGGGCGATGGCGGCGGTAAGCCCAACGAGGTTAATATACAGGTAAGCCTGGATAATGTTGCCTGGGTTGACGCAGGTACATTTAATCTGTTGAATAATAAGGACCTGCAAAAGCAATTTTTGCCTAACGGATTCAAAAACGCCCGTTACTTTAAAGTGTCGGTTAATTCTTCCTATAATGCATCTTACACCCAGATAGCGGAGTTAAATGCCTTTTAAAAAAATGAAACCCTATAGGTGGAAAATAAATAGCCCACCTATAGGGTTTACCGTTTTAAGTTTAGTAACAAAGCCCATTTCTGCCCACAACAAAAAATGCCAGGGGTGGCGCTTGTTAACAGAAATTTAATTTAGGCACAACGCCACATCAAAAACATGTTTTTTACCTGGGAAACCCAGGTAGCGCTGTGCTGTTGCCATTATTTTTCATCGCAATGATTTCTGCAATTAAGAAAAACAATAGTATTACCCCCCCCTATAAAGCAGGCAATATAGGCGAGACAGCTGCCCAGGCCACCATATCCAAATACCTTAACCCATATGCCCTATTATAACCAATCCAATTTTAAACAATCTATAAAAACAATCTTATGAAGAAAGATCATTTAAACAACCGCAATGTCATGCGGAGCCTAATCCCGCTTACTGCGGGCGTAATGCTCATGTTCCCGGCCTGTAAAAAAACAGAAGCCCCGCAGGCAAAACAAGCAACAGCAGATTCAAAGCATGAGGTTCATTTTAGTTCGGCTAACTCAGGCAATGCCGATGCAGCTTTTAATGCGTTTAACAGCGCATTTTTAGTAAACTCAGGTGGACAAACTTATTACAAAAAATCAATTAATGATGGCGCCGCTGATGGCACCTGGGTAGCATCGTTAGATATTTTGGTTGCCGAGGACGCTTATGAACGTACCGGTAGCACCGCACATAAAACATTAGTAAATAACCTGTGTAGCACCTGGCTGCAAAATACACCTCCACCCTGGACCTGGGACGGCTGGAACGATGATATAGGTTGGTTTTCGCTTGCGCTGATACGCGGCTACCAAATTACCGGTACCGCTAATTTTCTTACCCAGGCCAAGTATGGTTTTAATATGGCCTACAACCGTGGCTGGGACACACAATATAACGGAGGCGGCATTTGGGAGCAGCAACCCGATATGACACCTGCCGGCGAGTCGATAAGTAAAGAGGCGCTTTCAAATAACAGTTTGGGGAAAGTAGCTTGTTATATTTATCAGAGTACTCACGAGCAGGCATATCTGGATAAAGCTATACAGATTTATGATTGGGTATGGCACCACATATATAATTCAGCCACAGGCCAGGTATATACAGGTATAGATCGTGATAACGTTGTTAACCAGGGTTTGGCGGTTTATAACCAGGGTACATTTGTTGACTATGCCAATTTACTTTATCAGATTACCGGCAACATAAATTATTACAACGATGCCAAACGCACTATTGATTATGTTAAAAATAACATGACCACCAACGGTATTATTACCAACAGCGCCAGTTACCTCAATACCTGGGGCGACGAATTTGCCCGGGGGTGGGGCACTTTGTGAGAGATAACCGCATGTGGAGCACTTACCATGCCTGGATGCTACAAAATGCCACCTCCATCTGGAGCCACCGCCGTACCGATTATAATATCACCTGGAACGGTTGGGATCAGCAAACGCCGGTTGATAATAGTTTGGCAACAAGCAAGTTTGCCAGTGCAGTAGCATGGCTACAATATACGCCGGCCACAATACCCGACGATATTGCCGGTACACATTTTATTGTAAGTAATCAAAATGGCATAGCTGTTGATAACGCCAGCCAGAGTGGCAGCGGAACGGGTATTGTGCTGTGGGGCTTAAATAACGGGCTTAGCCAAAAATGGAATTTTACCCAAAACGAAGATAGTTCATGGAATATCATCAGCCAATACAGCTGGATGGCCCTGGATGTACCGGGAGGAGCTACTACCAACGGCTTGCAGCTTATTCAATATCCATCAAGCCGAAATACCAATCAGCGTTGGTGGGTTGATAAGCAATCTGACGGCTCTTACAAAATATGGAACCAGGCAAGCAGTGGTGTGCTTGATAATTCAAGTTCATCGGTAAACGGCTACAAACTGGTACAGTGGGGCTGGAATGGTGGGGCTGCCCAGCGCTGGAAGCTGCAATAGTATCTATTGCGGGTACGCTACTTTTAAAAAGACGGGGGGTAGCTGCCGTTGGCGTTGTAGCAATGATAAAATAATAACTCCAGGCTTTGGTCTCAATGCTCAACCGGCATTTTGGCTAAAGCCTTTGGTTTTGCTTCAATTATCTAGTTTATTTTAGCCAATAAATAAAATTTATAAGGTAAATGCAACAGGCCACAAACCAGCTTAGCTTTTTTTTAATGATTGCATAAATTGCATTGGCGATTTACCGTATTCTTTTTTAAATGCCCTCGAAAAATTCGAATTACTTTGCAAGCCTATCCTATCGGCTACCTCGTTCATGGTAATATCTTCGTGTGTCATAATCTGCACGGCTTTCTTTAACCGTATAGTGCGAATAAAATCACCTACTGATTGATCGGAAATGCTTTTGATTTTTTGATATAGTTTGGTTCGGCTTAAATATAAATGCTTGCATAAAAAGTCGACGTCAAGGTTGGGGTCCTGTATGTTATTTTCTATCAATGCGATAAGCTTCTGAAAAAATTCCTTGTCTTTTTCCAAATGTACAAGCTCTGTTGCTTCCGAAAGATAGTCCTTGACGTAACGTTGTTTCAGTTTTTCACTTTGATCAAAAATATTATTAACGGTTAGCAACAAAAGATCAACACTGAGTGGTTTGGCAAAATAAAAATCGGCACCCGATTCCATGCCTTCAATTTTAGCATCTAAAGCATCCTTAGCCGATAGGATTATAAAAGGAATGTGGCTTGTTTCAAACTTCTCTTTCACAAGTTTACAAAGTTCAATGCCATTCATGCCGGGCATCATTACATCGCTGATGATCATATCCGGCACCTTTTCGGTTGCTATTTCAACAGCCGAGTTACCATCCCCTGCTTCATAAACTTCGTAGTAGTTTTCAAAGGCCATTTTTAAAAAGGTTCGCAGTTCCTGGTTATCTTCAACTAATAAAATGCGTTTTCTCATTTTTGAAACAGAACGTTCATCATTATTTTCCTGTTCGGGTAAAGGTAGCGCCATGGCGTTATCTATCGCTTCAAGTCGGGTTTCCACCTCGGTGCTGGAAACTGATTTTTCGGCCTCATTATAGTTTTCACCGCCCCAGGGTATGCCAATAATGATTTCGGTGCCCCTGTAACGTTCGCTATAAACGTAAATATCTCCCTTATGTAATTGAGTAAGGCTTTTAACCATCGCTAAACCCACGCCCGAGCCCAAATGACTTTTGCTTATACGGTAATAACGATCAAAAATGCGGGTGATAGATTCACCGGAGATACCTATTCCGGTATCGGCTACACGAAAATAGATGTATTTTTTTGCCCGGTGATCTTTATTCAACAGCTCAAAGCCGGTATTAAAAGCCGGTTTGAATTTATCCATATCAAAAAAAATATCGAACGATACCTTGCCGCCGCTATTCGTATACTTAAACGAGTTATTTAAAAGGTTGAAGAGGATTTTTTCTAATATCTGTACGTCAAAATAGCCTGTTACGGGTAATACCTGGTTTTCGGTATGATCGGTCATTTCAAAGCGGATGCTTTTGCTAACCGACAAATTCTGAAATTCCCAGGCCATATCCTTACAAAACTGGTTCACAATCAGCGGCTGCACCTGTAGCTTTATAACGCTGTCAGACACTTTCTTAAAGTTCATGAGCTCGCTAATGAGGTTGATAAGCCGTTTAGCATTCCTGAACATGAGTTGATATGAATAATCCAATGCCGGGTTTTTGTTCTGGCCCATCAAACTTTCAAGCGGCCCAAGTATCAGGGTTAAAGGCGTACGAAACTCATGCGATACATTGGTGAAGAACATTAGTTGCTGCTGGTAAAGTTCTTCGCGTTGTTTGTGCATTTCTTCCCGTTTTTTTTCATTTATGGCGTTAATTTCAATTTCCCTTTTAAGGCGGTACCAGCGGGCCTGGTATATGTAAATACCGGCAAGGGCTGATAGTATCAACAAAATATAAATCACATTTGCAAAGCCCGATTTCCACCAGGGTGGGGTTATGGCGATATCTGTTTCAACCCGGTTTTTGCTCCATATGCCGTCATTATTGGTGGCCTCAACTATAAGGCGATAACTGCTATAATCAAGGTTGCTGTAGGCGGCTGAGGGCGTTTTTCCATCAGTGTATTTCCAGTCTTTATCATAACCGATTAATTTATAGCGATATCTGCATTTTAAAGGATTGGCAAAATGCATGGACGAAAAAAAGATCTGGAAATTATTTTGCAGGTAATTAAGTGTTAGTTTATCGCAATAACCGATAGCCTGGGGAATGAAATCCTGTGATATACCGGGTTTTCCAAAGTCTGGTTTCTTATTATTAATTAAAATGTCGGTTAATACAGGTTTTGCGGCAATGCTGTTAGGTTTAATTTGGTCTGGATAGAAATAATTGAGGCCGTTTATACCCCCGAAATACAACCTGCCGTCGGTACCTTTATATGATGATCCTACCTTAAAGCTGTTGCCCTGCAATCCGTCATTTTTATCATACCTAATCAGTTTGCCGGTTGTAGGGTTAAAGCACTCAAGCCCGTTGCCGCCCATCCATAAGTTTCCGGCATTGTCAATTTCCATGCTTTCTACATCATTAAAAATACCATAGTCACCGGCATAGGTTTTAATGGAAAATGTGTTGGTGCCTGTATTTATAGTGAGTTTATCGAGCCCACCGCCGATGGTGCCTATCCAATAGTTGCTGTCGTCTTGTTTAACTATGGGGTAAGTATAATCTGAGCTTAATGAGTTTGGTTTTGCTGATGCCCTGTACCCAAAGCTTTGGGTTATATTTCCTTGTTTATCAACCAGCAGGCGTTTTAAGCCCTGTGTGCTGGATATAAGTAATTGAGGTTTATTGGTATCAGCAAAAATAAAAAAGCCAACACCATAGTATTTTACATGGTAATAGTTTTTTTCATCTTTCCACACCACCCCACACCTATCCCGGTGGTTACCAAACCAAATGTTTCCATAATAATCTTTGGTAAAGGTATCTATCACATAATCCGGGAATTTATCAGAGGAGCGGGGTTGCCAAAGCGTTGTGCCATTGTGCTTTAAAACCTGGATGCCACGTGCGCTGCCTATCCATAAATTATGATCGTTATCAAGCGTCAGCGCTGTTATCGCATCGTTCTTTAATTTTACGGGCGAGTTGTGAGTATTGTAATAAGTAAATGTTTGCGTTTTTAAATTATAAAGGTTGAGGCCGTGGGATGTAGTGCCTATCCACAGCCTGTCGCCGTCGGCCAGTACAGACCGGATATGATTGTCCGCCAGTGAATTTTTAGCCTCGGCGTTATGTTGCAGTGTATAGAATAGTTTTTCGTGAAGATCGCAGTAGTTTAAGCCGCCGCCGAAAGTACAGATCCACAAACATTCGCTCCGGTCGATAAATATTTTGTTAAGCGAGTTGGAGTTTAAGCCTCGCTGCGGGCCTTTATTATTCACTACCTGTAACAGGTTTAGGTTAACATCAAGTCTGATCAGGTCAGCGCCGGTATTCAGCCAGTAATCAGAAGTGCCTGCTTCTGCAATATTCCAAATCTGGTCTTTGTTTACCGTAGTGTATTGTTTAACAAAAGTTAAACTTTTAACCTGCGCGGAATTTTTTGCATCGATACCTATCAGGAATAGTTTATTGCCCGATCCTAACAAAATATGGTTCCGGTTATCAAAATAAATACAATGGAGTTGCTGATCTGGCAGGGCTGTTATTGGCAGATTTTTAAAATGATTGTTTTTATCAAGTGTCCAAAGGCCTTTATTACTGGTTAGGTAAAAAAGGCCGTTTTTATCACATGTTATATCTGAAAATACTACCCCAGATGGCAAATTCAGCTTTTGCTCCGTAAGAATATTGTCTTTGATCTGATACAGTTTTATCCGATCGCCCATAAAGCCGTATATCCGGTTGCCGGCCGGTTTAAACATCTTATCAAAAGTGGGGATGTATTGCTTGTTTGCCTCGCTGAAATCAAGGTACTTTTCTGTTTTGGGGTCAAAGCATTGTATACCCCCTTCGGTGCCGAGCCATATATTGCCATTGTCTTCGGCATATAGGCACTTGATGCGGTTTTTGAAGGAGTTATTAAGGGGCTCGTTGACATTGTAAAACTTTTTAACCGTGTAGCCGTCAAACCTGTCGAGCCCGAAATGAGTGGCAATCCAAATATAGCCCCGCTTATCCTGCAAAATATCGTTGGCGTCGGTATGTGACAAGCCTTCATCAACAGTAAGATAATTGAATTTATAAGGGTATGCCTGGCCAAAGGCCCTATGCAGTAACAGGCAATAGCAAAAAATAAGTAACAGGGCCTTTACACACGTATGCTTATTTAACCAAAACAGGTTGTTTACATTCATTTATTACTCAGTTTACCAGCTAATGCAAAGTACATTTTGTTCGGCAGGCAAAAGGGTGCCTGTTATAATAATTGATTTTATGTTATCACCCGAATTTACGGCCTTTGCAGCAGTTTTTTACGTACAGAAATATTCTATTCGCAAAAATGATTTTATATGCCGGATAATTGAAAGCATCCGCTCTGAAATGTATCATGTGACAATAAATATGCATATAATGACAATTTTGAAGCATGAAATTTATATTTCTTTGCCCTTAATCAATATACAAAGCTTAACCTATTTAAACTATTATAAATGCCCATGTACCAATCTCCATTTAATAAACAATTTGCCCCGGCTTTATTGATCGTTGCGTTTGTTTTTAGTTATAAAATAAGCTCAGGCTTTCAGCAGCAGCCGGATAATGGCCTTTCGAAATCAGATACTGCCTCAGTTCCAAAAGAGATAGAAGACCCCGAAAATATTGGCATCAACAAAGAGGCAAGCCATGCCACGCTTATGCCCTATGGTTCATTAAAAGAGGCATTGGCTGCAAACAGGCATGCATCTTCTTTTAGCCGCAGCCTGAACGGTTTGTGGAAATTTAACTGGGTTGACTGGCCACAAAAACGTCCTGTCGATTTTTATAAACCAGGCTACGATGTATCCGGCTGGAAAGACATCAAAGTACCATCAAACTGGCAGGTAGAGGGGTACGGTACACCTTACTACAGCAACTATACCTATATCTTCCAAAAAGATTTTCCTAGAGTGATGAGCACTCCGCCTGTAAAATATACTGCCTACAAAGAAAGGAACCCGGTAGGCAGCTACCGCCGTGATTTTACTGTGCCCGCTGAATGGAACGGCCGCCGTATTTTTATAACCTTCGATGGCGTTGATGCCGGTTTCTTTATTTGGGTAAACGGCAAAAAAGTGGGCTATAGTGTAAACAGCCGTAACGCCGCCGAATTTGATCTGACTAAATACGTTAAACCAGGGAAAAATACTTTAGCTGTTGAAGTTTACCGCTTTACTACAGGGAGTTACCTTGAAGATCAGGATATGTGGCGTTTAAGCGGTATATTCAGGAATGTAACGCTGTGGAGCAGTCCGCAGGAACATATCAGGGATTATTTTGTAAAAACCAATCTTGATAAACAATATAAAGATGCCGATGTACTGGTATCGGCCAAAATAAAAAACTACGGAACTGCGCCGGTTAAAGCTCGTTTATTGGACGTTGCTTTATACAACGGTACCGTGGCTGTACCGGGCGCAATCGCCAAAAAAACTATCCCGGCTTTAAAGCCCGGTGAGGAAGTAACGGTTGAAGCCAGTTTCCATGTAAACAACCCGCAAAAATGGACCGCCGAAACGCCAAAGCTTTACACTACCGTTGTGAAAATAAATGACGGCGTTAACACCGTAGAAACCATGTCGTCACGTACCGGTTTCAGGAATATTGAAATCAGGGGCCGCTTGTTCCTGGTTAACGGAGTGCCAATTAAACTAAAGGGGGTAAATCGTCATGAAAACTGGCCGAATGATGGCCATGCGGTTACCGAGGAGCAAATGATAAGGGATATTGTGCTCATTAAACAAGCCAATTGTAACCACGTGCGCACCTGCCACTATTCTGACGACCCAAGTTGGTATGAATTGTGCGATCAGTACGGAATTTACCTTGTTGCCGAGGCCAATTTGGAAAGTCATGGTGCATGGGATGAATTTAATGAGGAGCCCAGGATAAAAGCCGCACTGATTGATAGGAACGTTGCCAATGTAGAGAATTTCAAAAACCATCCTTCGGTTATTATCTGGTCGTTAGGTAACGAATGCGGTAGCGGCGGCTCAAATTTCAGGGCGATACTGAAAGTGATCAAAGGCATTGACGACACGCGTCCAACGCACTACCAGGGTTTTGGTATTGGTAAAAATAACCCTGCCGATATGGACAGCGAAATGTATACCGATGTGGAGAACCTGGAAAAGCACGCAAATGATCAAACCTTAACCAAGCCATTTTACTTGTGCGAGTATGCGCATGCTATGTTCAATTCTATGGGTTCAGTTGATATTTATAACGATTTGTTTGACAAATATCCGCAATTGTTAGGGGGCGCTATTTGGGAATGGCAGGATCAGGGTATCTACAACAACCGGGACCCGAAGCACCCAATTACTGCTTTTGGAGGAGGTTTTGGCGAATACCCGAATGATCAGTATTTTATACATAAAGGCGTTGTGTTTTCGGATAGATCATTAAAACCGCACTATCCCGAGTTAAAACATGCGTACCAGTGGATCAGCATTCATCCGAAAGATCTGAAGAACGGTTTGGTTACCATTAAAAACCGCTACCAGTTTATTAACCTGAACGGCTTAACCGCCAAATGGGAAGTAACTGAAAATGGTACAATTGTATCGTTGGGCCATTTAGCGCTTAAGGAGATTAAGCCGGGTGAAGAGCTTGATGTAAAGGTTCCCTATAATGTTACACCTAAACCCGGAGCAGAATATTTCCTGAGGGTTTCGTTTAGCCTGACTACCGATAAAATGTGGGCAAAAAAGGGATTTGAGGTTGCGGCACAGCAATTGGAACTACCTATAGGTATCCCGGCTGTTAAAACACAACCTGCAACAGGTAAACTAACTTTATCAGATGCCGGTAATAATATCAGGTTAAAAGGTGATGGTTTTAGCCTGGAGTTTGATAAGGAAAAAGGCACTTTTTCGAAGATGGAGAAAGACGGCGAAAATGTTTTACAGGATAACGGCGGCCCTATGTTGCACCTGTGGCGTGCGCCTCACCGTAAGGACGATATGTGGGCTTATGACGATTGGGTTAAATATGGCCTGAAAGAGATCAGCTGGAAAACTGACCTGGTAAAAGTTACCCGGCTTTCTGCCGGCCAGGTTGAAATAAAGGTAAACCTTACGGGAACAGGTAAACATGATTTTATTGTTCGTCACCAGGTAACCTATACTATAAATGGTATCGGCATAATTAAAGCTGACAACAACGTGAGCTTTAATGCCGACCCTAAATTGGTGCTGGCCAGGTTGGGTGTGCGTTTTTTCCTGAAACAAAACCTGGATCGATTTGAATATTTTGGCCGCGGCCCAATGGAAAACTATGCCGACAGGAAGAGTGGGTTTGATGTTGGCCATTACTTAAGTACCATAACGCAGCAGCAAACCCCATATGAAAAACCGATGGATTGTGGCAACCATGAAGATGTAAGGTGGGCTAATGTGAGCACTGCTAAAGGTACCGGAATAGCCGTTAAACAAACCGGTGAGTTGTCCCAGGTAACCGCACTGCCATACAGTGATGAAGAAATGACAGACGTGGAGTACAAGATAGATTTGCCAAAAAGCAAAGGCACAGTACTATGCGTAAGTCATAAAACGTTGGGCGTTGGCTCATATGGCTGTGGTCCACGTCCGCTGGAACAGTACAGGGTATATGCAAAAGATTCCAGCTTTAGCTACCAAATTCAGTTATTCAGTAAAAAATAAGATGCTGATTAAATAGTTTACAGTAACGCAAAAGCGGGGAGCAGATATCATCATTTGCTCCCCGCTTTGCTACAGGTGCTATCAAGGGCCTTCGCAGTGCTATTAACTTAACGTGAGTTGAAGTATGTGACATAAAAACCTATTACGGTGGAGAACGGGCCTGCTGACTTTAGGAAAAAGGTTTAAAACATATAACGTCGATGGCTTATTGGGGAATACAATATCGCAAGTCGGTATTCGGCAAATAACATATCCCGTCTTCTGTTATTGCGCAGTCAGATATTTATGGAATAACCCGGTTGATGCGCTTGCTATTGACAAGATCATTAACTGGTATGTGGAAAAGCCCGGTTGAAGCGAGTTTATTAATTTTTACTTTTGAAGTATCCGGCGTGTTTTTGACTACAATGTTGTTTAGCAAACCATAATGCAACCAGAATGATCTTCAGTTTCTCTGCCACACCTGATTTTGATTTTATGACGCATTTCGCCCATCACCTTGGGGTCGCAATGGAAAACAATCTGTTACGTATACCCGAAAAATTAGGGGAGGGTTATATTCGCAAACTAACTTTCGGACCAGACTTTAAGGTTACCTTGCACCGTTATACTCTCCGGGAGGACCTTGTTATCAAGCGTAACTCATCCGGTATGGGGAACGAACTGATCACCATATTTTTTTATAGTAACGAAGACTCGCTCGAAATCTCCTTTAACAACGATCAGCAGGTACGCTTCTCTGAACGGGAAGACGCGGCCATTCAGGTAACCTCTAATGACCTGAGTTCGGCCATTCGCTTTCCAGCCGGACACTCTGTTCATTATGTGGTTATTGCTATTAAACCAGTTTACTTGAAAGCGCTTTTAGGGTTGACTAAACAAAACGCTACCCTGAAAACCATCACCACCAGCGGTAGTTCTTTCCTGTACTTTGAAAGCATGACTGCGGAAACGAAGATCCTGTTAAAACATATGGCGGCGGTTAATACGCAGGATGACCTGAGCCATTTTTATATGCAGATTAAGGTGCAGGAATTAATTTACCTGCTTTTTCGGCAATTGGTTTTGCGTGAAAGCACGGCTGCCCATTACAGCATTAATAGTGCGGACGCAGAAAGACTATTACATATCCGGAACGAGATACTTTACGACTTGAGCGTACCTCCCGTTCTTAGCGAACTGGCACAAGTTGCCGCCATGAGCGAAACCAAACTCAAACAACTTTTCAAACAAACCTTCGGCGATACCATCTACAATTATTACCAGCGTGCCCGGATGGAAGAAGCCGCCTTCCTGTTAAAGCAAGGTAAGCGTTCGGTTGCCGAAGTGGGCTATGAACTGGGCTTTTCCAACCTCAGCCATTTCAGCCGTTTGTTTGAAAAATGCCACGGCCTCACGCCTAAACGATTTTCCGCCCAGGCTAAATAACTTTGCCGGATTGGACTGATTTTGTGTCTTTTTGCGCTATTATTAGCTATTGAATAGGTTCAATTTTGCTGTGTAAACAACAAACACCGCAAAATGAAAAAGTTATTCATGCCTTACAACAAAGGCGTACTTCAATTAAAGAACCATGTGGTAATGGCTCCCATGACCAGGAGCCGGGCTATTAATAATGTTCCCAATGCGATGATTGCCGCTTATTACAAACAGCGTTCAGGCGCTGGGCTGATTATTACCGAAGGTACCTCGCCAAGCCCCGAAGGTTTGGGTTATCCGCGCATTCCCGGCATTTTTACAGACGCCCAGGTGGAAGGCTGGAGGCAGGTTACCAACGCTGTACATGAAGCTGGCTCTAAGATATTTTTGCAACTGATGCATACCGGAAGGATTGCCCATAACTCCAACCTGCCGGAAGGATATCAGGTGGTTGGTTTGTCGGACGTCAAAGCGGCTGGCGAAATTTACACCGAGACGGGGATGCACGAATATTCGGCCCCTTCAGCACTTAATGCAGAAGGCATAGTCCGCATTGTAGCAGACCATATTAAAGCTGCCGGGAACGCCATAGCTGCAGGCTTTGACGGCATAGAACTGCATGGTGCTCACGGGTACCTGCTGGAACAATCTTTAAACCCGCATATCAATAACCGAACAGATATCTACGGCGGATCTATTGAAAACCGCAGCCGCCTGGTACTGGAAATTGTACAAAAAATTGCGGCATCTATCGGTGCCGATAAGGTGGGCTTGCGCATTTCGCCCTTTTTAACATCGAACGATATGCCGGCTTATGACGAGGCTGAAGTACATCAAACTTATGTTTACCTGGTGGGTGAGCTGAATCGATCAGGCATTGCCTACCTCCATATTTCCAATAATCCGGGCATCACCGAAAAAACCCATCGGAGCATCCGCGGGGCTTTTGACAATACCATCATTTATTGTAATGGCTTTACGGCAGAAACGGCCGAAGCGAAATTACAGGACGGCACGGCAGATCTGGTCGCCTTCGTCAGAAGCTTTTTGGCCAACCCCGACTTCATGAGGAGGATTGAAAAAAACGCCTCCCTAAATGAGCCGGATTATAATACCCTTTATACGCCCGGTGAACAGGGTTACACCGATTATCCCGTATTAGACTAATTATTTACCACAAAACACACAATCATGAAAATTACAACAACAGGCTCATTAGGTAATGTAGCCAAACCATTAGTGAAAAAGCTGGTAGCAGCCGGACATGAAGTAACCGTTATCAGCACGAAAGAAGATCGCAAAAATGAAATCGAGGAGTTAGGTGCTAAGGCAGCAATCGGCTCGATCAGCGATGTTACTTTCCTAACCGAAGCTTTTAATGGGGCAGATGCGGTTTATACCATGATGCCACCATCAATGGGAGCAATAAATATGATCCGGAATATCGCAGATGCTGGGCACGCTAATGCGCAAGCGATTAAGGCCGCAAGTGTACCGCGCGTGGTAATGCTAAGTAGTGTTGGCGCTGACGCGCCTGAAGGAACAGGCCCGGTAAAGGGGGTGCACCGCGTAGAGCAGATATTAAGTCAATTAAACGGAGTGAACATAACCGTGCTAAGATCGGGCTTTTTCTTGGTTAACTTTTTCAGAGACATCCCGCTGATCAAGAACAGGGGCATCTTTGGTAACAATTACAGCGGTGACGATGAATTGGCACTCACACATTCTGATGATCTTTCTTCTGCTATAGCCGACGAGTTGCAGACGAAAGGAAATGGTTTTGAGGTAAAATATGTCGTGAGCGATATCTCTACAGGCAATAAGATCGCAACCCTGTTTGGCAAGGCGATAGGCAAACCGGAGCTGACCTGGACCGAGATCCCGGATGAACAATTAAAACAAGGGATGTTATCCGGAGGCCTGCCCCCTGAATTAGCCGGGCTTATTACCGAACTGGGCCAGGGGGTAAAAGCAGGTATTGTCATGAAGGACTTTTTTGAAAAAGGAAGACAAGTAACAGGGAAGATTAAACAGGAACAATTTGCCGAAGAATTCAAAAGCCGGTACGAGCAGGCTTGAAAGCTCCGCAAGCGGGATTGCACACCAGGTGGCGTCCCGCTTATTGATTCTAAAACGTTTTGGAATAACCAAATACCACCGACATGAAAAACAACTAAGGGATCTAAAAAGCGGCGAGGGAAGCTGGGGTAATAATGGACGCGTTTTTGCGGTTTTGGCAAGCGATAGTGACAGGAGTCACTTTTTAATAACAAAACGGTCATTTTTAAACCAAGGTGCCAACCTTAGTTTTGATGCTGTTAATCACTTCATATAGTTACAAATAAAAATTATGTTGGGAGCACTTACAGACTTACAGATAGAAAGCTTGCTGAAACAGCAGGTTACCGGCCGTATCGCTTGTCATGCCGATGGAACGACTTATATCGTTCCGATAAATTATGTTTACAGCGCACCGTATATATACAGCCATTCTGCAAATGGTAAAAAGATTGAAATGATGCGAAAGAATCCTGAGGTGTGTTTTGAAGTTGACGACATACAGAACATCTTTAGTTGGAAAAGCGTTGTTGCCTGGGGGCATTTTGAAGAAATAACCGATATGGACGAAAAGGCTCGCCTGATGCAGGGAATTATACATCGCATAATGCCCATGGCCAATCATCCTGCTAATCATCCTTCGCATGGGATAACCGAAAACGACAGCGATGTGGGCGACAAAGTTGAACTTATTATTTATAAGATCAATCTTGATAAAAAAACCGGCCGGTTTGAAGGTAACTGAGGCCTGCTTAAATATGGCCTATATGATTGATGATCACAAGCAATTTTTAGGATGACCGGAATCATGTTTTCCGTGACAAGCGTTTGTGATATTTACACTTGAAAATTATAACTCCTACGCTATGAAAACGATTACCGTAATTAACGATGGTTCTCCATCAGCCGCCCATGCATCAAAACAGGCTTTCGCTATTGCCCGGGCGGTGCAAGCCAATATTTTAGTGGCCAATACCTATGAGGTTAATACAATGGTTTCCGCAAAAGTGCTGGCCGGGCACAGTATTCAACAACCGTTGATTGCCGGAGATCGTTTAGCTCGAATGTTAAACGCGCTTAACCAGGAACCGGCAGACTACCATCCCGAAATATCAGCAATGGATATCGCCGATTTTGATGCTACACAATTGGCCGCTATGATAATCAAAAATGATATTTGGCTAATAGTGAGCGGAAGCGGTACTATGTTGCAAAATGGGCCGCGACAACCTTTATTAAACCTCCAAAGCGTATTAAATAAAGTGCAGTGTCCGTTGCTAATAGTGCCCGAAAACTGGACATTAAAAAACATACAACATATAACTTATATGGCCGATTTACGGTATTGCCGCGCTGCCGTTGTAAAATACCTTGTTCAACTGGCCGAGCCTATGCAGGCCAGCGTAGCTGTAGCGCATTTGTCGGCCAAGGGAATTCCGGATATCGAGGAAAGTTATGGACAGCAACTGTTTACCGAACGGGTTGGAAGCCATATACGTAGTTTCCCGGTTGCTTTTAACAACATTAAAGAAAAAGACATTAACAAGGCGCTTGATGTTATAATTAACGGAATGCATAACGATGTGCTGGTGCTTGTTAACCACCGTTATCATTTTAAAGAGATCATCGGGGATTATTTGACCGAAGCGCTGCCGGGGCATATTACAATACCATTGCTGATATTTCCGTATTAACCAAAGCCAGGGGAATCACAAATGGTTTTGCCTTCAGGATTAAATAAAAAAGGTATTGCTTTAAGCAATACCCCGTTATTTTTTTTAAATCAATGCAGGCAAGTATTTAAAACGCTGCTTTGATCTTATCTTTTGTAACACTCAATTCTTCGGCACTGAAGCTTAATTTAGGCCTCGAAAAGTTAAGGTCGTCAACCCTGTTCATGGGGATAAGATGGATGTGTGCGTGCGGTACTTCGAGGCCGATAACAGCCACCCCTACTTTTTTACATGGTATAGCTGTTTTAATGGCTGTAGCCACAATTTTAGCAAATATTTGCAAACCGGTATAAGTTTCGTCATCCAGGTCGAAAATGTAATCAACTTCTTTTTTCGGGATCACCAGCACATGCCCTTCGGCCAGCGGGTTGATATCTAAAAAAGCCAAAAACTCATTGCTCTCGGCAACAACGTGCGCCGGGATCTCGCCTGCTATAATTTTCGAAAAGATGTTCATTTTGAGGTTGATTAAGTTGATTAAGTAAGTGGTTGATTAAGTTTAAGTAAGGTTAACTTAATCAACCTAATCCAACCTAATCAACTAATAACTAACGACTCACTTCCAGTATTTCAAATTCAATTTTACCAGCCGGTACAGTGATCTCAATTTTTTCGCCTACTTTTTTGCCTAAAAGGCCTTTGGCTATGGGTGATGCTACCGATATTTTACCAGCCTTCATATCAGCTTCACTTTCGGCCACCAGCTGATAGCTCATGGTTGCACCGTTTTTAAGGTTTTTAATTTTAACGATAGAAAGCGCCAGCACTTTTGATGTATCCAGTTTTGATTCATCCAATAAACGGGCATTGGCCAGGGTTTCCTGCATTTGGGCTATTTTGGCCTCATGCAGGCCTTGCGCCTCTTTAGCAGCATCGTATTCCGCGTTTTCCGATAAATCGCCTTTATCGCGCGCTTCGGCAATTTGTTTTGATATATCCGCACGGCCGGTTGTTTTTAACCTTTGTAATTCTTCTTTTAGTTTTTCTAAACCATCCTTGGTAAAGTATGATACCTCTGCCATAACACGTAAATTAATTATTATTTATCCTATTGGTTGTCCAAAAAAAACCGCCCTCCCTTTTTTAAGAAGGACGCAACGACTATAAAAACAAACAAGACTATATGGGCCATGCCTACATAGTCTTGTTTAGTATTGAACGAAGATAAGTGATTTAAGTTTTAATATGCAAATTTATTTGCCTTCGGCTGTTCATGGATCATTGTTGATTGTTCATGGATAAAAAGTAAGCGGGTTCGGCCATGATCTATGAGCCATCAACCACTTCTCTGGCCTTGGAGCGAGCCTCATTCAATCATCTTCAAATTTTTAAATCCTCAAATTTTCAAATTCGGAAGCTTCTCCGCCATCACTTCACTTATCTTCCTGTACGAATCAAACGTCCAGCCGGCTACGTGGGGGCTAAGGATAACTTTGCCGCTCTGGCGCAATTCGTCGTACCAGGCCTGCTCGGCCAGGGTAGGGAATTTTTCAACTTCAAGTACATCCAATCCTGCTCCCAATATTTTACCTTCTTTAATGGCTTTTAATACACTGCTTACTTTTGCTGTTTTTCCCCGCGATGTATTGATAAAAAATATCGGCTTTTTAAAGTGAAACAGGTATTCGTCATCAATCAGCCCATTGGTTTCTGATGTAAGGGGTACGTGTATACTTAGCACATCGCTTAGCTTTACTATCTGCTCCATGCTTACTTCGCGCGCATAGCGGTCGCTAAAGCCGGTTTTATACTTATCGTAAGCAATTACATCAACCTGGAAACCCGAAAGCTTACGGGCAAAGCTATGCCCCATATGACCATAGCCAATGATGCCTACGGTTTTTCCTTTCAGTTCGTAACCGCGGTTGCCCTCCCGCTCCCATTTGCCATTCCTGATCTCGGCATCACCCCGGTTAAAATTATTCATTAATGATAGCAGCAGGCCAATAGCATGTTCGCCAACAGCATCGGAGTTGCCTTCGGGAGCGTTGATGAGTTTAATGCCTTTTTGGGCGGCGTAGGCCTCGTCAATATTATCCATACCGGCGCCGGCGCGGGCCACAAATTGCAGGTTTGTGGCCAAATCAAAAACTTGTTTGGTTACCTGGAATTTTGAGCGGATAACCAGGCCCGCGTAATTGCCTATAATTTGTAAAGCTTCTTCGGTTTTTATGATTGGCCTGTAATCGCATGTATAACCCTTGGCTTCGGCCTGCTCCATAAATATGGGATGTACATCATCAACAATAAGAATGTTATTTTTCAACTCGTCAGTAATTTTTTTATAAAAGGCGAATTTACAAACACATAGGTTATTAATGCGTAGCATTTTACGGTTTTACTCATTTTTACGCTTTAAATATATTTACATTGCAATTTTAAACCTACTGAAGCGATGGAAAATCTACCTAAACAAATAAAAACATTAAAATTATACCTGGCCCTACTTACGGTAACTATAATTGTGTGCTTTGGCTTTATTATACGGCTGATGAGCAATCAAGCCCATTTTAAACAAATAACCGCCGAGCGGATTGACATTGTTGAGCCTGATGGTAAAATACGCATGGCCATAAGCAATCGCCAAAGCCAGCACCCGGGCACCATTGAGGGCAAACAACTGCCCAAACGCGACCGCCCCGCCGGCATGATATTTTTTAATGATGATGGCAATGAGTGCGGCGGGTTGGTATATGATGGCGATAAAAAAAGCGCGAGTATGACCTACTCCATCGATCAGTATAAGAACGACCAGATTATGCAGCTTCAATATAGCCAGGAAAACAATGGCCCGCAATTGCAAAGAAGCTATGGCCTGAAACTTTGGGATAAGTACGATAATTTCCCTTCATCAAAGGTTTTGGCTTATATTGATTCACTGAACAAATTAAATGATACTGTTGCATATAAAACAGGAATTGACAAGCTTAACGCATCTGGCCGGGTAACCAAAGAAAGGCTTTTTGTTGGTAAAAACGCAGGGGGCGATGTGGGCTTATTTTTGAGCGATGCCAATGGTAAGCCCAAGCTGAGGATATATATTAACAAACAAAACCAACCCGTAATTGAAACCTTGGATGACAAGGGTGCGGTGGCAAAAAGCCGTTAGCTTACTGCCATATTTACCCGCTTTATTAATTGGCACGAGAATAGCTTAGTATGTTACAAGGGCTTGCTCTTTTTGCAATAAACCAATTAAAAATGAAATCATTAAAACAAATAGGCACCGATATAAAACACTATTCCGAACAATTATCGCACGATGGGTTTAAGCAGGTGTTTGATCATATCGATCAATTGAACGTAAAAAAAGGCGTCGACAAACTTGGCCTTGATAAATTTATAAACCAGTGCGCAATTATGGCTGCCGGCAGCGGTGCCATATCGGGCAGCGGCGGTGTTTTAACCATGGTAATAGGTATGCCTGTTGATGTGCTTAACCTGATAACCCAGCAATTCAGGGTTACTATGGCCATTATGTACCATAACAGAGGCAGCTACCAAATGGGGTTCGATGAGTTTATGAAACTGGTAGCTATATCTTTCAAAGTAGAAACCGGCATTGCCCTCAGCAAAACCATGATGGAAAGCGTAGCCGAAAAAATAATCCTCAACCTGGGCGTACGCACTGCCGAAAGGTTGGTGCCGGTTGTTGGCGCTGTTATTGGCGGTACAACCAATTACTTGTTTATTAAGCGGATGGCAAAATCGGTTAAAGAAATGCAAGAGCTGCCGATAGTAATACAGGTGAATTGATGCTATGGACACCTACTTGATTTTGATTAAATAGGTGCCCGATATTTTTATGTCGGCTGGTTTCTCTTTTCCTGTAATATTAAAATTTATACTGTTGATCTGAAAGGCTACTTTATACGTAGTCGTTTCTTTAGTAAATAAAGTCTCTTTAGCCGGTAGATCGTAATTTTTATAATATTCAGACTCTGTAGGCGTGTGATATTTATTAAGGGTTGCTGTATCTGCCAACAATTTATGGGCAACATCAAAAGGTCTGAAATTAAAAGTTTCGCTATTGAGTTTTAACGTAAATGACCCGTTCGCCGGTTGTGTTTGCTTAATTTGAATGCCGTTGAAATTATTAGTCAGGGTATCAGCATACTCATCGGCGACGAGTGTTATATCATAGCCCATTACAACTACTATTTTTTCTTTTTTGCTAAATGTATAGTAATAGGTCATAGCGTTATCATTCTCGTTGTACCAGGTTTCAAAATGGTGGAGGCCAAGAGAAAGTCGGGCCCACTCATACTTACTTTCCCTTAACTCTCTCCGCCCATAATCGCCCGAAGTGCGCCAGTCCCGGCTTTTCAACCTACCTAACGAATCGGACAATGCGGTAAGATCTTTATTAAAATACGGCTGTAAGGGTGTGATATCGTATTTATAAATGAAATAATTTAAAGATGCCACAGCTTTACTGCCGTCTTTTTCGCTCACCTTTGTACTATCAACCGCGATGAATTTGCCGTTTTTCAACGCATTGTGCTTTTCAAAAAACTTAATTATAATTCGCTTTTGCGAATACATACTAACCGTAAAAGCGCTTTGCGGGCCGTACACGGATAAAATGGTTACTATACATAAAGAGATAGGGATAAGCTTTATATTCTGCTTTTTAAAAGCTAAAAAGTAAACGGAAATAAACAACAACCAGCAGGCAAGCGCGATTAAAAAATAGCGCCATTCGGTAATGCCATACATGAAAACTCTTGCGCCTACTGCCACAAACAGGAGGCCCAACAAGGGGATCAACAAAAAATAAAAACTGCGCGAATAAATTTTGATCCATCTATTGCCATCATGTTCACGAATGGGATATATCAGCAACAATGACAGCACTCCAAACACCGCATAGCTTAAAATAAGATTTGATACCAGGCCTTTTGGCAGGCTCCAAAGTGTGATGATCTTAATCTCGTATGCTAATAAAATAAGCACATATATGGTTGATAGAGGGATCAATACAAACTGGGTAAATATTTTCAATGCTTTGGGGTAGCTCAAATCGTCGTTAAGCGCACGCGTATCGGCGGGTACGCCAGCCAGGAAAAAGGTAGTGGTAAACAAGCCCACTATCCAAACCCAAAGTATGGCATAAGTATCCCACTCAAACTTAAAGTTGAATAAAAAGTTAGTAGCGGCAATGGCGGCAGCTATCCCTAAAAACAAAACCACACCATACAATACGCTCGTTAAAAAACGAAGAAACAATGTTTTATTAAACTGCCAAAACCCATTAACTTGCCCCTTGCCCGTAAATGCCGCAAAGGCAACCAGTAAATGAAACGAAAGCGATAGCAGGAAAAACCGGATATAATCAGCTTCGCGGGCGGTAGGATCGATGATGAAAATGAGCGAGGCTGCAAAAAGCGCAGCTATGGTTTTTATAATGAGTTTATTTTGTTTGCTAAACTGCCGGCTTTTTGTAAATAGCGTTGCCGATAGGCTAAGCAGCAAACCCAGGTTGGCCGTCATCACCCCGCGCATCAGCCACCCCTCATGTACCCGGTTCAAATGGCGAAGTTCCACCTCGATAGTGCCTGCTATGGTGCCAATAAGGGCAAAAAATAATTCAAAGGGATAGCGCTTCAAGGTGGACAGAAAGCCTTCGGCCAGCGTTTTTATGGATGGGAATTTCATTGTGGCAGGGTTTATACAGGCAATGTAAGTACAATTTGTAAAATATCTGTACTAAAAATGTAAACTGCATGGGCAGCAATTGCATTTCACACATTAGTGATTATATTTGCGGTCGCAAAAAACATCATTTTATACAATATAATGAGAGAAATACAATTCAGAGAAGCGCTACGTGAGGCTATGGTCGAAGAAATGCGCAACGACGGAAATATATACCTGATGGGTGAAGAGGTTGCCGAATATAATGGTGCCTACAAAGTAAGCCAGGGTATGCTGGATGAATTTGGTGCTAAACGCGTTATTGATACGCCCATCTCTGAATTAGGCTTTGCCGGTATTGGCATCGGTTCGGCTATGAATGGCTTACGCCCGATCATCGAGTTCATGACCTTTAACTTTTCGTTAGTGGCTATCGATCAGATCATCAATGGTGCGGCCAAAATCATGTCGATGAGCGGTGGCCAGTTTTCTGTACCAATCGTTTTCCGTGGCCCAACCGGTAATGCGGGTATGCTTAGTTCGCAGCACTCACAATGCTTCGAAAACTGGTATGCCAACTGCCCGGGTTTAAAGGTTGTTGTTCCATCAAACCCTTACGATGCAAAAGGCTTATTAAAATCTGCAATATTGGATCCCGATCCGGTTATTTTTATGGAATCGGAATTGATGTATGGCGATAAAGGCGAAGTTCCTGAAGAAACGTACTATATCCCATTGGGTAAAGCCAAAGTGGTAACAGAAGGTACCGATGTAACTTTGGTAGGTTTCGGTAAGATCATGAAAGTAGTTATTGCTGCCGCTGCCGAATTGGCAAAAGAAGGTATCAACGCCGAAGTGATAGATTTACGTACTGTGCGCCCTATCGATTACGAAACTGTGATCAATTCGGTAAAAAAAACAAACCGTTTGGTAATTATTGAAGAAAGCTGGCCTTTGGGTTCAATTGCTACCGAGGTTGCCTTTAAAGTGCAAAAAGATGCTTTTGATTACCTTGATGCGCCTATACTGCGTATTATGGGTGGCGATGTTCCGTTGCCTTATGCGCCAACTTTAATACAGGAATATCTGCCAAACCCTGAAAGGGTTATTAAAGCCGTTAAAGAGGTAATGTACGTTACTAAGTAATTACACGATTTAAGGATTGACAGAATTTTTCTTGTTGCTTTTAAAATTTAAATAATATCAAAAAGCCCGGTATTTGTATCGGGCTTTTTTGCTTTAAAACAAATACACAATAGAAGAATCAACCGTAAAAGACAGCAACGGCAACGTCCTCAATAAGAGGATTGTCATCCTGAACGTAGTGAAGGATCTATTCGCGAACTTTCCGTCGGCGATGCATGTCGGTTAACAAATTTTTCACTTCGTTCAAGAAATTGTTCTTCACTCCGTTACCCATGACATATCGAATTATATAGGTACTAAGTCCACATTAAATTCGATAGCGAGCTTTTGTAAATACCTTTGCTTCTGCTCTTTAAGCATGTTATCATATGCCTCTATGCCTTTTTCTACAAAATCGCTCCCTTTAACCATTAAACGCCAATATTGAATAGCCAATTTTCTGGCAGTTGCTTTGATGGCTATCGCCGGACCTTTTCTTCCTCTTAACCGTCTGGCGAATGCTCCCCATCCAATGTATTTGCTGTTTAGCAAGCCGCACGCCATTTCCTTGAATATCTGGCCGGCGGTAGGTTTTCCTTTGCTTTTACTTTTGTTTTTCTTGCCCGAACGGTTCTGACCGGGAGATACCCCAAGCCAATTGGCAAACCGTTTTTCCGTCGACCACTGGCTTAAATCGGCTCCAATTTCTGTATATAACTGTAACCAGTTATAATCTGTAAAGCCGGGAAGCCTGGTGGCATCCCGGCCACCAAATATTTTCAGCAAATGCCCGCCAAGGTCTTTAACCTGGGGCTTATTGTGCCTGATCGGTTTTCTATTTCCGGTATTTGTACCGGGCGGTAGTTGTTTGTCTTTATTAATCTGTTGCAAGGTGCTATCTATTTTCCGGTCACACTCCAAGATCTGGCCTTGATAAAAAAGATATGCCTTATAAGCCTGCTCCAGGGCAAAAAGCCCATGTGGCGTGTAATGGCCCTCCAAAGCCTTTAATACTTCTTCGCTCTTTTTATCTTTGATTTTTTTGTGGCAGAGAGCAAGCAGCTTATAACGGTCTCTTTCACCGGAAAGGATTGCTGTTATAAGGGCTTTTCCACTGGCCCCATGTATCTGACTTAATACTTCCGGTAAACGGATATTCATTTCGATCAGGGCCTTTTGCATATGCTGAATATGCATCGAGGCACTCCGGAGGTGGTCTTCACGTAATCGCTGGTAACTACGTAGCTCCTTGAGCAGCCCCTCAGAAACGTAGCAACGGTTCAGTAAACCATAACTATGTAACTGCTGGATCCACTGGCAGTCTTTCACATCTGTCTTTCTTCCCAGGCAACTGTTTGGTTTGGCGGCCGTCGACCAGCCACACATCTAACCCTGCATCTGACAGGATATCATGAAGTACATACCAGTAAACACCTGTAGCTTCCATCGCCACTGTAGTTACCCGGTTCTCCAGTAAATATTTACTAAGTGCTACCAGATCGCCGGTAAAGGTTTCAAAGCTACGGACAGGGCCGCTTTCCAGGCCAACGAAAACATGACGGGAGCCAATATCTATACCGGCTGCATGTGTACGCATTTTTTCCATATCAAGCTTGTTTTAAATAAGCTGTGCCCGAAGGAGTATAAGGAAAAACAGGCTACCCATCGGACAAATCACTGTAAACAGGATCGTACCATACCTTCAGACTCTATCTTCGGAACCATACTCAGACACAGGCACGAAGCACTATAACTCGACCGGCCACACTGCACAGCGTTAACAAAAGTATGTCATTTCACCTTCAGAATTTCGCGAAATTTTAACACTCAGAATGACAAAGGGGTTATTTATAACATGTCATGGGTGGGTACGAAGGATGACAGGAAAATTGGATATTTTATGAGGGCAGCTTGGTTAGAGTAGTTTTTCACCTCAACGCAATTTACACAGCTAAATAGCCTACCGCCACCCTCCACCTACCGCCTGGTACAAATTCACCGAGCTTAGAAATATATTTCGCTTAATGTTGGTTAGTTCCAGTTCGGCATCCAGTACACTGCGTTGGGCTGTAATAATCTCCAGGTAATTGGCGCGGCCAACCAGGTAAAGATCATTGGCTACCGATAGGGCGTTATTGAGCGCTTGCAACTCCCGTTGTTTAAATTCAAAGGCCTGTTTGTAATTGCTGATGCCACTCAGGTTATTATTAACCTCCTGGAAACCCGATAGGATAGTTTTCTGGTAATTATAAACCGCTATCTTTTCTTCGGCGATGGTACGTTCATATTCCGCCTTTATGCCCTTGCGGTTGAATACAGGCGCTGTAAGCCCGCCAATCAACCCATAGGTAAACGAGCCGGGGTTAAATAGCAAACCCGCGTTAAAGCTGTTATAGCCCGCGTATGGCGTTAAGGTAAGTGTAGGGAAAAAGCTGGCCCTGGCCGTTTTAATATCGGCATTCATGGCCGTTAGTTCCAGCTCGGCAGCGCGGATATCAGGACGGTTAAGTAATAACTGTGACGGCACGCCCGCTCCAATAATTACCGGCAAGGCGATTTTCATGATAGACGTATCCCTTGTGATTTTTCCTTTAAAACTACCCGATAAAAAATTGAGCTGGTTTTCGGTTTCGGTTATTTGCTGCAGGGTTGTGTATTGCAGGCCTTTGGTCCGCGCCAATTGGGCCTCAAATTGTTGTACGGCAAGCTCGGTAGCCCGGCCGCCCAGTTTTTGAATTTTTACTATTTCCAGCGCGTTATCCTGCAGTGCTATGTTTTTTTTGATGATAGCCAACTCTGCATCGAGCGCAAGCAACTGGTAATACAGCCCGGCTATTTGTGCCGTAAGCTGGGTTGTAATTAGCCGATACCCGCTTTGGCTGGCCAGGAAACGGGCAAAGGCAGCCTTTTTTTGGTTACCTAATTTACCCCACAGGTCAACTTCCCAGGAGCTTTGAAAGCCCAGGAAATAATTGGGCGTTGGGTTGGGGATGTGCTGGTTGCCGTTAATGTTTTGCGAAAAATTGGTATCGTAATTACCCACGCCGTTCTGTGTATAATCACCATATTTTTCCAGCCCGACATTGGCTGCGATGTTAACTGTTGGCAATAATTTCGACGCGCTAAACCTGAGGTTGGCGCGCGACGCTTCTACCCGCTGCAACGCTGTAAGGATATCCGGGCTGGCTTTTAGCGCGGTATCAATAAGGCTGATGAGTTTTTGATCGGTAAAAAACTGGTTGATGGGTAAGGCGGCTATGGTTGTAGTATCATTGCTGCTGCCAAAGGTTCCGGGTAAATTAGCGGCCGCATCTGAACCTGTAACTGGCTTATACGTTTTGCAGCCTGCCGTTAAAATCAATAAAAACGCGGTATTCAGGATATATAAATTTGCTTTTTTTAGCATCGGTAGCTTTTTCATTAGTTAACAATTTCCATTTCATGGCGCATTTCGGTAAGCGGCTCTTCGGGCGTTTTATGTTTACGCGCTGCTAATCCGGCAAATATTACATACAGGCCGGGTATTAATATTACACCGAAGAGGGTGCCCATCAGCATTCCTCCTGCCGCCGCAGTACCTATCGACCGGTTGCCCATTGCCCCTGCGCCATCGGCAATACATAATGGAATTAAGCCGGCAATAAATGCCAGCGACGTCATCAGGATGGGCCGTAAGCGGGATACTGCGCCTTCAATAGCGGCTTTAACTATCGGTAGTCCCTCTTTTTGCCGCTGGATGGCAAATTCTACTATCAGGATGGCGTTTTTACCCAGCAAGCCTATCAGCATTACCAGGGCTACCTGGGCGTAGATATTGTTTTCTAATCCGCATATCTTTAAAAAGAAAAACGCTCCGAAAATACCTGTAGGTAATGATAAGATAACCGGCAGCGGCAGCAAAAAACTTTCGTACTGCGCGGCCAGCAACAGGTAAACAAATATTAAGCAGATGATAAAAATGTAAATAGCCTGGTTGCCCGATAAGATCTGTTCCCTCGTCATCCCCGACCATTCAAAGGTATAGCCTTTGGGTAGCTTTTGTTTGGCTATGCGTTCAATAGCGGCATTAGCATCGCCGCTGCTGAAACCTTTAGCCGCATCGCCGGTAACCATGGCCGATGTATACATGTTGTAGCGGGTAAGCTGCTCGGGGCCGAAAACTTTTTCCATTTTAATAAAAGTTGAAAAAGGCACCATTTCGCCCTTGTCGTTTTTAACCTGCAGGTTTAAAACGTCCTCGGGCCGGGCGCGGTACTCGGGCGCGGCCTGCACCATCACTTTATACATTTGCCCGAAGCGGATAAAGTTGGACGCGTAAAAGCTACCCATTAAGGTTTGCAGGGTGGACATTGCTTTATCAACCGTAATTCCCTTTTGAGCCGCTGTTTGCTGATCCACAGAGATCATGTACTGCGGAAAGTTGGGATCGAAACTGGTAAACGCGCCCGAAATTTCGGGCGATGCATTTAGCGCATCTACAAAATCCTTGGTTACTTTGGCGGCTTTTTGCAGATCGCCCTGGCCGGAACGGTCAAGCACCCTGATCTCGAAACCGCTGGAGTTACCAAAGCCCGGAACCGTTGGCGGCGGAAAATACTGGATTGATGCATCGCCTATGTTTTTGGTTTTTGCTGTCAGCGTGGCAATAATATCTTCTAACGATTCCTTGCGCTCATCCCATGGTTTCAGATTAATCATGGCCATGCCGTAGGATGCACCCGCAATTTCGTTTACCAAGCTATACCCCGATAAAGTGGATACCGACTCAATTGCCTTGATGCTTTTGGTTTTACTTGCTATCTCTTTTAAAACCTGCTCGGTACGCTCAACTGTTGCGCCGGCTGGTGTGGTTACGTTTACGTAAATCATCCCCTGATCTTCGGTAGGGATAAAGCCTGTTGGTAATATAGCGCTGGTGCCCCAGGTAAGCACAAAAAAGCCCATCAGCAAGGCAATAGTTATTCCTTTGCGTGGCGACAGGAAGGTCATGAAGCCCGAGTACTTGTTTTGCAGGCCATCATAGCGTTTATTAAAGCCGGTAAAAAAGCGTTGGGTTAGGCTTTTCTTTTTAGGCACGGGGTTATGCTTTAGCATAATGGCGCAAAGTGCGGGGGTAAGTGTTAAAGCATTCACGCCTGATATCACAATTGAGATGGCCAGCGTAAGCGAAAACTGGCGATAAAATACCCCAACCGGCCCCGACATGAACGCTACCGGCACAAATACTGCCGACATAACCAGCGTAATGGCTACAATAGCCCCGCTGATCTCTTTCATGGCCTGTATGGTGGCATCCATAGCGTTCATGTGCTCTTCGGTCATTTTTACGTGCACGGCCTCAACCACCACAATGGCGTTATCAACCACAATACCAATAGCCAGTACCAGCGCAAATAGTGTAAGCAGGTTGATGGAAAAGCCCAGCAGCTGCATAAAAAACAACGAACCAATTAGCGCCACGGGTACAGCCAAAGCAGGTATTAATGTTGACCGGAAATCCTGCAGGAAAATGAACACTACAATAAATACCAGTACAAAAGCCTCTACCAAAGTGCGCAACACTTCGTGGATAGAAGCATCCAGAAAACGGGATACATCATAATTTACATTAAAACTCATACCGGCCGGGAACGAGCTTTTCTTAAGCTCGGCCATGCGGGTTTTAATGTTGTTGATAACATCCCGCGCGTTTGAGCCAGGGCGTTGTTTTATCATGATAGATGCTGATGGCTTACCATCGGTATTGGATACCATGCTGTAGGTAAGCGAGCCAAATTCAACATCGGCAATTTCTTTCAGTTTTAATACAGAGCCGCCTTCTTCGGCGCGGATAACAATGTTTTCATATTGCTTGGGTTCAAAAAACTTGCCCGGATAGCGCAAAACATATTGCAGCATTTGAGGCGATTTATCTGAGCTTTGCCCGGTTTTACCCGGCGCTGCTTCCACGTTTTGCGCGCGGATAGCATCAATTACATCATCGGTAGATACCTTGTAAGCCATCATCCTATCGGGCTTTAACCAAACCCGCATAGAGTATTCTTTGGCACCCATAATTTCGGCACGGCCAACGCCGTCAATACGTTTAAGTTCCTGCAGTACGTTGATGTCGGTAAAGTTGTAGATGAATTTCTCGTCCATGCCGGGGTCTTCGCTGATGATGTTCAGGTACATCAGCATACTGTTCACCTCTTTTTCGGTAGTTACCCCGGCTTTAATCACCTCTTCGGGCATCTCGTCAATAATAGTGGCAACACGGCCTTGTACGTTTACCGCAGCCTGGTCGGGATCGACCCCAACGTTAAAATAAATCTGTATCACCGTAAGCCCGTCGTTGCTGCAAACGGTGGTCATATAAGTCATGCCCGGCACACCGTTAATGGCGCGTTCAAGCGGTGTAGCCACGGCCTTAGCGCAAACCTCGGCGTTCGCACCGGTATAGTTGGCGGTAACGGTTACCGATGGGGGCACAATATCAGGGAACTGGGTAACCGGCAAAGTAATTAATGCCAGCACGCCCAGCAGGGTAATTATTAAAGATATCACAAGCGACAGCACCGGTCGCTTTATAAATGTTTCGAACATAGCGAGTGAGGGTTTGTATACAATAAACTAAGTCTTGAGTTCTAAGTCTTAAGTTTTGAGTCAAAAAAGCCCATGGCCATAGTTTCAGGCTTAAAGCTTCGCGTATAAAACTTCAGGCCCGCTACTTAAGACTAAAGACTTGAAAAACTACTTCATAGCAAGCAGCGAATCCCTGCTGAGTTTTCTTGGTTTAATGATCATTCCGTCGCGTACATTCTGGGTGCCCTCCAGCAGTATTTTGTCGCCGGGCTTTAAGCCATCTTTTACGATATAGTAGTTAGAAAAACGGGTTTGCGGTACAAAAGCACGCATATGCAGCTGGTTGTTTTTATCAACTAAATAAACATAGCTTTTATCCTGGATATCAAATACCGATTGTTGTGGCACCATAACCACGTTATCGGCCTTGGTTGATATAAATAGCTTGCCGGTGGCGCCATGCTTCAGAAGCTTTTGCGGGTTGGGAAAGCGAGCCCTGAAATTAATAGAACCGGTTTTTTGTTCAATTTCTGCTTCAACAGTTTCAATATCGCCCTCGTACGGAAAGTCGAGGCCATCGGCCAGTACCAGCCGCACCTTGTCGCTTGTTTTGCCCGGCGCGGTTTTGCGTTTACGAACGTATTGCAGGTATTCATTTTCGGGGAAACTGAAGTACGCGTACATCGAACTGATATCAGACAAGCTGGTGAGCAGCGTGCCCTCATCAATCAAACTGCCCGATTTAAGAGGAATCCTATCCACAATGCCATCAAACGGTGCGTGGATGTAGGTATAGGCCAGCTGGTCTTCGGCGCTTTGCACCATGGAACGGGCCTCTTCAATGGTTGCCTTATCCGCGCTAAGCTTTGATTCGGCCACGTCCAGTTCCGATTTGGAGATCACTTTTTTATCAACCAGCATTTTAACACGGTCAACCTCCAGGGCGGTCGCCTTGGCGGCGGCAACAGCATTACTTAGGGCTGCTTTGGCCTTGGTGAGGTTTACCTTAAACTCCTGGTCGTTGAGTTTAAAAAGCAGCTGGCCTTTTTGCACCGATGCGCCTTCGTCGATAAAAATTTTTTCCAAAAAACCACGAACGCGCGAACGGATATCAATGTTTTTTAATGCCTGGATATCGGCAACATAAGGCTTTTGGATAACCGTATCACGCGTGGCTAATGTAAGTACAGGTAGTTGTAGGGTATCGGTGGCTTCGTCTTGGGTGGTTTGTGCTTTGGAGGAGCAACCCGTGACGTATATAGCTGTTATTATTGCCAGTAAGGGCAGTATTGCTTTAACTGTTTTCATTTTTCTGATAGCGTTAAGCATAGTGGTAACGTTCACGTACCAAAATGGCTATGTTATTAATTCTTTTAAATAGAGGTTATCATGCACCGCGGTGGGGCATTGCATCAGAAAAAAGATCAGAAGGGACTTAGCCGGAACAGGAAGCTATAATATGCCGGAAGAAAGGCTTCCCTGACAATGTTTTGCTTGGGTTCCTGCTTTATAAAGTTTGTAATTATGCCGGGCAACGATTGATTGGCCGGCTGCAAAATTGCCGAATTGTTTGTACGGACATGGACAAACCTTACGTAAACACCGGCATGGTTACCCGGGTTGTTGCCCGATTCGGGCGAGTCGTCGCTTAGTTCCTGTTGTTGGGCAATGTTAATGAGGTTGTGGTGCAGCCTGGAGATATCGTCGGCTGTTGAACCCCAGCGGTTATAATGTTTTAAAATTGTATCCGCATTGGCAGCCGCAGCTATAGAAAGCTGGAAAAAAAATAATACAAAGAATATTTTTTTTGTGAGTGCCATCATTGCGAATTTAGCACATAATTATTCTTTTTTCAAATGATTTTGTATTTTATTGCATGTAAAATGAATTTATTTTGAATTTTTTGGCTTGATTGTTAGCATTTTAGCTTTTTGATGACAATGAATTGTGCTTTTTACAACTATTGTACCCCAATTCAGCCTCACTCACTATAAAACAGCCATACTATTGAGTAGCATACTTACTTTGTATCGGCCATGATGGCCAGGTAATCAGCCGTTTTACGGATGTTATCAAAATCTTCGTCGTTTGCAGCAAACTTTTTGGGGTAGCCCGAGTCAATCGCTTTTTTCAGGTAGATATTAGCTTCGTCGGGTTTGTTCATAATCGAAAACATGCAGGCAATATTGTAATAGTGAGTAAGTACATCATCAGGATTGGGCGTTTGTAATACCAATTGCTGTAAAAGACTAAGGGCCAGGTCGGTTTGGCCAATATAAAACTGCGAAAAAATGTAACCAACGGATGCTTTTGTGGTATCCAGCGCGATTGCCCGGTTAAAATCCTTCATAGCCAGGTCTTTATTGACAAGTCTTTTTAGGTAAACCTTGCCTCTCAAAAAATAAGACTCGCCAAAATTAGGGTCTAAAGAAATCGCTTTGGCGCATTCGTCTATCACCTTTGGATCGTCTTTTAAAATATAAAGATTAGTTGCAATATCATAATGCAGGATAGCCTGTGCTTTGTTATCATCCTTGTAATAGTCGATTGTTTTTGTATAATCTGCAATTGCCTGTTTGCATTCACCGTTTTGGGTGTAAAAGTTTGCGCGGCTCCAATATAGGTGCCCTCGTTCAGGGTCAAGGCTAATGGCGCGGGTAATGTCGGCAATTGCTTTCTCGGGTAGTCTCAGCGCTATTTCATCACCTGCCCTGTTATCATAAAGTATAGCCAGGTTCTGCTTGTCTTCCTGGTAAAATTCCATAGCTTTTGTAAAATCATTAGCCGATAACAGATAATCGCCGTTGCGTTGATAAACAAGTCCCCTGTCCCAATACGCATCGCCATTATCAGGATTTAACTTTACTGATGTATTGTAATCATTAATTGCGTCTTTATATTGCTTTAGGTTTCTTTTATTGCGTCCCCTAAACTGGTACAGATTGGAAAGCTCTTTCAGGTCTTCTTGATTGAAGTACATGGCGGTTGTATAATCATCAACAGCCTGTTGGTAATCTCCATTCTGGCCGTGTGCGGCGGCCCTGTTCCAATATGCGTCTCCGTTTTGGCTGTTAAGGGATATTGCCTTAGTGCCGTGCTCTATGGCCTGTTTATATTGCTTTATTTTTCGCTCGTTAAGTGCGATATTGTCATATAGTGTAGACAGGTTTTCGTTATTGCCAGCGTTAAAAGGGACGGCTTTGTTATAATCGGCGATGGCTTTCTGATACTCTCCTGTGCTTCCATAGGCAATCGCCCTGTTCCAATACGCATCGCCAAAATTGGGATCGGCTAAAATTGCCGCAGTCTCATCTTTGATGGCTTCGGCATACAATTTTAAATCGTTTTCTGCTTGGGCCTTTTTATCAAGCAAGGCAACGAGCTTCTGCTTGCTTTTAGGGTTCATATTAATGGCTCTGGTGTAATTCTCCAGCGCTTTTCTATAGTCTTTACTATCATAAAGCGAATCGGCTATTGCCTGATAGTCTGTTGTTTTCTGTGCAAAAACATCACCGGTAGCAAATGTTAAAGCCAGCAACGATAAAACAAATAGGTACTTTTTCATTTATATTCAATTGTAATAAGTAATGGCCCTCCAATATAACTATTAAGAGCTTATTGTTAAATAAAATAGTAAAGCAATAAGTTAAAAAGTTGAGTAAATGGTATTGCGATCAATTCACAGGAAACTTTATACTTGCCAATTGACGCCTTTATACATAAAATACCTATTTTAGGCACACAAATACCAACAGTATGCTCAACTCCCGTTTTAAAGCCATAAGGCTTATAGTTTTAATTGTGTTTGCAGGCGCTATCGGCAGCAATTTATCAGCACAAACCAAACCTGCAGCTACAACAGCAAAACCTGAAGCTGCCGCGAAAACACCAACAGCAGCAGGAATTATAGCGCCCACAACTCTTATAGAAAAGTTTTTCAGGAGTTACGATAAAGAGAGCACCACAAAAGCGATGATTGATATATTTAAAACCAATCCGCTTATTGACTCCAACAGCCTGGTTAAGCTTATTTCAAAAATAGATACTACCCGAAGCCTTATCGGCGCTTATACTGGCAAAGATCTGATCGTTCAGCGCAAAGCATCCAATAGCCTTATATTATACAGCTACCTGGTAAAACATCAAAACCAACCGCTGCGGTTTACATTTATGTTTTACAAGCCTAAAAACGAATGGGTAATTTATCGCCTGTATTTTGACGATTCGGTAAGCAGTGAGTTGGAGCAATCGGCAAAAATTACAGCTAAACCGTAGAAGCTTAAAGCAAAAAGCACAAGGCCGAAAGCGATTTGGCAAAATGTTAGCTTTTTGCTAATCGCTATACCTGTCGTTTCGCCAGGGATAGGCCGTGTTTGAATAGCCGCGATCTTCCCAGAAACCTAATTTGTTTTCGGTTAAAAACTCAATTCGTTTTATCCACTTTGAGCCCTTCCAGGCATAAAGCTGGGGTGTAATCATGCGTACCGGGCCTCCGTGTTCTATCGGCAAGGGCTGGCCCTCAAAAGTATGCACCAATAAAACATCAGGTTTAAGGGCTTCTTCCAAAGATATATTTGTGCTATACGTATCGTATCCGTAGCACATAATATGCGTGGCATTTTCTTTAGGGTGCACCAATGCTGCAATATCAAGCAGGCTTACACCCTTCCATGGCATATTTAATTTTGACCAGGTGGTTACACAATGAAAATCGGAGGTGTCTTTGGTTTGGGGTAAATCTAAAAACTGTTTCCAGGTAAGCTTAACCGGGTTGTCAACTGCGCCATCAATAGTCAGCCTCCATTTTTCGGTTGGTATATTGGGTTGGTACCCCAAATCAAGCACAGGCCATTTAACAGTAACCGTTTGACCTATGGGGATAGCCGGCATGCCATGCCTGTTTGGTGCGCCGGTACCGCGGGGTTTGTCGTCGGCTACCGATGGGGTAAGCTTCATCTTTTCCTCAAACCGGGCTTTAAGCTTCATGCGGGCCTCAATAATACGATCGAGTTTTTCTGGTTCGTCCATAGTTGTAGTGTTTACTAAAGATAGCGAAAAGCCCAAAAGGTTCAACAAAAAAAGAAAGGCCTTTAGCATATTGCTAAAAGCCTTTTGATATGATGTAAGGCAAACCTTTTGCCTTTGACCTTTCTCCTTTAACCTTAAACTACGGTTCCTTCTTTCAGTTTCTCGGCATTTTCTGCAAACTGTAAAGCTTCCATTATCTCCTGTAAGTCGCCGTTTAATACGCCGGGCAGGTTGTATATGGTAAGCCCGATGCGGTGCTCTGTTAAGCGGCCCTGCGGGTAGTTGTAGGTACGTACCTTGGCCGACCTGTCGCCGGTTGATACCATGGTTTTGCGCTTTTTGGATGTTTCTTCCAGGTGCTTTTGCAGCTCCATTTCGTACACGCGTGAGCGTAATACCTGTAATGCTTTATCGTAGTTTTTTAATTGCGATTTTTGGTCCTGGCACTGCGCCACAATACCGGTAGGCAAGTGGGTTAACCTTACGGCCGAGTAGGTAGTATTTACCGATTGACCGCCCGGGCCCGATGCGCAGAACAAATCCTTGCGGATATCGCTAACCTGCAGGTCGATATCAAACTCATCAACCTCGGGCAATACCACAACCGATGCGGCCGAAGTGTGTACCCTGCCCTGGGTTTCAGTATCAGGAACGCGTTGAACCCGATGTACGCCCGATTCATATTTTAGGGTACCGTAGGCGTCTTCGGCTATTACGTTAAATACAATTTCCTTGTAGCCGCCGCTGGTGCCTTCGGTATAATCAACCAGTTCGGTTTTCCAGCCGCGTTTTTCGCAATAGCGCATGTACATGCGGTAAAGGTCGCCGGCAAATAAAGCAGCTTCGTCGCCACCGGTACCGCCACGAATTTCTACCATTGCGTTTTTGCTATCTTCAGGATCTTTAGGGATCAGCATCAGGCGGATGGATTCTTCCATCTCTTCCTGTTTGCCCAATAACTCATCCAGTTCCATTTTGGCCATTTCACGAAACTCTTCGTCTTTTTCGGTAGCCAAAATCTCTTTATTGCTATCAATATTGCTCATAATGTTACGGTATATGTTATACTCGTCAACAATTTTAGCAAGGTCTTTATATTCTTTATTCAGCTGGGCATAGCGTTTCATATCCTGCATTACTTCAGGATTGCTTAATTCGCCTTCAACGGTTTTCCAGCGTTGAAATATCAGTTCTAATTTCTCTAACATATTCGGTGTATTCAAAAGCTAATCAAAGCAGCTTTGCTTGATGATGGTCCGGCTACAAAAGGCGTTACGTTTCGGTCGGTTTACAGGCTTGCTTCAAAAAACGCACAAAAATACGTATTTTCGGGGATATATTATTTCAGCGGATTGTAAGTTGTTTTGGCCGCTATTTATGTAACTTTAATTTAAAACCTAATAAGGGTTAAAGCTGTTACTCAATAAAAAACAACCACATTATGCCACTTCCAGAAAACCCCAACCTTGATGATAACCAGGACGAAAAAGATCCAGGCAACGAATACGAACAAAACGAAGGCCAGGACACCGGTAACGAACGTTTAGATAAAGACGTTGCAGATATTGCTGCTTTAGAAGCTGCCACCCGTGCATCCGAATCGGCATTTACCTTAAATGTAGAAGACGGCTTAACGCCCGACGTTGATGAGGACGAAGAAGAATAAGCATTCGAATTACTGCAGGTGCTTCACCAATAAGATCGAATTTAAATAAGAACGAATACTTGCAGGGTGTTTAGCAATTGTATCGAATTTCACAAATTTTGATTTGGCCCCTGTTTGTGAAATTAGTGTCCTTAATTTTAAATCGCCAGGTTGGTATTCGTGCTATTTCGAAACATTCGTGAAATTAGTGTTTATATGAAAAAACTGATATTAACCGCTTTGATGGCAACTGCGTTAGCAGGCACGGTAAAAGCGCAAAATAAATTCAACGCTGCCGATTTTAAGGCAGGTCTGGGCAAAACCGGCACGTTATGCGATACCGTTTACTCGCTCAAAATAGTAAGCGATACACTTACCCTGATTAACATGGGCGGTATCTATCCGCATCAAAAATACACCATCGCCATAAAGGGGAATAAGGTGACCTTAGACCTCCCTAATATTAAACGCAAAGCGATTTGTGTTACCGGCGTTTTCGAAATGTTTAAAGATCAACCCGAAGTAGTAGTTAGCCGCGCGGAACAATTTGAAGTGCATTAGTGCAAGAATCAAGAGTTAAAAAAAAGCATGCGGAAAAAATTACCGGTTAAGCTTATTTCTTCGGTAGGCTGCAGGCGTTTGCCCGGTTTTTAATTTAAATATACGGTTAAAGGCCGCTTCTGATTGATAACCCACGTTTGCCGCTATTTGGGCCACATTGTTCTTATCCATCAGTAACAACTTTTGAGCTTGCCTTATGCGCCAGTTGGTAAGGTAGCTTAGCGGCGTTTCGTACACTAATTTTTTAAATTGGTTAAAGAAAACGGACCGCGACATCCCCACCTCCTGTGCAAGAGAATCCAGCGTCCAATTGTTTTGAGGCGAGTCCTGCATTAGTGTCAGCGCCTTGCTGATCCTCGGGTTGTTTAATGCCGAAAGAAAACCACTTTGGGGCGCGTCCTGTTCTAAATACGCCCTGATGATATTCACGAACATAATTTCGGATAAGCACTTTAGCATTACCCTGCTCCCCGGTTTTTCGTTATTGAGTTCGTTCAGCATTAACTGTGCAACCTGCTTTACCAGCAGTTGATTTTCGGTTACATATTGCCTGATATGGATAACCGCCGGCAAATCTTTTAAAAAGGGATGTAGGGCCCGGTAATCAAATTCAAAATGGCCCGCTATTAGGGTGGTTACATCGCCCCCTGTATTAAAAACAGGTATACCCGCTCTGCGGGCCTTCACAAATTCCGGCGACGGGATACGCAAACTTGTAGGTTTATCGGCTATCCAATGGGCGCTGCCATGAGGCACAAATACAAGGTCGCCTTCGTCCATTTCTATGATACGGCCGTCGGGTGTGCCAATGCTGCAACTGCCGCTCACCAACCGCCAGAATTGCGAATTATCGTCTTTAATAATATCCAGCCCCCATGGGGCCGAAAGCGGGATTTTGCTGTAAACAACACTCCGCAGGCTGGTTGCATCTAATATTGTACTTAAAGCGTCCATTGTAAATTGATACGATTAAGCAAATATATAGCACTATTTAATACTTTTAGTATTATTCGGCGGGTTAATTTTGTATTATCAAAATCAGAAAAAAATGACAACACAGGAATTAGCGGATTGCTACAATGAACTTTTTCAACAACGGAAAGTAACAGAAATTTACCAACAGTTGTATAGTGCCGACATTGTTTGTACCGAACCGGAACACGCTTTGGCAATGGGCGTGCCCACCATTACTATGGGTATTGAGGCTGTTTTGGCAAAATCAAAAGCCAGGCAGGAACTTATAGCCGAAGTACACAGCTTTTTTTGCAGCCGGCCGGTGGTGGGCGGCAACTTTTTTAGCACGGCCATGGGCCGGGATATGACGCTGAAAAATGGCCAAAGGCTACAATTAGCAGAGATAGCCGTTTTTGGTGTAAAAGACGATAAGATAATAACCGAAACGTTTTTCTATTAAATCGCCATATTATCCGCGCCAGGCCGCCAGCCACATTTGAGTTTTAAATAAAAAAGGGATGTCTCAAACTAATGAAACATCCCTTTTTTATTTTTTATTCTGTGTTGATTCTTGGCTCTTCTTAATATTCTGTCTTGATTCTTGACTCTAACCTCTTGAATCTATTTTTAAAACTCTTTATATAAACCAAAAATGGCCTGTCCCTCGGTCATAGCCTGGTTAGTAACCGTACGGCCAAGTACCAGCGTACGGTCGGTATAAGTGATTTTTGGCCCGGCGGAGTTAACATAATTAGCTTTCAGGAACAGGCCCCATCCTGCGCCGGTATTTAAGCGGATAGCCGCGCTGCCTCCGTAGGCAAAAGCAAATTTTGTTGAACTGTGTTGCAAAAACTCGCCGCTTTGCGCGTCAACACCCTGTATCTGCACAGCAACGGTAGGTGTGGCAATGCTTTTGATGGCACCGGCTGATGCCCTGAAGTCGAACGAAAATGCATGCCATACAACGGTGTATTGTGGGCCTAATAATATGTTAAGGCTGCGGTAGCGTTTGTTGGCAGTAACTATCGATCCATCGGCTACGTAGCTATCTGTATAACCCTGCGAAATCTTTTGATCGTCATCATAAACAAGGTTACCCTGGTCCTGGTAAGTTACGGTATATCCCAATGCTGCGCGCTTGAAAAAGTAATGTGCACCATCTAAAGAATATACTAAACCCTTTTTTGCAAAACCCGATTTGTTGTTGCTGTAATCAGTTGATTTAAAATCGCCATAAGGCCTCGACTGGCCAAATCCCAGGCTTAAATAACTTTTAGATTTTTCGGAAACCGTTTCGTCATCCTGCACATCCTGCGCCTTTGATTTAAATGCCATCAGCATAAAAAAAGCTGCAGCCAATAATGTAAAAGTTTGTTTCATGTTGTAATAGTCCTAATAAAATAAATCTGGTTTGCCAAAACCTTGCTTATTTGGTTTAGCAAACGCCTAAAAAAATGCATTATTATCGCTAACGGCGCTTATGTTAAAAAAACAGGCCTCAGCAGATAATATACATGCCATATCTGCGCAAACGCGGTTAAGGCAACGGCTACAGTCGCTTTTAGTTACAGGGCGCTAATATAGCTTGCCCCGGTCAATTAAACAGCAGCAAAGGGCAAAATTAACAACTTTTAACCTTTAATGGCCTAAATCATTTGTGCCCGTGTTGTGCAAATTACTATCTTTAGTTCCCTGTAATTTAAATGGAGATGAAAAGAACACCCTGCTTACTTGCATTAGCTGTTTTATTTTACAGCTATTCCCACGCGCAACAAATGACTATTAAAACACTACCATACCCCAAAACAAAAAAGGTTGATACCGTTGATACATACTTTGGTACCCCGGTGCCCGACCCCTACCGCTGGCTGGAAAACGACCAGGCTCCGGATACAAAGGCCTGGGTAAAAGAAGAAAATAAAGTTACACAGGATTACCTGAAACAGATACCCTATCGTGAAGACATCCGCAAACGCCTTGAAACATTGTGGAATTACGAGAAATACAGCGCTCCATTTAAAGAGGGACAGTACACTTATTTTTATAAAAACGACGGCCTGCAAAGCCAGGCGGTTTTATACAGGCAAATTGGCGATAGCGGCAAGCCCGAGGTGTTTTTAGATCCCAATAAATTTTCGGCCGATGGAACTACATCTTTACAGGGTATCGATTTTACCAAAGACGGCGACCTGGCGGCCTACCAGATCTCGGAAGGCGGATCAGACTGGCGCAAGGTTATTGTGATAAAAACCAGCGACAAAAGTGTGGTTGGCGATACCCTTATCGATGTAAAATTTAGCGGCCTTGCCTGGAAAGGTACCGATGGCTTTTATTACAGCAGCTATGATAAGCCTAAAGCCGGCAGCCAGCTGTCGGGCTTAACGCAGTACCATAAATTATTTTACCACAAACTGGGCACGCCGCAAAGTACCGATAAGCTGATATTTGGAGGCGAAAAAACCAAACGCCGTTACATTGGCGCTTACCTTACCGAAGACGAACGCTTTTTGGTGATAACCGCAGCCACATCAACCACCGGCAATGAGTTGTACATCCAGGATTTGAGTAAGGCCGGTAGCCCTATAGTTACCGTTGTTGATAATTTTGACAACCAGCACAGTGTATTGGACAATGTGGGCAGCAAGCTGTATATCCTAACCAACATTTATTCGCCAAATTTTAAAATAGTTACCGTTGATGCCGCAACGCCCGGCATAACCCATTGGAAAGATTTGATACCCGAAACCAAAAATGTGTTATCAGCCAGTACCGCCGGGGGCAAAATTTTTGCCGAATACCTTAAAGATGCCACCTCTTTTGTGCAACAGTACAGCATGGATGGCAAGCTGGAACGAACCATCACCCTCCCATCAGTTGGAACTGCGGGTGGCTTTGCCGCCAAAAAAGAAGAAAAGGAAACCTATTATACTTTTACCAGCTACATATACCCGCCAACTATTTTTAAGCTGGATATAGCCACCGGGCAATCAAGTATTTACAAAAAATCGGGCGTGCAGTTTGATCCCGAACAGTACGAATCGAAACAGGTGTTTTACGCGTCGAAGGATAAAACCAAAATCCCGATGATTATCACCTATAAAAAAGGTATGGTGCTAAATGGCCAGAACCCTTTAATGTTATATGCCTACGGCGGTTTCGGAGTGAGTTTAACACCGGCATTCAGCACATCGAACATTATACTTTTAGAACATGGCGGCATTTACGCTGTGCCAAATTTGCGCGGCGGCGGCGAGTACGGCGAAACCTGGCATAAAAAGGGTATCAAAATGAAAAAACAAAACGTTTTTGACGATTTTATTGCCGCTGCCGAATACCTTATAAAAAACAAATACACGTCTAAAGAGCACCTGGCGGTATCCGGCGGTTCAAATGGAGGCCTGCTCATCGGCGCAATGCTTACCCAGCGGCCTGATTTGTTTAAGGTAGCATTCCCGGCCGTAGGCGTTATGGATATGCTGCGTTACAATAAGTTTACAGCCGGAGCGGGCTGGAGCTATGATTATGGCACAGCAGAAGATTCGAAGGAAATGTTTGAATACCTGTACAAATACTCGCCATACCATGCCCTTACACCGCGTGAATACCCGGCAACAATGGTTACCACAGCCGACCATGACGACCGCGTTGTACCTGCTCATTCCTTTAAGTTTGGTTCGCGGCTACAGGAGTACCAAAAAGGCGCCGAGCCGGTACTTATTCGCATTGAAACCAACGCCGGTCATGGCGCAGGCCAATCCACCGCCCAGGTAATAAGCGGCCAGGTTGATAAATGGGCCTTTATGTTTTGGAATATGGGGGTTCATTAGTTCACTTGTTCATTGGTTTATTGGTGAAGAGTTTGATATGAAAAGCATTTTAGTTGTTGGGTAACATGAATAGATTTGGTTTAGCTTTTGTATTAATTTTAACAGGCATTACATGCGCGTTTGCGCAGGATAAAAAGCCCAACCTTAACATTATATTTATTGGTAACAGTATAACACAGGGCGTTCAGCTGGCTACGCCTGAAGATGCCCCGCCGGCAACAACTATTGCGTATCTGCGCCAACAAAAAAACTTTGGCACCGTTGAGTTTAGCAACCAGGGCCATAGCGGCTACACCACCCTTGATTTTTTACCTGGTACCAACACCTTCACCAAAGTGGAAGAAGCAGCCGGTGCATTTACTGATAAAAACGCGTTACTGATATTTTCGGTTAAGCTGGGTACTAATGATAGCGCCATCCAGGGGCCGCATGGTGCGCCTGTATCTGCGGGCGATTACATCCAGAATGTAAAAACCATTATCGATAAATTGCTTGCAGATTTCCCGGCGGCTGTCGTTATATTGCAGCACCCCATCTGGTACAGCCCTAACACCCAAAACGGGGCAAAATACCTGCAGGAGGGGCTATCGAGATTGCAAAGTTATGCGCCTAAATTAGATAGCCTTACCCAAAGCTACGCCACCATTAACCCTAAACACGTTTTTACCGGCGATAAAAAAGCATTCAAATATTTTAAGAAACATCACCTTACGCTGCTGATACCCGAAAATGGCAGGCAAGGTATATTTTACCTGCATCCCAATAAAGCGGGAGCCATCGTTCTGGGCGAATTTTGGGGCAAGGCGATTGAAAAAGTAGTACGGAAAAACTTTGAGGAATAGGTATGATAAAAAAGGTTTCGCGGAAGTCTCTCTTTACCGGCTGCCTTTTACCTTTCACCCTTAACCTTTCCCCTATTTGTTAACAATCTTTTTTTGAATTGTAAGGCTATTCTCTCAACTTCGCAGTCCGAAATTTGATGTATGATATCGCATTCTAAAAAAATAGCTTCAGAGCTTTCCATATCCGAAAAACAGGTAAGTGCAACAATGGCATTACTTGATGAAGGAGCAACAGTACCATTTATTTCCCGTTACCGTAAAGAGGTTACCGGCACGCTGGATGAAGTTCAGGTGGCCGAGATACGCGACCGCGCCCAACAACTGCGCGACCTGGATAAACGCCGGGAAGCTATCCTGAAATCGCTTACCGATATGGGCAAACTAACGCCCGAACTGGAAAAACAAATAAACGAAGCCGAAACCATGGTTTCGCTGGAGGATATCTACCTGCCCTACCGCCCCAAACGCAAAACCCGCGCTACCGCGGCCCGCGAGAAAGGTTTACAACCCCTGGCCGATTTGCTGCTGGAACAACGCAAAGCCGATGTGCAAACAGAGGCCGCTATTTTTATTGATGCCGAAAGAGGCGTTAGCAGCATTGAGGAAGCATTGGCGGGCGCAAGGGACATTATTGCCGAAACCATTAGCGAAAATGCTGAAGTACGTACCCGCATCCGCGAGCTTTTTATAGAGAAAGGCACTTTTCAATCAAAAGTGATTGATGGTAAAGAGTTGGAAGGCATTAAGTATAAAGATTATTTTGACTGGACTGAACCGGTAAAGTCGGCCCCATCGCATCGCATATTGGCCATGCGCCGCGGCGAAAAAGAGGAAATTCTTTGGCTGGATATAAAACCGGCCGAAGAAGAAGCTATTGCTGCGCTGGAAGACAGCTTTGTGAAGGCTAACAATCCGTCTGCCGACCAGGTGAGACAAGCCATTGCCGATGGCTACAAACGCCTGCTGAAGCCATCAATGGAAACAGAGGTACGCCTGTTTACCAAAAAGAAAGCCGATGAAGAAGCTATCCGCGTATTTGCCGAAAATGCCCGTCAGTTGCTTTTAAGCGCTCCGCTTGGCCAAAAGCGGGTTATGGCTATCGACCCTGGTTTCCGCACCGGCTGTAAGCTGGTTTGTTTGGATGAACAGGGTAAATTATTGGAGAATACCGCCATTTACCCACACACCGGGGCCGGACAGGCGCGCGAGGCAGAGAAGACCATTCAGCATTTATTTGATAGGTATAAGATTGAAGCCATTGCCATAGGCAACGGTACTGCCGGTCGTGAAACCGAATTATTTGTTCGTAACCTTAACCTGCCCGGCGTTGCTATTGTAATGGTGAACGAAAGTGGTGCTTCTATCTACTCCGCATCCGATGTAGCCAGGGAAGAGTTTCCGGATAAAGATATTACCGTAAGGGGCGCCGTATCTATAGGCCGCCGTTTGATGGATCCGTTGGCCGAGTTGGTAAAAATCGACCCAAAATCAATTGGTGTAGGCCAATACCAGCACGATGTGGACCAGAACAAGCTGCAAACCTCGCTGGATGATACCGTAATGAGTTGCGTAAATGCGGTTGGCGTAGAGCTGAACACGGCATCAAAACAAATTTTAGCCTACGTGTCGGGCCTGGGTCCGCAGCTGGCGCAAAACATTGTGGATTACCGCGATCAGCACGGGGCTTTTAAACGCCGCGATCAGCTTAAAAAAGTGCCCCGCCTGGGCGAAAAAGCATTTGAACAAGCGGCAGGTTTCCTGCGCATCCACCATGCCGAAAACCCGCTGGATTCGAGCGCGGTACACCCCGAGCGATATAGCTTGCTGGAGCAAATTGCTAAGGACATGAAGTGCACCGTGAAAGATTTGATGGGCGATGCCGCCATCCGCAGAAGTATTCCGCTGCAAAAGTACACGTCGGAAACGGTAGGCCTACCCACGCTGAACGATATCATGGCCGAACTGGCCAAACCAGGCCGCGACCCGCGTGAACAGTTTGAAGCCTTTAGCTTTACCGATGGTGTAAATGCAATTGGCGACCTTAAAGTGGGCATGAAGCTGCCCGGCATTGTCACTAACATAACCAACTTTGGCGCCTTTGTTGATATCGGCGTGCACCAGGATGGGTTGGTACACCTGAGCCAGATTACTAACCGATTTATTAAAGATCCTAACGAAGTATTGAAAGTTCACCAGAAAGTAGAGGTAACCGTAACCGAGGTTGATGTTAACCGCAAGCGGATTGCCTTATCGATGAAAGAAAACGATAAAAGCGAGCCAACCGCAAGACGGAATGATGACAGAAGGCCTGCCGGCGGAAACAACAAACCCAATTTCAACAGGAAACCACAGGAAGCGCCCGAGACAGACATCGCCATAAAACTGGCGGCATTAAAAAATAAATTTATGTAAAGCAGTCCTCCTTTTTGCCGTTTCGCGATGGCAAAAAGGGCTTGTAAGGCAAAAAACAGTAGAGGGAGCTGCTACGAGTAGCCATCAGCGAGTTTGCCGTGTTTGAACTAACCGGTCTATGGCACTTCAGTTCAAGAACTTAGCGATGGCTGGTAAATGTGTTATCCACAATTAAGCGTATAACGTCATCAATTTCGGCACTAACAGTGAACAGGTGCTGGATAATCTGTTCGTTTTCGGGGTTAAAAAAGTTTTCTTTATCCATAATGCTGATCAGGCCCATCATGCTGGCCACGGGCCGCCTTATTTCATGCGAGCTGAGCGAGGCGATATTCCGTAAGCGTTCGTTTTGATCAATCAGTTCCTGTTCAATTTTAAGGCGCCGGGTAATATCGCGGGCAAAACAACCAACGCCAATGATATCGCCCTGCTGCGTATAAATGGGGTTAAAGCTTACCTCAAAATATAGCGGCGTTGTAGTTTCCCGGTCTATGCTTTCATTAGTGATGGTGTATTGTTCGCCAAGTAAGGCCCGCGAGTAATAATCAATCCACTTCTTGTGTATCTCTTCGCTATATCCTTTATTGAGGTATGAATGCTCCCCTGCCATAGGTTCAACGCCGGTTAAATGTGTTGTCTCCCTGATGTAGGCATCATTCATATATACATAGCGCATCTCCCTATCAACCGACCAAATGTGGTCATGCGTGTTGTTTATCAGGGCCTCCAGGCTTGTTTTTGTCCAATGAGCTTCTTCCTGGGCCCGGCGCTCATCACTAATATCTTTAATGTATATGGTAATGCCTTCAGCAGATGGGTAGGCCGATGTGCTTAGCCATCTGTCAATCGGTTCAAAATATTCGGTAAACTTTACGCTCTCGCGCTTTTCAATCATCTCATAATATGCCTTACCAAAGCCCGAATCCATAATTTCGGGATATACATCCCAAATTACATTGCCCAACATTTCCTCCCGCGGGGTATTGGTCATTTTTTCAAATGCCGAGTTTACCTTAACAAACCGCCATTCATTATCAATAATAAAAAAAGAATCGGTTATACTTTCAATAAAAGCATCCAGCTTTTCAGCGGCTTCCTTTATTTCCTGTTCAATTTTAAGTTTGGAGGTAATATCCTGGCCTATTCCCTGCACTTCGCACACCTGGCCGCTATCGTCAGTAATAGATATAAACTCCCAATCGGTATCATGAACACCGCCCCATACATCAGGTTTTTTGTGCAGTAATTTTACAATTTTGCCGGGGTTGCTCACACAGGTAACAAAGGCCTCTTCGCACAAGTGCAGTTCCTGGGGTATAGTGGTAATTGCAAAATGCTGCCCTATCAGTTCGTTTGCTTTGTAGCCAAAGGTTTTTAAAAACTGTTTGTTAACAAAACTAAAACGCCCTTTAATATCTATCCGTATCAAAAAATTAGTTTGCGAATCAATTAGCGAGCTTAAAAACTGCTCGCGGCGCCTGGCTTCATCCTGGTATTGCAGCTTGGCGGTAACATCGGTAGCAATTGATAAAATACAATTGCGCCCATTATATTTTATACCAAACCAGTTAACGTCGGCATAAATAATTTCGCCTTGTTTATTTGAATGCTTCCATATACCTGCGGGGTTGAAATCCCCGGCGCTTATCTCAAAATTCTCATTGTTACTTAAATATGTTTTTAAGCTCCCGATTTCGTCCGCCGGGCGGATATCACTTAGTGTCAATAATAAAAACTCATCTTCGGTGTAGCCGTAATGCACCGTAGCAGCATGGTTAACTTTTACAAAGCGTAGTGTTTGTATATCAACAATCCACACCGGGTTGGAGTTTTTGTAAAACAAATCGCTAAAAAGGCTATCTTCTGTGGCATCGCTGGTGGTAAGCTGCGTTTTTACGCTAATTGTGCTTACTAAAAATTTATGATTGGTAGCCTCGTCAACTACCAGGCTCTTTTTATCAATAATGGCCCTGGTTGTGTTTTGCGGTGTGTTTATAAGGTAATTTAGTTCAACATATTCATTTATACCCAGGCTGGCAACCGCAGTTTCCATGTCTTCTCGCTGCGTTTCGCTTATCATGTCCGGCCATACCCTGTTGTTGCCAAGCAGTTGGGAAGCGGTAATTCCTAAAATATTAATTATAGCGGGGCTAATGAAAAGGTATCTCTCTTCATCGGTATCAAAAATAATTATACAATCGGTTGTGGGAGCGGTGATGTTAATTGGCATGCTTGATTTGGTCCCGGCTTATTGTATAAAGTTAAAACATTTATATTAAAGTAATTAACTATCCATTCAATAATTTATCGGCAACATCCTGCCAGTTGTTTACCCTTTCAAAACCATCAACCAATACATTATGCGGCGATGTATACAACAGTTTGCGCCCTTTAAAAGTTACAAAGTTTTTAATGCGGTCGTCAATCATAATATCAACATCCAGTATTTTGTGTCCGCAAAAAATAATGTTCGTCCATGATATAAAAGGGAAGTGCTCCTCAAGCCAGGCCTGTTTATCCTCCAGCGAATACTTAAACTCCATAGCCGCCGATGCTATGTATACATCGTAATGTTCCATAAGTGCTTTTACTACCTGCTGGCTGCCGGGCATTACTTTAATGTCCCTGAAAAATCCGCGCTCGTTAACATATGCCCTTACCGTACTGCTCAGGTGCTGAGGTAAAGCCTGCCCAATTTCCATGCCGTGCATATCGGCCAATATTACTTCATGCTGGTGGCGTTGTTTATAAAGTTCAATAAATTTATCAATGGTATCTGCCAATACCTCGTCCATATCAATGGCGATGCGTGGTTTCCGGGTGATGCTCATGCCGGTAATTTGCAAATTTTAAAGTGTAAAATCAATTGTGCAATAATAATATTCAGCAGCCTAATGCCGCTGCCTGCATGTTGCTGATTGGCAGTAATTTGCCCTCATTCGTGTCATTCGAAATAATTCGTGCAATTCGTGTTTTTTTCTTCATAATAATTTATACCTTTGCATCCCCGCAGAAAGTACTCCGGGGACATGTTGAATACATAAAATAAAGAAATGGCAACTAAAATCAGACTGCAAAGACACGGTAAAAAAGGAAAACCTTTTTACTACATCGTAGTAGCAGATGCCCGCGCACCACGCGACGGTCGTTTTATTGAGCGTTTAGGTTCATACAACCCAAACACCAACCCTGCAACTATAGAAATTAATTTCGACAAAACTTTAGAATGGGTTAACACAGGTGCCCAGCCTACCGATACTTGTCGTGCTATCCTTTCATACAAAGGTGTGCTGTACAAAAAACACTTAGAAGGTGGCGTTAAAAAAGGCGCTTTAACTGAAGAACAAGCTGCAGAAAAATTTGCGGCCTGGACTGATGCTAAAGAAGGCAAAATCACCGGTAAAAAAACCAGCTTAGTAGTTGCAAAAGACGAAGCCCGTAAATTGGCTTTGGCTGCAGAGGCTAAAAAGAAGGAAGAAAAAGCTGCTGCAATAGCTGCTAAAAATGCTCCTGTTGCCGAAGAAGTTGCTGCTGAAGAAGCTCCGGCTGAAGACGCAGAATAATTTTTAAGCGAGAATCAAGAATTAAGAGTCAGGAATCAAGACAGCTGCAAAAGCTTCGATAATGATTTTGACCCGATGATCAACAATGGCGAAGCGAAAACTTCGCCATTGTTATTTAACACCGTTTTTATGAAAACCGAAGATTGTTTCAGGGTTGGCAGTATACTGAAAACCAAAGGCCTTAAGGGCGAAATGCAGATATATGTAGATTTTGATAGCCTGGATGGTATTAAATTCGACGCCCTTTTTATTGATATGGCTGGCAAAATGATCCCTTATTTCGTACAATCTATCAAGTACCTGCAAAAAAGCAATGCCTATTTGTTTTTGGAGGATGTGGATACCATTGAAAAAGCAAGCCTACTTGTAAAACGCGACCTGTACCTACCCAACAAACTGAAGCCTAAAAAGAAAAAAGCCGAATTTACTCTGAACGATGTAGAAGGTTTTATGGCCATCGACGAAACCCACGGCGAGCTTGGCGAAATAATCCAGGTACAAGAGTATCCGCAGCAACTGATAGCCACCGTTATGTTTAAAGGTAAAGAGGTGCTTTTCCCGCTGAATGTGGAGATTATTAAAGGTATTGATATAGATGCCAGCGAAATTTATATCGATTTGCCCGAGGGATTGCTTGATGTTTATCTGGAGGGATAGGTTTTAAGTATCAAACTAAGGAATATAACGTTAAGCCTGCTTTATGCGGCTTTTTTATTGAAATAAAATACCAGTTTTATTAGTGCCTATTTCGGGTGAGGTACATTTATTTGTCATTTTTAATGAATTTCACAACTGAAGCTCCAAAAGCAAAGCCGCCCATACTATAAAAGAAAGCCCTAAAGTGTACAGTCTTCACAATGAAGTCTAAATATAAAGCTATTGATGTAAAGAGTATACTTAATAATAGTAAAATCCATTTTGATTTGTTCATTGTGAGCGGTTTATGACACTAATATACAAAAACATTGTCTCCCAAATTCTTGAATCCCCGGACGTTTTCCACAATTATTCGATAACAATATGTAAAAACGCAGACTTAAAAAGTTTTTCGAACAACCTGTCACTCCTCTTTTCAGCATTTCGCGAATTTTTGCGGCATAACTTTTCTCATGTATGTTCCGCATTCTTAAAAAAAAGTCAAATTTATTTGACATTTGTAAAGTTTGTTTTACATTTGGTAAATCAAGCTTTACTACAATGAAACCTTTATTCTTATTTCCTTATTGGGGGCGCTACCTTGGCTATTTCCTGGTGGTTGTACATGTTCCTATTGTGTTATATAAAAAACAATTAATGGGAATGCATGGGGATGGCATGGCTGATGGTATTTTTAACGGCCGGCACCTGTTTTTTATGTCGACAACTTTACTGATGGCCATTGGCTTATTTATCGCGGCTTTCTCTAAAGAGAAAATTGAGGACGAGCAGATAGTGCGGCTCCGGCTCGATTCGTTACAATGGTCGGTTTATGTTAACTTTTTGTTTTTGATCGTCAGCCTTGTTTTTTCTACAGATACCGAGCATATTTTGTTTTTAAATTTACTGGTGCCCCTTGTATTCTTTATTATCCGTTTCAGGTGGAAAATTTTCCAGAATAACCGTTTAATTAAGGAATAGCTATGAAAAACAACATACGGGTGGAGCGCGCTATCAAAAACATAACCCAGGCCGATTTGGCCCAGGCTATCGGGGTATCGCGCCAAACTATTAATACCATCGAGAGCAACCGCTACGTGCCATCAACGGTGCTGGCCTTAAAAATAGCCCGCGTATTTGGCAAACCGGTTGAAGAGGTTTTTACCTTGGATGAAGAAGATTAATTAAATCACATAATTATGAAAGATAAACCCACTTTCGCCCCCGAACTGGCCATACCCAATGGCGTAAAAGACATTAGCTTTTATATTGAAGCTTTTGGTGCAGAAGAACTCCGGCGTTTCAGCAACGATGATGGAACTATACATGTGTCCGAATTATCCATTAACGGAGCCATGTTTCATCTCCACGAACAAACGCCACACTCAGGTTTGCACAGCCTGAATGGTGGCAGGCATTCTGTGGTTGTTGGATTATTTGTTGAGGATGTGCATGCCGTTATTGAGCAGGCCGTTACTGCCGGCGCAAAAATTACCTCGCCAGTGCAGGATTATGAGTATGGTTACAGGCAGGGCAGTATTGAAGATCCATTTGGGCACCGGTGGCAGATACAGAAGTCGATATAGCGTTTGGAAGCTAAAATCAAGAGTTAAGGCGAAAAACATAATCAGGATCTTAAAATTAAATAACCATGGCAAACCACCCAACTTTTGGTAATGGCAAAATCTGTTACATCGAGATCCCTGCGGATGATATCGCGGTATCAGCGGCTTTTTTTCAAAAGACATTTGGCTGGCACATCCGGCAGGACAACCAGGGGAATGTCTCTTTTGATGACGGTGTTGGCCAGGTAAGCGGCATGTGGGTAACCGGCCGCAAGCCCCAGGCAGAACCAGGCCTGATTATATCTATTATGGTTGATGATGCTGAAGCTACGGTGGCAACGATTGCAGCCAATGGTGGCAATATAGTACAACCAATAGGTAAAGACTTTCCGGAGATAACGGCCCTATTTACAGATCCGGGCGGTAATTTATGGAGCATTTATCAGCATAGGGGATAGAAAAGAGGCAAGAGATTAGAGCCAGGAATCAAGACATTTTTTTGGGTGATAACAATTTTGCTTAATCTTGCATCTTGATTCTAACTTCTTGACTCTGACAACACATGCGTTTTGATATTATTTCTGTTTTGCCCGGTTTACTGGAAAGCCCTTTTGCACATTCTATTTTACAGCGTGCCCAAAAAAAGGGCATTGCCGAAATTCATGTGCATAACCTGCGCGACTACTCCACCCAAAAACAAAAAAGTGTCGATGACTATCCCTACGGCGGTGGAAGCGGTATGGTAATGACCATCGCGCCCTTCGCGGCCTGTATCGAAAAGCTGAAAGCCGAAAGAGAATATGATGAAGTAATATTCATGTCGCCCGATGGCGAGCGGCTTAACCAGGCTATCGCCAACCAGCTATCTATTAAGGGCAACATCATTATTTTATGCGGACATTATAAAGGAATTGATCAGCGCATCCGCGATATTTATGTTACCCGCGAAATTAGCATAGGCGATTATGTACTATCAGGCGGCGAGTTACCTGCAGCAGTTTTGGTTGATGCCATTGTGCGCCTTATCCCTGGCGTACTCAGTGACGAAACCTCGGCCCTAAGCGACTCGTTCCAGGACGATATGCTGGATGCCCCTGTATACACCCGCCCCGCCGACTGGAATGGCCACAAAGTGCCTGATATCCTTTTAAGTGGCAACACTCCCGAAATTGAAAAATGGCGCTTTGAGCAGGCGCTTGAACGCACAAAGCAGCGGAGGCCGGATTTGTTGGAGTGATGGGTGGTGAGTAGTTGATTGGGTTGATTAGGAGAGTGGTTAGATTACAAATCAATCGGCTTATCTACTCCCTGAAGTTTGTTTTCTTTGCTACCAATTCAACAACTCACTTAATCAACCATTCACCTAATCAACCCAATCAACCACTCACCAATTTTCCCTAAATTAGATTGCAACCAAACCATGCCTTTTGCATTACAGGTATGTTGTAATCATGAACCCCAGCCAGGAAGCCCAGCTTATTGAACAATGCCGAACGGATGCGGCTGCTTTTGGGCAGGTGTTTGACGCGTGGTACAAACCTGTATTTGGCTATATTATGCGCCGCACAGGCGACTATGATTTATCGAAGGATATTGCAGCCGAGACTTTTTTAAAAGCTTTTTTAAAAATTGGCGGCTTTCAATGGCGGGGCATCCGCCTATCGTCATGGCTGTACCGCATAGCTACCAACGAGCTTAACCAATATTACCGCAGCAGTAAGTACAAGCCACAATCGTTACAGCAACTGATGGAAAACCCACAGATGGAGAAGCTGCTGCATGAAAACGCCGACGACGAACGGGAGGTGATGGAGCAGGAACTTAAAGCTTATGACGATTATAACCGGATACGCCAGAACCTGCTGAAACTGGACATAAAATACCAGGAGGTAATCTCGTTGCGCTATTTTGAGCAAAAAAGCAATGCCGAGATTAGCGAGATATTGGGTAAAAACGAAGGAACGATTAAGTCGCTGCTATCGCGCGGATTGGAGAAATTAAGAAACATGTTGTAGCAGTGCAACCAAAATGAGTTAACGCATTATAAGGGTAAGTAACATGAAAAATAACGATGAATTTTTAAAGCAAATGGAAAATTTAAAAGTACCGGATATAAACCCTTCGCAGCATCAGGATACGGTAAAAATGGCCATCATGAATGCCAGCCGCTCGGCCGCTCTTGGGGTTTGGCTTATAGCAGTGCCCTGCTATTTTTTATTATGTGTATTTATGTTTTATTTCTTCCATGCCCGTATGGGCTGGTTCGCCGCTATGTTTAGCCTGCTATCGGGTTTAGCAAAAGTTCCCTTTATTGATTTCCTGGGGCCGATAGTGTTGTTTGTGCTGCCTATTGTATGTATCGTCATCAATGTGCTTTCCATCTTGCACGTAGGGGTAAAAAACATCGATCCCGACAGGCGTAAGGTGAAGGAGGTGAGCATCACCATTAAAATAAAATTTTGGAACATTGTGCTCATCCTAATCAGCCTGGCTATCGTGTTTGTTTTTATAAGTTATGTAATGACCGAAAGTATCTCCATTAAAAGTTAAGCTCATGAAATTAAACTGGTTTATCCGCAAAGGAATTATTTATTACCCGGTAGCCATAGCCGGGTGGCTGATATTCGCCCTGGCATTTGCCTATGCCGTTTACACATTTATCGATATTGACAAACGCTCGCACTCGGTGAGCGATACGCTCATCAATTTTGTTTTTAACCTGCTTATCATCGGCCTGTTTTATACCGTGATAGCCTATTTTACCGAAAAAAGGCCGGCAGCAACAGACGATTAATTTCGGGGTACTTAAAGATTTACAAAAAAGATAGCAACCACTCACATAATCAACCAAATCAACCATTCGCCACCCCCGGATTGTTAACAAATTACAAATTGTGGAAATTTTTAAAATAGGTTTTTATTTATCAAAAAAAAGCCCTATAATTGCAATCCGATTTTTACGGGCTAAAAATCGCTTTAAGAGCTAAAAATCATGGATTTAGTAAAATTTGTTGAAGAGCAATCAATAGAAAAAAGACAGTTTCCTTCCTTCAAGGCCGGTGATACTGTAAGTGTGCATTATAAAATCAGAGAAGGAAACAAAGAACGTATCCAGCTTTACCAAGGTGTTGTTATACAACGTAACAGCGCAGGTAACTCGGAAACATTCACTGTTCGTAAAGTTTCTAACGGTATAGGTGTTGAGCGTATCTTCCCTATTAACTCTCCAAACATTGATAAAATAGAGGTGAACAGCGTTGGTAAAGTGCGTCGCTCTAAATTATACTATCTGCGTGCCCTTACCGGTAAAGCAGCTCGTATCAAATCAAAAAGAGTTTAATTACCCAACCTCTTTTTTAAGAGGCATACACAAAAGCTTTCAAAAAAGGCCTTTTCTGATTCGTCGGGAAAGGCCTTTTTTATGGGAAAAATTAAGGGCGAAAATGAGTAAATTGTTGTCGCTGAATGTAATGACCAATTTATCCGCCACGCATAGCCGGTAAAATTCGCCGGTCTTCCGGTTCCTTCCATGTGAGAACTCGCCTGCTTCTATAAGGCAGGTCCTGAACGCTCTCCGGTCATAGTCCAGCGGTTGATTGCTTTAATAGGCTCTTCTCAACCTATCAGCAAATTCATCCGGCAGGGGGCTCTTTTCTATTGCGGCAGCCGCTTTTTCAACATCATGCGGAACGCGGATAAATGCAGCCTGTATGCTGTTTTTATCCAACACGGTGCTTGCATCATTCAGGGTTAATATCACATAGCAGGCATCAGGGTTTCCGTCTTTTGGTTTACCTGCCGAGCCAATGTTAATGACGTGTTTGAATTTTTGCTTACTGGTTGTTATAACGCGATGATACGGCTTATGCGAATGGCCTACGCAGAGTATATCTGCATTGGCTTCTTCCATCATTTCCAACACATAGTCTTCATCCAAATCTTCTAAAACATATTCGTCAACGCTGCGGGTGCTGCCATGGGCCAGTACCATATTTAACGGTCCGCCGGGCGGGTTAAATTCAAGGCGGATGCGTGCCGGAAGTGCTGCAAGGTATTTGCGGTTTTCATCATCAATCAAATGGTAGGCGTGGCTTTTTCCCGGTTCGGTTAGGCTTTGGGGAGTAGTAATTATTTTTTTAGGTTTCAGGTCGTGGTTGCCTGCAAGCGTTGCAATACCCCGTTTGCGTATTTGCGCAATTACTTCATTTGGCCAAACGTTGTAGCCAACCAAATCGCCCAGGCAGTAAACCGCATCGGCCTGGCGTTTGTCTAAATCGGCCAGCAGGGCTTCAAACGCAGGCAGGTTGGCGTGTATATCTGAAAAAAGAGCAATCCTCATTACCGTACCGGTGCTATTGTTTTTGCGGCATAATACTTTTTGCGGAAATAAAAGGCCAGGTTAACCAGGGCAATGAGTGCCGGCACTTCAACCAGCGGGCCTATAACCCCCGCAAACGCTTCGCCCGAATTGATGCCGAAAACACCAATGGCAACAGCTATGGCCAATTCAAAATTATTGCCTGTAGCGGTAAAGGCTATAGAGGTGCTGCGCGAGTAATCGGCGCCAAATGATTTGCCAATAAAAAAACTCAACACAAACATGATGGTAAAGTAAATAACCAATGGTATGGCAATGCGGATAACATCAAAAGGGATTTGAACGATAAGATTCCCTTTAAGGCTAAACATTACAACGATAGTAAACAACAAGGCTACCAGTGTTATTGGCGATATGAAAGGTACATATTTGGTTTGAAACCAGGCCTCGCCTTTAATTTTGATAAGCGTATAACGGCTGATGATGCCCGCTGCAAAGGGAATACCGAGATAAATACCCACGCTTTTAGCAATTTCGGGAATAGTAATATTTACAGCCAATCCTTTTAAGCCAAATAACGGCGGCAGTATGGTAATAAAAATATAAGCATATACGCTATAGAGCAATACCTGGAAAATACTGTTCAGTGCTATGAGTCCGGCCGCGTATTCGCGGTTGCCTTCAGCCAGTTCGTTCCAAACCACTACCATGGCAATGCAACGGGCCAGGCCTATCAGTATCAGCCCAACCATATAAGCCGGATGGTCACGCAGCAAGGTTATAGCCAAAACAAACATCAGTATTGGCCCAATTATCCAGTTTAAAATTAGCGACGCGCTTAACACTTTAGCATCTTTAAATACTTCGCCCATGTTTTCGTACTTTACTTTGGCAAGGGGTGGGTACATCATCAGTATCAAACCTATCGCCAACGGAATATTAGTAGTGCCGCTGGAAAATGAATTGATAAAGCCAGAGGAGGAGGGAATAAAATAACCAACCCCAACTCCAACGGCCATCGCCAGGAAGATCCACAGGGTAAGGTAACGGTCAAGGAAACCTAATTTTTTACGTTCGGCCACAGGGGCGCAGTTATTTGCTGACATATTGATTTTATGGGATGACGGCGTTAAACGAAGTTGTGTAAAGGGTTTATCCAATATGCTGTTTTACAAAATTGGCTGCGTAAACTTTGATGATATCCCTTACGTTCCTAAACTCATTCAAAATTTCTTCGGGCGTTCCCTTTGCTTTTGCCGGATCGGGAAAGTTATGGTGAAAACGCTGCACATCGCCCGGGAAAAACGGACAGGCCTCATTGGCATTATCGCAAACGGTTATTACGTAATCAAACGGAATATTGACGTACTCATCCACATGGTTTGATGTGTGTTTTGAAATGTCGATATGGTCTTCGGCCATTACCTGTATGGCTTTCGGGTTAACGCCGTGGGTTTCTATCCCGGCGCTGTAAATGTTGGCTTTATCGCTTGCGAAAAAGCGCAGGTAACCTTCGGCCAACTGGCTGCGGCAGCTGTTGCCGGTACATAGTACTAAAATATTTTTCATGCTGTTTTTAGTGTTTTCTTCATTACTATGGCCGATTGCGGACAAACATGGCTAAACTCCGTTGATTGCTGAACCTCGGCCGGAACCTGGGCCCGGGTGATCTTTTGATATTCTTTTTTACTGAAATATTCCGGGGCTGTTTCTGTAAGCAAATAAATTTCCCGAAGCTGCCTGGCGGCAGCAAGCTTTTCTATTTTATCAAGCAGCCGGCTTGCTATACCCTTGCCGCGATAAGCAGCCGATACAGCTACAGAACGGAGCAAACAATAGCTGTCATAAATTTCGAGACCCGCTACACCTATTACATCTTCATCCTGTAAAGCAATTACAAAATTTTCGAGGGTTTGCGGCAAATCATCCGTAGGGAGTTTTTCAGCTGCCAGCAAGGCAATTACTTTTGCCCTGTAGGTTTCTGCTTTTTCTATTTGCATGGCTTATTAAATAAGTAATTATATCCAAACAGCGTTTTTGCTTTGCGCTTTATGCCTTCATGCCTTTAGTTCAATTAGCAACAGCCGGAGCCTGGTGTACAGCATGCTGCAGCGTCAGCAACAAGGTTTTTTAATTGAATTTTTGGCTTTACTGTAACAACAGGCTCGCAGCACTCTTCGCCTTTATCGTTGGTGCCGCAACCGCCGCCTCTTTCTATCGCTTTGCATTGCACCGCATCGGGCCTTAAGTCAACAACCAGGTTATCGCCATCTATCAATATTTCTTTTGGCAGCATTTGGCGGGTATCAAATTCCGAATTGCCAAATTCAATTTTCACCGTTCCGTCGGGATTTAAAGGCAGCGCCTTTTCAACAAGGGTAATAATTGATAGTGCTTTGCCAACTATCATGGCCCTGTCCTGTTGCCTGCCTTCGGGTTCCCATAGTTGTACAATAATTTCCGTCCAGGAATTCATTACGCCGCCACAATCTACTGATGTAATGGGCGCTTGTTTTATTTCGGTAATATGGTAGGCAGCATCTACCCATTGGTTTTCTGCATATTGAAACTGCAACGTTAAACCAGGGTGTTGTTCCAATGTGTCTTTGAATGTTTTCCAGGTTATAGCTTCTGTCTTGTTCATAACTTTTAATTTTATTATTGCAATATTGCGATTGATTCAGCCAAATTTTTTTAACAGCACTTCGGCGCTTCGTAAGCTGCAAAAAAGCCGCTTAGTTCCTTGCTCAGCATATCCCACACTACAGGATTAATGCAATAGCAAACGCTAACACCTTCAATAGTACCTTGTATCAACCCAGCCGTTTTTAATTCCTTTAAATGCTGCGAAATGGTAGGCTGGGCCAGGCCCAACTCGTCGGCCAGGTCGCCGCAGATACAGGCATTCGTTTTGATGATTTGCTGTAAAATAGCTATACGTGCCGGATGCGCCATTGCCTTTAACATAACAGCCAGCTTGTTTTGCTCATCAGTAAATATTTCGGTTTTTGTTAAGCCCATAATTTATATTGCAATGTTACGATTAATGTATTCAAGTACAAACATTAAATGAAAATAATCTGGCTTCACCAAAAGCTAATAAGAATTTTTAACGACGCCGGAAGCTATCATGCTGAATAATGACAATCGGTTTCACGATATTATCGCTAGATTAATGTCAAACTAATTCGCTGCGGGTGTTTTAACCGTATCCTTAATATCCTTAACTGGTGTAGCAGGTTTTGCTACCGCAGGGGTTTTAATGCTATCCTTACCTGCTTTAATGCCTTTAGCCCTGGAGGTATCCGTCTTTAGCAAGCTATCCTTCCCGGTTGTCAATTGCTTTTTCAAACTATCTAGAGGCGCCCCTTTGAGCGGCACCGGGCCTTTTACATTAGCCGGCTTGCTCTTTACATTAGCCTTATTTCCGGCCGCCTTCGCCGGTGTTTTACGGTGCGATTGAATGATGGACTCTTTAGATACGGGCCTGTCCTTCGGCTTCCAAATAAAGCCCTTCAATATCTTATCATCATCAACCACCTTTTTCAGTGGCAGGTATTTGTTTTCTGGCTTGGTAAGCAGGCGTATATTGGCAACCTTGCTGTTTTTAAATGATACCACCATGCGGCTGCTTAATGATCGTTCTATCCCTTCAACGGTATTGGTGGCGCTGTCGCGTTTAAAGTAAATACTTTCGGCATTTCCAACCGTGTATAATCTATCCAGCTTGTCGTTTTTAAAGAAACCACGCATTTTTTTGCCGCCCATCTGGTTAAAATGTAACGAATCGTCTTTTTCCAGGTTTACCACAAATGCCGAAGGGAACAGTTCCATATTATCCATCTTTTTGTTCCGCATCTGCACGTAAATGGTATCGCCCGATAGCTGCGAGCCTTGCGTCCAAAACATAGGCTGTACATAACAACGGATGGTTGAATCGGCATTGCTATAAAAAATCGAATCGGCCTTGCCCTGTAAATCCGATTTAAACAATTTGGCGTGGTGGTGGGCAATAACCATCCTCACGCGGGCGGTATCCTTCAAATTAATTTCGCGCTGGGCAAACACGGGGTCTCTCTTCAATTCCTCCCGGCGCACACTATCCTGTCTGGCTTTGCGAATGGCCGATAGCTTATCTTTTTTTATCTGTGCCGAATCGACCTTTATTTTAGGATGGCCGAAGAAATCGCTATGACGATAGGTAGTATCGCGCGGAATGGATAGCCGGCGGGCAACCAGTTTTTTATCATTTTTTTTATTTTCAATGATCTGTTTACGGGCAGCCGCTGATGTATCCCGAACATAGGAATAAGCCAGGCGTTGCTTTTCCTGGTATATCTTCATGTCTTTATAGGTCAATATCTGGGTTTCCAGCGTATCCGCAGTCATGAAAACCGAATCTACCTTCACCTTACCGGCTTTTGCAGTGTCTTTAGGCAACGGTAAGCCCTTTACGGCTTTACTGCCGGGTTTAATGGCAGCAGCTACCTGCGCAAGGTTGTTCAGCTGTTTTTTGGCATCGC